>NZ_DLNJ01000020.1:0-303012 GCF_002478345.1 Microbacterium sp. UBA7513
ACCACTCAAACGGACGCGGCCGCTGTCGCGGAGGTCGAGTGCGTTCGCAGCACTCCCTCCGGGCAGTTGCCCAAGAGACACCATCCGTCTGCCTCGTTGCTGCCCCGCGACTTGTCAGAGAACTACCGAGTTCTCGGTCGCGACAACAGTAAGGAGGTGGGACGAATGGTGCGAAGCATCGTCATCCCGCATGACCCAGCCCGTTCCCCGCGGCTGAGACACCTGGCCACGGCCGGCGAGTTTCAGGACGTCGTGGACGGCTGGCTGGGCCTGGTCGAGATGCCCGCCCTGGGCGTCACGGTCTATGTCAACGAGGCAGCGAGGCGCGACCGCGCCCCGATCAACTGCCGCGCGATGGCGCTGTGGTGGCTGTATACCGCTGACCCGATGCAGGGCCCGATCATCCTCGGCGACGTCATCCTCACCGGCAACGGCGAGCTCGATGCTACCGGCGATGTGCCCGAGGTCCTGGTGCAGGACATCTTCGAAGCACGGAGGTTCATCATCGAGGGACGACGTCATGGAGAGGACGCGTGGCGCGACACCTACGCGCGCTTCGACAGCATCTTCGACGCCGCCACCTGGTGCCTCGTGCTCAGCAACACGCTACGCGCGGCGCTCGAGCTGCGGCTTACCAGCCGCGCGGTAAAGGCCGCGACGTGCTTCGATGACCCGTTCCGAGAAAGTGATGCGCTGTGGTGAGGGCGCTGCGCATTCCGGCGGACCAGGATGAACCGATCACGGAGCTGTACGTCGACAAGCTCGAGGACTACCAAGCCGCGGTGGGCGGCTGGATCGAACCGGTCGACATCCCGGAGCTCGGGATCACGCTCTACGTCCACGAGGAAGGTCTGGTGCTGGGGTTGCCCTTCAACCCCCGCGCCACCTTCCTCTGGTGGTACTTCGTCCTCGAAGCGCGGCAGAAGGCGATGCTGGTCGGGCCGGCGCTCATCGTCGGGCTCCCGGACCGGAATGGTGACAGCACCAGCATCCCCGGCGGAGTTGTCGACGTACTCACGGGCACCGGGCCCTGGCGCGTCGAGGTGAAAGTCCACGGCGATCAAAAGTGGTACGGCAACCAGGCGACGTACTCGGACTACTTCGAAGCGCTCGTCTGGGCGATGGTCACGCTGGAACGCTGGACTCAAGCCGAAGACGTTTGCGTCGTTCCCGCGGGTCCCGGCCCTGGCGAGAAGCTCGCCGAGGGAGCGGACCGCACCGAACCCGCCGCCTGACGGACTCAGGCACACGCATCACCACAGCGGCGACCGCCCGGACCTAGAGAACTTCGAGTACTCGGTCCGGTGCGGTTGCCGCCTTCTTCATGTCCGGAACGAAGCGTTGCGGCCCATTGACCATTCGACTGGGCTTTCGTATAACTAGGGCAGGAGCGACCTCATGACACGAGCCGCTCAGCACCTTCGATCGACTGTCGCGGGCCCGCCCACTTGTGGGGACCGCGCAAGTCGTGCCGCCGTACGCCCGGTCTCTTTTTGGTTGAGTGAGGCGTGCGGCACCCTTGGCGCCACTCGCCTGAACCGAGCTCACTGCGAGGTCGGTCCGGACGAATGCTGCCACGGCTGTGGATAACTCCGTCGACGCCTGCGCCTCGGCGCTAGCGTGATCCCATGCTGCTCCAGTTCCCCGGCGACCCGCTCGAGTTCGCCACCAGGAACTGCCCCGGCTGCCTGTCGCCGCTGGAGGCACGCAGCTTCGGTTGGTGGTGTCCTTCGTGCGAGGCGGCGACCGCTCCCGACGAGAGTTCCGCGGTGTCCGACACGGGAGCTAGCATCGAACATCTCTACGACGATGGGGATGATAATGCGAGTTCCGGTACGTGAGGACATCCAACTCTGGTGTGAGGCTGGTGTACCCCGCCGGCTCGTCTGGCGCCAGGAACGCTGGCGTGTGATCGACACGCCCACTCTCCAATCAAGCGGCAATCTATGGGACGCCTGGCGTTTCACCGCCAGGTCAGACCAGGACCACCGCACCGTCGTCGTCGACGTCGAGCGCGTTGGAGAGCGCTGGCTGCTCGTCGCTGCCTGGGACTAAGGGCCGGTGGGCCAGAACCGGCGCTACGACCTCGTCGGACGGGACATCGAGCGCGCAGACCGGGCTCGCGCGCAGCGCGGCACTCCGCTCGGGCTCTCGATCGACGAGGTGCGCGCCACCGGTCGGCGCCGCGACGCCCGAGAACCCATCCCAGTGACAGCGCGGCTCCAGTTCCAGGTTGCCCATGTCGAGCCGAGAGTCGTCGAAGCCGTCGCCGTCGCATGGACCGATGCCGCGGTGCTTGTGCGGTGGCTTAGTGAGTACCGGCAAGAGCATCACGCTTGGGTGTACGCCGGTGCTGTGACACGAGCGTCGTCGCGCGGCCAGGTCCCACGCGACTGTTAGCCTCCAACCATGAGTCAGCAGGCGCCCGCAGGATGGTTCGCGGATCCCTTCGGCCGTCACGAGCACCGCTACTGGGACGGCGCCCAGTGGACGGAACACGTCGGCTCGCAGGGCCGCCAGATGGTTGATGCACCTGTTGTTGCGCCACCGGCTCCAGTCGTCGCTCAGCAGCAGACTGTCGCGGTCGTGCAGACCGTCGCCCCGACTCCGGTCGCCAACAAGAAGGTGCAGCGGCAGCTACAGAAACTGGGCGTCGGCGATCCGAGTCGCGTAGGCGGCGGAACGCTCTTCACAGAGCAGGTGCTTGTGGTCAACCAGAAGGCGAAGCTCTGGGAGAAGAAGGCCGAGTACGCCGTCTTCAATCAGCACGGGCACAAGGTCGGTGGCGTTCGCGAGTACGGCGCGAGCATGTCGCGAATGGTCGTGGGTCGCGAGAACTCGACCAAGCGTCTTCAGATTGTCGACGCCGACGGCCGACCAGTGCTGACGCTCACGCGACCCGCGACCATGCTCAAGTCCAAAGTGATCGTGATGGGTGAAGACGGCACGCCTGTCGGCCAGATCGCACAGGAGAACTTCGGCCTCATGGCCTCAGTCCTCGGAGGCCGTTTCAACATCCGGTTCCGTATGGAAGCGGGCGGCGAGACGCTCGGGACGATCAATGCGGAGAGCTGGCGCGCCTGGGACTTCAGCATTCAAGATCCACAGGGCGCCGAGATCGGCCGCATCACGAAGGCCTGGGCCGGGTTCGGCAAAGAGAACTTCACGAAGGCGGACAACTACGTGCTGGAGATCTACCGCCCGCTCGAGGATCCGCTGCACTCACTCGTCGTGTCCGCGGCGCTCGTGGTGGACACGGTGCTCAAGCAAGGCAGCAGCGAACAGCGCAGTCGCTGAGCCGCCGTGCGCGGGCGCTCATTCGCCGTCACTGGTCTTGTCGTCGCTCGCTGCGCCTCGACCTCGGAGCCTGTCGCTGATAGTCCCGACTACCTTCTCTGCGCCAGTCTTGGCGCCCTCGAACGTCCGAACACCGAACTCACCGACGGCTTTGGCGCCCTTCTCCGTGATCTCGACCGCGTCGTCCCGGGCGTCGCTGATCGCCTCACGCCAGGGCTTCGGCTCGATGGCATGGCGGTCGCCCTCGACGCCGATCTTCTCGTGGAAGACGATCACGTCGCCCGCCACTTCGTTGCCCGAGCGCACGACGCGGCCAGCCTTGAGCGGATGAAAGAGCACCTGCTCGTTGGCGCCCACGGCGGCTGCGTCCATTCGCGATAGGAGTCGAGCAGTGCTGGTCGAGATGAGGTCTCGCCGCTTCTGCCGAGCCGCTCGAATCGCCGCCCGGTGGCGGTCGACGTCCCCTGGGCTTGAATCCAGCACTCTGTCGAGTTCGAGCACAGCGAGGCCCTCCTGAAGCTGGAAGCAGCGCGCCAGCACAGCGAGCCATTCCTCGACGGTGGCTTCCGCGGTGTCGGCGAGCTTGTCGAGTTCGCCGACGCGCGACTTCTTTTCCATCTTCTCGGCGAGGGCGTCGAGCTGGCGGAGTGCATAGGCCTGCGTCGTTGCGATGCTCTGCGCGGCGCCGTGCAGGCTCGACCACGTCACTTCGGAGACCCGGCCTACGTGCTCGCGCTTGAGCATGGCGTCATCGATGACCATCCCAACACCGATCATTTCAGCGATGGCCGCATCCTTCTGGGCGCGGAGGATGTCATCGACCTTCTCGTCGATGACCTTGAGGTAATCGGTGATCTCCTCCATGGTCTGCTGCATGGCCATCTGCGCCATGATCCCGGCCGCGCCGGCCAGCATCGCGGGATGGGTCAGCATCGACCCAACGGAGCCGGGCTTGGCGAACTCGAAGATCTTCGTGACCTTGCCCTTGCTTGTGGTCGCGATCGCCCGACTGACGCCTTCCGATGAACCCTTCATCGCGTTGCCTAGCTTCAACGCCTTGGCGGACTCCTCGGTCAGCTTCACCCACCGGCCAGAGTTCGCCGCGAGTTGCGACCCAGCCTGCGCGACGCCCGATCCCGCGTTGAGCGCCGAGCCGAGCTTTTGGTGCAGCTGCAGATCCTTCGAGGGAACGCCAGCGGAGGAGAGGAACAGCTCGACGGCCGTGGCGTCGCCGATGACGGCGAGCCCGTCGCCGTCGCTGATGAGTTCGATCTCGTCGCCCACCGTTCGCCCCATTCCGGGAGAGAAGCTCCCTGGGAGAACGTATCTCAGCCTGGAGACACCACGACCCGACGCAGACGTGAGCGGCTCATGTCCGTGTCGATGAATACAGTCGGAGTATGCGCCCGCTCTCGCCTACGCAGCTCTCGACGCTTCGGAAGATCGAGGAGTTCGGACTGACCGTTCCGACCGTCACGCTGGACGGGCCCTTCGCGATGACTCACCTCGACCTGCCGTGGCCGGGACACGAGATCGTGCGCGTCCAGACCGCTCGTCGCTTGGCGCGCGACGGGCTCATTGCGCCGCTGCAGTACACCCCACCGCCTGGGGAGATCATTATCGAATGGGAGATCACGGACGCTGGACGAGCGCTCCTGCGCGCTGTTGACGAAGCGACTCACGCCGGGGAGTTCGCATCATGAGCGAGGACTTCAAGGCAATCGCGGCGCGCATCGAGGCGAACCCGCTCGGTCGCCTCATGTACGGTCAGCGCGAACTCTTCCACTCCAACCTGATCGGCTGGTACTTCGACCAGCTGCCGGAAGTGGCCGACGCGACCTTCCGGCCGCTGGCTGCTCCCGGCGAGGACTCGCGCCGCTTCGTGGAGCGCGAGCGCGGCCATATGGATCTCGTGTTCCACTGGTCCGATCGTGCCCCGCTGGTGATCGAGAACAAGGTCTTCTCGCTGCCCCACAGAGACCAGCTCGAGGAGTACGAGGCGGCCGCGAGCAAGTGGCCGCACTCGCCGGCCCTCGTGTTGCTGTCCGTCAGCGAGCCGAACTTCGATCTGGTGGAGTGGCGGTATCTGAGCTACGCGGAGTTTGCCGATCGGATCATGGACGCGCTCCCCGCCTCCGACACGTCCTACGAGGTCGAGACGATGCGCCGCTACGCGGCGCTTGTCGCACACCTGCACCAGCTGGTGTCGGCGGTTGACGTGCAATCCGATGAGGAGCGCGTCTGGCTACCGGACAGCCTTCTCTCGGCGATCTCCAGCTCGCAGATGCGCGCAGCGCTTCGCAAGGCACGAGCCCAGCGGGTTGCCCGCGTTATCAATGACCTTCTGCCTGACTTGGAGCAACCCGCTGCCGGCGGTATGAGCAACGCGACACCGCTGGTCGAGTCCTTCGAGTACGTCTACACCCGCGGCATGCATCTGCATCTCGGATGGCAACTCCAGGGTGACCAGTTCCGCCGCGCAGCCGTCTACCACGACCAGTCCATTTCGGGCAGGAGCCAGGACTCTCGGCGGCGCCGCGAAGACGTCAGCCGCGAGCATCCCGAGTTCTACTCATTTCCTGCTCAGCTCCCGCAGGCGGTCGGCGGGCGCAAGGAGTTCAACCACTTCGCTCCATCCTTCGTCTACAAGTACGTCAAGGCGCCCGGCCTGACCATCGCGGACCTCAAGGCAGCGGCGGCCGATGTGCACGCGGAGATCCAGCGGTTTCGTGTTGAGGGCGCTACGGAAACGACGCCGGACGACGCGGTGCGCAAAGCGCCGTAGCCTTCCGAGCGACATAGGCAGCGCTGGCTACGCTCGGGGACGTGGAAGCGTTCGAACAGTTCGTCGCCCTAGCGCTGGAGGTGGAAGGGCTGGTTGTCTCCAGCGCGCTCAAGTTCCCGGTCAAGCGGCGGACGCGAAAGGCCGCTTACGAGGAGTGGCAGACACACGGCTTCGAGGTCGACCTTGTCGCGGCGCGGGCCGACAAGCTCGTGCTCGCGACGGTGAAGTCCTTCTTTGGATCGCGTGGTGTTGTGGCGGCGCACGTGCGCGGCGAGAGCGAGAATCGCACCTGGAACGCCGCCTATGCGCTCCTTAACGATGAGCAGATTCGCTCGACCGTGGTTGCGGCCGCAGCTGAGCGGTTCGGCTTTGATGTGTGCCAGGTGGAGCTGCGGCTCTACGTCGGAAAGTTCGCGGGTGGCGGCAACGAAGCGGCCGTGCGCGAGTGGTGCGCACAGCAGGATGTCGGGGTTGGACCCATTGTTGTCGTTGGCGCGGCCGAGGTCGTGAAGATCGTCCGCAACGTGGCGGGCTCTACGCAGTACCGCGACAACGCGGTCTTGGCAACGCTGAAGGTGCTGGATGCCGCGGGGTCGCTCGTCTAAACCCCACCGCGCCACGCTTGGCCAGATCAAAGCGCTGTCTGTGCGCCTCGCTACCCTGAGGGAGAACCATCTTCTCGGAGGTCCGGGAAGCGACGAAGGAGCGCCGTGACCCGGATCTTTGACAACATCGAGCTTCGCCTCGGTGAACACCTGCAGGCGACACTGCAGGATTTCGATCGCATGGACGTCGCGGTGGGGTACTTCAACCTCCGGGGGTGGAGCGAGTTCGACGAGATCGTCGCCGCGAAGGACGCGACGAGTGCGCCCGTCGCGCGCATCCTCATCGGCATGGTGTTCGCCGGCCCGGAAGAGGAGACCCTCGATCAGCTCCAGGCGACGGTCGACGGACAACCTCGTCCTGATGCCGACGCTCAGATCTCGAAGGAGCGCAAGGCGCAGCTCCTTGAGCACCTCCGGGTGCAGCTCATGCGCGGTGCCCCGACTGCCGCGGACCGCCGGACACTCGCCGCGCTCCGCGGGCACCTTGAGTCCGGAAAGGTCGAGGTGAAGGTATTCACCCGACGTCCGCTCCATGGCAAGACGTTCATCTTCCATCGGCAAGATCTCAACTCGCCGATCATGGGGTTCGTCGGCAGCAGCAACCTGACAGCGCCCGGACTGAATTCCAATCTTGAATTGAACGTCGACGTGCCGGACTCGTTCGGCGGCGGCAAGGATTTGTCCGCTTGGTTCGAAGCTCGCTGGAACGACCCCCACAGCCGGGTCGTCACCGCTGACTTGCTGACGCTCCTCGATGATTCGTGGGCATCGGTGCAGCCCAAGCCGCCCTACGAGGTGTTCCTGAAGCTCTGCTACGACTTGTCGCGCGACGTGCGCGAAGGTCAAGACGAGTACTCGGTGCCGCTCGAGGTGCAGTCGGAGTTGCTGGACTACCAGGCAACTGCGGTGCGCACGCTCGCTCGCCGGATCGTGACCCGCGGTGGCACGATGCTCGGCGACGTGGTCGGGCTTGGTAAGACCATTACTGCGGTGGCTGTCGCCTTGATGCTTCGCGAGGAGCACGGGTACTTGCCGCTGGTTGTGTGCCCGAAGAACTTGAAGCAGATGTGGGAGGACTACTTCGACGCCTACGAGGTGCCGGGTCGCGTTGTCTCATACACCGAGGCACACACAGTGCTGCCGACGATCAGCCGGTACCGGTTCGTCATCGTTGACGAGTCCCACACCCTGCGCAACGACAAGCGCCGAGACTACCAGGCAGTCCTCGAGTATCTCGACCGCGTAGGGGCGAAGGCGTTGCTCCTGACAGCCACGCCGTACAACCGCCGCTTCGAGGACGTGGCCAATCAGCTCGGCCTCTTCATCCAGCCTGACGAAGACCTCGGAATCTCTCCGGTGAACGCCCTGGCGGCGGACCCGAAGCTCGCCGACCGCGTCGATGGCAAAGTGACGACACTGCAAGCGTTCAAGCGTTCCGAGGATCCGGACGACTGGAAGCGCCTCATGAGTGAGCACCTCGTGCGCCGCACGCGCTCCTTCATCAAGAACAACTACTCCGAAACAGATGACGACGGCTCGAAGTACCTCCGCTTCGCCGACGGCACGAAGTTCCGGTTCCCGGACCGCGTTGCGCGCCCGATCGACCACCCGTTTGAAGGTGACGATCCGGCAGCGCTCATGGTGAGCGACAACACGCTGAACACGCTCCAGAACCTCGTCTTACCGCGATACTCCCTGATCGTCTACGTCGATGAGAAGCGAAAGTCCGAGTGGTCGGACGACGACAAGCAACTGGTCGAGAACCTGCGTCGGGCGCGTGGGCAGGTCGCTGGGTTCGTTCGTACGACGCTGTACAAGCGCCTGTCGTCGGGCGGCTACGCCTTCACGTTGTCGCTCCGCCGTCACGTCGCCCGCAACGAACTCTTCCTCTACGCGATCGACAACGGGCTGCCGCTCCCTACCGGCACTATCCAAGAGGCAGATCTGCTCGATGACGACGACATCATCGAGCATGAGGTTGATGATATGGAGCGGCTCGGAGACGCTGCGGCGCAGCGCTACCAGGCGCTGGTCGACACGGACCCCGCCTACATCACCTGGGTGCGACCGGAGCTGTTCACGCCTTCACTCCGCGACGCGTTGGCGGCTGACACGGAGGCGCTGGCTGCACTCCTCGATGCGTACGGCCCGTGGGAGATCGGGCGTGACTCCAAGCTCGCGGCGCTCGCGCATCTGATCACGGAGGACCACCCGAACGAGAAAGTTCTGGTCTTCACGGAGTACAAGGACACCGCGAACTACGTCGCGACCGCCCTTCGATCGCTTGGCATCGATGCGGTAGATGCAGCAACGGGTGACGACGACGACCCGACGCAGCTTGCGCGGCGCTTCTCGCCGAAGTCCAACAAACTGCGCGGGAAGTCCGAAGCATCGGACGCTGGCGACGAGTTGCGGGTGCTGATCTCGACTGACGTTCTGAGTGAGGGTCAGAACCTGCAGGACGCCCACATCGTGGTGAACTACGACCTGCCGTGGGCCATCGTTCGCCTGATTCAGCGGGCTGGTCGAGTCGACCGTGTCGGCCAAGAATCGCCCGAAGTGCTGCTCTACTCGATATTCCACGGCTCGCTGAATAACGTCCTCTCGCTTCGTCAGCGCATCGCCGATCGGTTGCAGCAGAACGCACAAGCCTTCGGGTCGGACGAGCAGTTCTTCGGTTCGGAGGACGAGGTGCGGACGATTACTGACCTGTACGACGGAACACTTGATGAAGCGGAGGATGTCGAGGACATCGACGCCGCGAGCCTCGCCTTCCAGTACTGGAGCAACGCTCTGCAGCAGACCCCGGAAGCCGCTGAGCGTGCGCGCCGATTGCCGGATCTTGTCGACGCGACCAGAGCGCGCCGCGTCACCGACCTCGAAGACGGCGTGGCTTGCTATGTCCGTACCGAGGCGGGTATTGACGGATTCGGCTGGACGACGTCGGACGGCGAAACACGACTGCTCACGGGCTTCGAGACGCTGCGCGTGTTCGAGAGCACACCCGACGAAGTGTCCGTTGAGCGCCTCGCGAACCATGACGAACTTGTGGGTGAGCTGGTGCGCGGACCGTTGGCGAATCCAGCAGTTGCCGCGGGTCGGCTCCGCGGCGTCCGGCGCCAGATCTGGAAGCGCCTTGGCGAGAGCCTCTTCGATTTCGGCCCCGAGGCCTCCGCGGCGCTCGATCTGCTGTACCAGCACCCGCTCACGAATGAGGCCGACCGTCGGTTGCGGAATGCCGTCCGCAACGGCGCCTCCGACGACGAGCTGGCCAATCGCGTCGCAGCGCTGGCACGCGAGGACAAGCTGGTCATCGAGCGCCGTTCGGGGAGCGACTCGATCCGAATCGTCAGCACCATGGGAGTGAGCCAGTAGTGGATAGTGCAGTGCTGCTCGGTCTTGTCGATCACCGCGAGTTCCGTGACCTCTTCGTCGATCACCTCGGCTGGAGCAACCCCGACCAGGGCGAGCTCAGCGTTGAGGTGGACGACGGTGCACACACCTTGACGCAGGTCGCGGGTTTCAAGGGACTTCGTGTCTGGTTCCATGACGGGTTGCCCTCGCGGTCAATTCAGCGTCAGATTGACCAGGCCGTCGGAGCGAAGAACCTCGAGCGACTCGTCATTTTTGCCGATGAACATAACCAGGCGTGGCGTTGGCCACGACGGGCTCAGATGGGCGGCGCGAACGCCAAACTCGTGCTCCACGAGCGCCGTGTCGGCGACAGTGATGCCCGACTAGTCCGTCAGCTCGAGGCGATCGCCATCGGCTTCGAGGAGGAACTCACCCTCGTTGACCTGCTATCGCGTATGCGCGGAGCATTCGATCACGAGGCGGAGACCACCGCGGCCCAGGCGGCTCGCCTCATGAGCACGCTGTATGCCGAGCTTGAGGCGGCGGGGTGGGATCAGCACAACTCGACGCTCCTTCTCGCTCGCCTTCTGTTCCTCTACTTCGCCGACGACTCTGGCATGTGGAAGCACTCGGGACGGCCGGACCAGTTCCAGGCATTTCTGGTCAACGACACCACAGACGAAACGCTTGCGGACGACCTGAGCGCGCTGTTCGAAGCGCTGAGCCACGAGCAGCGCAGAGCCGACCTGCCGGAAGTAGTTCGCGCGTTCCGTTATGTCAACGGCGGCCTGTTCACGGACGAGTTCACGATGGGTCCGCTCACCGAGACGTTCCGTGCTGAACTGATCGATGCTGGCGACTTCGACTGGTCCGTGATCTCGCCAGCAGTCTTCGGATCGATGTTCCAGACCGTCAAGACCCGCTCGGACCGTCGAGGCGGCGGCGAGCACTACACGACCGAGACCAACATTCTTCGGACGATCAACCCGTTATTCATGGATGGCCTGCGAGATCGGCTTGAGCGTGCATGGAACGATCGCGGCCAATTGACTCGGCTGCACAACGAGCTCGGCAAGATCCGTGTACTCGACCCAGCGTGTGGCTGCGGCAACTTCTTGATCGTCGCCTACCGAGAGCTTCGCGCGCTGGAGCTCGAGCTGTTGCTTCGGCAGCGCGAGCTCGACCTGCAGGACAAGGGAAAGGACTACGCGCAGCTCTCGTTCGACGTCACGGGCGATCTCAAGGTTCGTCTCGATCACTTCTACGGCATTGAGATCGAAGAGTGGCCGGCCCGCATCGCGGAGACCGCGATGCTGCTCGTCGACCACCTAGCCAACCAGCGGATGGCAGAGGACTTCGGACTCGCGCCGGACCGTCTGCCGATTCGGATCGCTCCGACGATCCACCTTGGCAGTGCGCTGACCATCGACTGGAACGATGTGGTTCCCGCTGATCAACTCGCATTCATCGTTGGGAACCCACCGTTCTACGGGTCGCGGAAGATGGACAAGACGCAGAAGGCGGAGTTGCGGGCGGTTGCGCACGGAATCCGCGAGGCAGGCTTTCTCGACTTCGTCGCTGCGTGGTACCTCTTGGCCGCGCGAATGATGGCGGCCAATCCAAAGATTCGTGCCGCTCTCGTCTCGACGAACTCAATTGCGCAGGGAGAGCAGCCAGCGATCTTGTGGCGACCGCTCTACAACGCCGGAGTGCACATCGACTTCGCGCACCAGACGTTCGACTGGCAGAACGAGGCTCCAGATCAGGCCGCCGTCGACTGTGTGATCGTAGGGTTTTCCGCCCAAGACGAGAAGCCAAAGCGACTCTTCACGTATGAGGGCGACGGTGCCGAGCCAATCGAGGTGAAAGTGACCACAATTAGTCCCTACCTGCTTGCGGGATCGGAGTACGTCGTTGGGAACCGACACACGCAGATTTCTGGGCATCGCGAGATGGCCTTCGGAAACATGGCGGCCGACGACGGCAACCTGATCTTCAGCGTCGCTGAGCGGCAGCAGCTGATAGGGGCCCACCCCGAGGCGGAAGATTGGCTACTCCCGTTCTATGGTTCGCGCGAGTACATCAATGGGAGGCTTCGCTACTGCCTCTGGCTTGACGGTGTAGAGCAACACGCCTGGCGCGCGGTCCCCGAAATCGTTCGGCGAGTGGAATCCAATCGCGTCACGCGAGCGGATTCTGCGCGTCCACAGCTTGCTGCAATTCCGCACCTCTTCGCGCAGATCACCCAGCGACCGAGTGGAAGTTTCCTTCTCGTCCCCAGAACATCATCGGAGCGCCGTCGTTACGTCCCGATGGGATTCTTCGAGGCCGGCGTTGTGGCGTCGGATGGCTGTCTCGTTGTCCCGGACGCCAGTTCGGCTGATTTCGCGCTTATGACAAGTGAGATCCACATGGACTGGATGCGAACGATCGGAGGTCGGCTCGAGAGCCGTTACCGATACTCGAAGGACGTGGTCTACAACAATTTCGTCTTCCCTGACGTGGATGACGCTGCTCAGGTGCAGCTTGCGCAGTTGGGGCACGACGTACTCGAGGTCCGACACCGATATGACGATCGAACGCTGGCTTGGATGTATGACGAGAGGACCATGCCCGCGGACCTTCGCGCGGCACATGGCGCCATCGATCAGTACGTCGACAGCCTCTACCGCCCCCAGGCGTTCACGGGCGGGAGTGAGCGCGTCGCGTTCCTACTAAGGCTCCACCAGGCGAGAGAGGCTGGTCTGCTAGGCCGCGTCGACGGACGGCGTCGAGCGCGCTAGTCTTCGCTGCTCAGACACGCCGAGAGTAAAAAAAAACGCGCGATATACTGACTCTCGTGTACCTTGATCTCATGACCGCAGAAGATGACGCCCTCTCCGCTCTCCAGGCTTCTGGACTCCTCGATGTCCTGAAGTGGGGTGCTCCGGTGGCATTCGCTACGACGGATCAGCACCACGACGAGGATCAGGGCCACGACCAGGGTGTCGTCGGTTATCTCAACTTCAAGCACCTGCGAGATCTCCTCGACCGGGCCACTGCGAACGGGCGCTTCAAGCTGGCCGATGGGCTTGGGAGCCTCGGCGAGGACGTGTTGAAGCGCGGGATCACCCCGAAGGCGTTCGACTCGATGCCGACTCTCCCGACGGACGCGGTCGTCCGCCGGGACTACAAGCAGTCCCCGGGATGGGCGATCGAAGGCTACCGCGTGCTGCTGCAGTCGTACCCGTTCGGCAAGATCGACGAGATCAAGTGGGTGCAGCGCAGCGATGCGAAGAAGCGCGTCGCGGACCAGCTATTCGTCGGCGACAACACCCTCTTCGATGACGAGGAGTTCGGGCTCGAGTCCATCCCTGGCATCCCGGATGACGACGACTTCGTCGGCGTGACGCTCGTTGCGGCGCACGCCTTCAACCCGACGACCAAGCAGTTCGAGCTCTACATCGGCCAGAGCAAGAACCCGGTGTCCGCCGACGATGACTGCTGGTACTGGAAGAAGCTGCTTCTCTCCGGCGGCACTCCGATCGGCGGGTCGGGGCTGCCGGTCACGCCGCAGATGCCAAGCGGCGGCGCCTCGACGGACGTCGAGGATGTGCCGGTGCGGATCAAGCGGACGGGTGCGGGCGAAGGGTCGGGCGCCGCGAATGGCTGAGGTGCGTCGACCGTCCCAGACGCTCGCCGCCGCAGCTTCGTTCTTCAACGGTGAGCGCCTCACCATGGCCCGTCAGCTCCAGGGGCTCAAGAAGTCCCACCTGGCCAGCCTCATCGAGATGTCGCCTGCCTCGGTAACGGCGTGGGAGAGCGGCGCCAAGCAGCCGAATCGTGCAACGGTGGCGAAGCTCGCGCTAGCGCTCCGGGTAGAGCCCCAGTTCTTCGGGGGAGGTGCGCCGCCCAACGTCAGCAAGCCGAACTTCCGATCGCTGCGCTCGACTCCGCAGGTGGCCCAGGATGAGGCCGAGGCGTACGGACGATTCGTGGCGGAAATCACCGGGATGCTCGACAACGCCGTCGAGTTCCCCGAGGCGCTTCTACCGGATCTGCCAGTCGACCCCGACGAACGGTCGATGACCCCGGAGCAGGCGGCACGGGAGGCTCGTGAGTACTTCGGCATCGCGCCGGGGCCGGTGCAGCATGTCGTGCGCCTGGTCGAGCGCAGCGGAGTCGTCGTGGTGTTCAGCGAGCCAGGTGTGGCGTCGATCGACGCGTACTCGCTGCACTCGGCAACGCGTCCGATTATCGTGCTGAACCCGGTAAAGGACGACTACTACCGGCAGCGCTTCGACGCGGCCCACGAGCTTGGGCACCTGATCATGCACCACGATGCCGAACCGGGTGGGAAGGTCGCCGAAGAGCAAGCCAACCGGTTCGCGTCTGAGTTTCTGATGCCAGCCGAGGAGATCGCGCCGTCTCTTCCCACCTCTACCGCAGGCAAGGCATGGGCAACGCTGGCCGAGCTCAAGGAGTACTGGGGTGTCAGCCTGGCGGCGCTGCTCTATCGGGCGCGGGCGCTCGGGATCATGAGCGACGTCTCGTACCGGAACGCGGTCATCCGTATGTCTCAGAACGGCTGGCGCCGGTCGGAACCCGGGCGGATCTCGTCGTTGGAGATGCCGTCGATGCTGCCGCGCGCCCGGGAGGTACTGCGCGAAGCGGGTGTCGATGAGGCGTCCTTCCTTGCAGGCTCTGGCCTACCGGTCGGGCTGTACGAGATCGCGGCGTCACGAGTGCCGGTTTCGGTGGCGCTGTCATGAGGGTCGCCAAGATCCGGATCGAGCGTTTCCGGGGCTTTGAGAGCGCGAGTTTCTTGCTGCCTGCGGATCTAGTTGTCGCCGGAGAGCCGCGGGCCGGACGGAGCGACTTCGTCGAGGCGCTCCGACGCGTGCTAGATCCGAGGAGCACCCGCGCGCGGGTCAACCCTCTCGACATCTTCCGGCCCGTGGGGGCCGGCACGGACGAGTTGCTGACCGAGGTGGAGGTCACACTCCTTGATCTGGGGGAGCTACTCGAAGCTATTCTGAATGACAGCCTCGAGGCGTTCGACGGTGCGACCGCGGAGCCCGCCGGGACGAGTGGTGCCGGCGAGGCGGTGCTTGGTGTCCGGCTTTGCTACCGGATCCGCTATGACCTCGATTCGGACAGTGGCGATCACTGGGTGGACTTCCCAGCGCGAAGCGATCCGGCGGCGAACTCGTTCAAGCGTGTTAGCCGGGTGGAGCGCGAGGCGCTTCCGGTGCAGTTCATCGACAGCTCGCCTGCGTTGCAGCTCCGTGCTGAAGGCGCCCTGCGCACCCTTCTTGTAGCGGCGGATTCGAGCGCACTCGACGAGGCGCTGTCACAGCTCGATCAAGACGTACAGTCGGCGACCGGCGATTTCGCAAGCGCGTCGGTCGTGACTGAGGTGCTCGGCAATGTGCTGGATGCGGGTCCAGAAGTGCTTTTCGGCATTGAAGATCCGGACGCAGTGGAGTTCGCCGCGGATGACGGATCGCTCGCGGCGCTCCTTCGGGCGCTGCAGCCCGCTCTCGCACTGAACGCAGCTGGACCGCTCCCCATCCGTTCCCACGCATCCACGATCCAGAGCGTGTTCTCGGTGGCTGAGGCGATCGCGGCAGCGCGTGACGCAGGCTCCGGTGTCGTCGTCATCGCGGATGACTTCGGGGATGGCTTGGATGCCTCATCGTCTGAGTACATGGCGGGCCTGCTCCACTCGACCGCCGGCCAGTCAATCCTGACCACGCGTCGTTCTGAAGTCGTTCGCGCGTTTAAGCCGGAGGAACTCGTGCGCTTCGTGCGCACCGAGGAGGGTCGCGCTCAGTATCGACTCCCTGAGACGACAGACAAGGCCGCCCGCATCACGCGGCGGCTGGTGCTCGATCAGTTGCTTTCCGCGCTCAGTGCGCGCGTTGTTGCGCTGGTGGAGGGCCCCCTGGACGTCGAAGGCTACGGCCCGCTTGCCGCGAGACTCTTCAAGAAGTCCGGAGATCGCAAGCACAGTCTGGCCGCGAACGGCATCCGTCTGATCGCCCCTCCAGGCACTGATGGCGGCATCACGCGGCTGCCGGCCGTGGCCGAGATAGCGCTTCAGCTCGGGTTCCGCGTCCGCGCCGTTGTGGACAACGACAAGCCTGGGCAGGAGGATCCCGCCGTCGCTCGCTTGGCCGAACTCTGCGAACAGCTCGTGGTGCTCCCCGACCGTACGGCGGTCGAAGCTGCGCTCATTCGCGGGATTCCGGGGGAGAAGCTGCGCGACGTCGCCGAATCGCTTGCGGAGCTCGGAATGCCTCCGCTGCCGGATGGCATCGATGACGATGCAATTGCAGAGCACCTCATCACGAAGAAGATCTTGAAGAAGCAAGGTTTGGGACCGGCATGGGTCGAAGCCTTGACCCATCAGCCGCCAATAGCTCGAGCTGTCATCGAGGCACTGTGCGGCGGCGACCTGGGGCGCATCGATATCCCTCCGCAGTCATGACCTGGGAAGCGCAGAACCCCGAACAGGCGCAGGTAGTTGCCACTGAAGCGGAGCTGACGGTCGTGCTTGGCGGGGCCGGAGTTGGAAAGACGACGAGCGCGCTGGCTGCCGCGGCCGCGCATCTTGAACGCGTTCGCGAGTCCAAGCCGCACGAGAGGGTGTTGTTCCTTTCATTCTCCAGAGCGTCGGTGGCGCGGATTGCTTCGAGAATGAGTGCGGTCCTCGGGAGTCATGCTGACCGCGTTGATGTGATGACGTTCCACTCCCTGGCCTTCTCCGTGGTGCGGAGGTTCGGGAGTCTCGTCGGCCAAGCTGATGCGGTACTGGTGAGTCCCGCCCGAGAGAAGCTCGGACTGGCGCCCAAGGAGATCGGATACGGGCGGCTGATCCCGCTTGCTCTGGAGATTGCTCGGGCGGCGCCAGCGGTCGCGGCGCACCTTCGTTCTCGGTGGGGGCTTGTGATCGTCGATGAGTTCCAGGACACCGGCGATGCGCAGCAGGAACTGCTCGAGCTCATTGCCCCATCCAGCCGCATGATCCTGCTTGGCGACCCCAACCAATGTATCTACAGCGCGTTCCTGGCGGCTGATGGAGTGCGTGTTGAGCGGATCACCGAGGCGTGCGCGTCAGCTGGGCAAGGGAACACGATCCTCCTCCCAGAAACGTCCTTCCGGGATCCATCCGGCGTTATCCCAGCCGTGGCGAACGCCGTCCGAACCCGTGCGTTCGGCTCGCCTGCGATAGCCGCAGCTAGCGGGGACGGTCGCCTAATCGTAAAGAGTGGGATCGACCTCAGCGACGAGGCATCCACCGTGGCGCAACTTGTAACCGAGCTGAGTGCTGAGGGGCTCGGTGTCGCCGTGTTCACCCACCACAACGACATGCTCGCCTCCCTATCGGACGCGCTGGAAGCCGACGGGATTGAGCATGAGATCGCCGGACTAAGCGACGCTCTGGCATCCGCGTTGGATGCACAAGCCACCATGTTGCGGTTCCGGTTCGGCGAGGCAGCGTGGGACCACGTCCTCGAGTCGCTTGCGGTCTTCCTCACAAGCGCACAGCGAGGATCGCAAGTGCCCGTTCTCGCGACCCAGGTTCTCAACGGCACAGGGCCGCAGACACTCCGTCAGCGGCTCGATGCGTTACGCACCAGGCTCACTGAAGCATCGTCTGTGGACGTGGCTGTCAGCGAGGCGCGAGAAGCACACGACACCCTCGGGCTGCCCCAGAAGTCGGGCGCGTGGCAACAGGCAGGGGTCCTTCTCTCGGTGATGAACGCTCGGGCAGCGCGCGTGGGTCGCGACCTGAGCGGCGTGCAGATCGTTGCGTCGATTTGCGCGGAGGCGCGCGAGGCAAGTTACGCGGCACTGACCGAGTCGGCTCTGAACCCACGAGAAGTGCAGCTGATGAATCTCTACCAGACGAAAGGTCGGGAGGCAGACGCGACCGTGGTCGTTCTCCGGGAGGGCGACTTCATGGGCTACGAGACCGAGCCATTTCCGAACACGAGCCGACTGCTCTACGTCGTGTTCTCTCGCGCGCGCCAGCGAATCATCGTGCTGCTCGTTGGGAGCCAGTGGCACGCGGCTGTCGCGCCGCTCGCACGTCTGGCGACATAGAGATCCGTGGATATCTCGATGCGAGGCGTCGCACCAGGATTCTCGGGCCACTTCGGCGCTCGGGCAAGGATGCCGTCGAATCAGCCCGTTTAAGCAGTTATGCCTTTCTCCGAGGGGCACGCGGACGCATGTTTACGCCCACGCGGTGCAGAGCGCGTGCGACAGCACCCTGGGAGAGCTCATGCTTCGTCTGAAGCTCCCGGATTGTGGCGCCCGAGTCGTATTCTCTCGCCATCCGGCGAGCTTCAGCATCGGTAACGATGCGCTTCTTCACGACCACGGCGTTGTCGCGTAGCAGATTCGTCACGGCCGACGCCGAGACCCCGTGCTTCTCTGCCAAGCTACGGGCGCTCTCGCCCGCCTCGTATCGACGCACGATGTCCTCAACCTTCTTTGGTCCGAGACGCTCGGATAGGCCGTGAGCTCGGTACGCAGTGCGATCGCTCAGACCTTCGCTTCTGTTGCCAGGAACCGCGAGATTCCGCAGTTCCTCGATTGTCAACGGGATGTTCCAATGGTTAGAACAGAGGTCTCTTACGTCAGCCAGTCAGAGAAGGCCCGGATTCACGGCGAAGAGCCGCGATCCGGGCCTCTGTCGTTCCCGGGCAGGACGGGGCCCACGAGGCGTCCGTGACGCGGATGAGGTTGCCGTTCCGTAGGCTGGAGGCATGGGATTCCGCGAGACCGTCCGCCGCCTGAACGACGCGAACAGCGTGACGCACGGGGTGGTGACCACTGTCCTCACGGCCGGCCTCGCGGCGATCGAACCGCGCCGACTCACGACCGGACGCCGGGTGGCTTATCGGAGCGCCATCGCCGCGCTGACCGCGTGGACCGTGTGGGCGAGTCTCCGGCCCGCCGACGAGCCGGACCTCCTCGGTCCGATCGGCCGCGGGGCGGTGGCCACGGGCGCCGGCGGCACTGCGTTCGGACTCGCCGAAGCGGGCGAGGCTCTCGACGCGCGCCTCCACGACGGTCTCGTCCGCGCCGGCGCGCGGCGCCCGCGGTTGTGGCTCGTCGCAGGACAGGCTCTTCTGTCGCTCGGATCCTGGTGGGTCGGCCGACAGGGCACGCGAGCCGATTCGGAGCGCACCGAGGATGCCGAGCCGGCGGATCACGTCGAGCTGACGGCGGAACTGCGTGCCCTCGCCGAACTCCTGCTGTCCGCAACGGATGATCACGGTGCTCCGGCGCTGCGTGCGCAGCTCGTCGACGCGCGGCTGGTGCGCGACGACCCTGAGGAGGCGTTCTGGCCCTGGCTGAGCCTGGAGACGCCGACCGAGGGGCCACGGGCCGTGCCGGGCACGGCGACCTTCCCGGTGCTCGGCCGGTACCGCACGCTCGACGACCGTTCGTTCGACGTGCGTCTGCGTGTCGAAGGCGGACGGATCGACGGCCTGCACATCGACGAGGGCGATGACTGGACGGACGAGCAACGGACGCGCTGGGATGAAGCGGACCTCGATCTGAGCGCTCTCGGGAGCTGGCCGACGGCGGACGCGCTCGAGCTCTTCATCGAGACCCCCGACGGGTATCGGTCGGCGGCGCAGTGAGGCTGTGCGCCGAGCCCGGTCGCCCTCGGCTGAGGAGCGCTCACGCGGCATCGAGGAAGGGCTCGTACCGGTAGCCCGTCTCGTCGAGGATCGACACCGTCGATTCGGGGACCTCGAGGAACGCGCCCGGCAGATCGTTCAGCGGCTCGGAGACGATCACGTGCGCATGCCGACCGAAGACGCGCAGACGATCCGCATCGGGGTACATCCCACGAAGCGTCTCGATGTCCGTGGAGTGGAAGAGGGAGCGGGAACGTCCGACGGTCGAGTAGCGGAAGGCCCACACGGTGGTGCCGTCGGACACCGCGAAGGTTCCCTGCACGGGGAATCGGACACCGTGCTCGTGCCCCACGCGCTCGGCCTCCCGAACCGCCGCCCGCATCCCCGCGATCGGATCGTCCTGCAGGCCGAGGGTCAGGGCGAGGTGGAACAGCACCTCAGAGTCGGTGGTGCCCTGGATCTCCGGGTAGAGGGAGGGATCGACGGCGAGGGTGAGGTCGCGTTTCACGGTCAGGAACTCCGCCACGCCGCCGTTGTGCATGAAGAGCCAGTTCGCGTGCCGGAACGGGTGGCAGTTGGTCTGCTGGACCGGCGGCCCGGCGGCAGCTCTCACATGGCTGAAGAACAGCGGGCTGCGTATCGTGCGGGAGATCTCGCGGAGGTTCAGGTCGTTCCAGGCGGGCTCCATGCTGCGGAACAGTGCAGGCATCGGAGGCTGCCCAGAGCCGTCACCGTTCGACACCGGATACCAGCCGAGGCCGAACCCATCCCCGTTCACGGTCTCCGCGCCGAGCGGCGAGTCCAGGGACTGCGCCACGAGGGAATGTCGCGCGTCGAGGATCACCTCCGACGGATGCAGCGGTTCTCCCACGTACGCCAGCCACCGACACATGTCGACACCTCGTCCCCGACCCGATCAGGTCTGTGCCCGACGATACGCCCGCTCGCCCTTCCCGGCGACAGCGGCGGATGGGGAACCGGCTACTCGCACTCCCCGAGGAACCCGAGATAGCACACGGCCTCATGCGTGACGGCCGGCTCGGCATCGTCGTTCGAGACCTGGCGCGTCGCCGTCTCCGGCGTCCGGGTGAGATGCCCGAAGTCGCCCAGGGAGGCCACGTACATCCCGTCCGCGTCCTCCGCGATCATCCGGTCGATCTCGGCGCGGTGCTGCGCGCACAGGTCCGCGGAGGCGGGGACGAGGTCGACCCCGGCGCACGCGCCCGCGTACTCGGCCTCCATGAGGCCGATGCAGTCGGTCCAGTCCTGGTCCACTGCGCACGGGCTCACGCCGTCGTCGGCGACGAGGTACTTGCCGGTCTCGTACTCCTCGCTGTGGAAGGTCTCGGGCTTCTCCGGCACGTCGATCTTGGTCCAGTGACGTGCTGTCGTGAGGGCGAACACCGTCACGATCGCGGCGATCAGGAGCAGCGCGCCCACGATGCCCAGCGTCACCCAGAGTCCGACCCGGCTCTTCCGCTCCGGGCTCTCCGCGGGCGCGGGGGCCCACGGGTCGGCCGCGGGTGCGGGCGGGGGTGCCGCGGCGAATCCTGGAGCGGCGGCGACGGGGAGCTCGTGTCCCCCGAGCGGTGCCGCTGCGGGCTCGGACGCCACCGGCGCCGTGGTCGCGAGGAGATAGTCGTACCAGGCCCGGCTCGCCTGCTCGTCCGCGGCGACCTGCTGCGCTTCGGCGTCGGTGAGCACGAGACCCCACGCGTCACGGGCCGGTGCATGGGGGAGGGCGGAACGGAATTCTTCGAACGACACGGGCATGCTCGCAGAATATCGGCTTCTTCCCCGCGACCCCGGCGGTCATCCGATGTCCCCGGCTCCTGGAACAATGACGAGGTGATCGGTATGAAGTCCTTCTGGAACGCGTTGCCCACCGAGGGGCGCTGGCTGCTGTCGACCGTGGCGATCCAGACCCTCGGGCGGGGGATGACGCTGCCCTTCACGATCATCTACCTCCACGAGGTCCGCGGATTCGACCTCGGGTTCTCAGGTGCCCTCATGAGCCTCATCGCGATCACGGGGCTCGTCGTCACCGGTCCCGGGGGCACGCTCATCGATCGCTTCGGCGCCCGGCGCGTGCTGATCGTGGGCCTGCTGGCGATGATCGCGGGGTGCACGCTCCTCGCCTATGCCACGCATCCCGCCGTCGCGACCGTCGCGGTCGTGCTCATCGGAATCAACTTCGGGGTCTCCTGGCCCGGCTTCAACGCGCTCATCGCCTCGGTGGTCGACGGCGAGGTCCGTCAGCAGTACTTCGGCGTGAACTTCGCCCTCGTCAACCTCGGCATCGGCGTGGGCGGGATCATCGGCGGCTTCTTCGTCGACGTGACGGAGCCGTCGACCTTCACCACGATCTTCCTCATCGACGCGGCCACGAGCCTCATCCCGCTCGCTCTGCTCCTCGGCCCGCTCCGGCACGTGCGCACGCAGCCGGACCCCGACCCGTCGGCCACCACCGAGGGCGGCTACCGGGAGATCCTGCGGCGCCCTGCGGTGCTCTGGATGACGCTGCTGACCTTCTTCTCCGTCTTCATCGGCTACGGACAGATCGAGGCGGGATTCCCCGCCTACGCCCGTCAGATCGCCCAGGTCTCGACCGCCGTCGTCGGCATCTCGTTCGCGGTGAACACGGCCGTCATCGTGCTGCTGCAGTTCGCCGTCCTCCGGCTCATCACCGGGCGCCGGCGCACCAGAGTCATGCAGGTCATGGCGCTCATCTGGGCCGTCTCCTGGGTCATGCTCGGCGCCGCGGGCCTGCTTCCCGACTCGGTCACGGCCGCGATCGCGGTGATCGCGTTCATGGGCGTGTTCGCGTTCGGCGAGACCATGATGCAGCCGACGATCCCGGCCATCTACAACGATCTCGCGACGGACCGCACCCGTGGGCGCTACAACGCCCTCAACTCCGCGGCCTTCCAGGGCGGGGCGATCCTCGGCCCGCTCGTTGCGGGGGTGCTCCTGGGGGTCGGCGTCAGTGGGTGGTTCATCGCGGTCATGGTCGCGGGCAGCCTCGCCGTCGGCGTGCTGGCGGTGGTGCTGGAGCGGGTGCTCCCGGCGGCGGCCAACGGCAGCAGCGCCGAGGTCCATCGAACGGACGAGGTCGAACGGACGCCGCCGGTCTAGGCTCCGAGTATGGCCCTCGAACCGCTCTTCCTCCGTCTCGACCGGATCGCGGGTGGGCGGCAGGCCGGTGTGCTGATCAGCGACGCCGGTCGCACCCATCCGCGGACCGTCCGTGCCTTCACCTGGATCCTCTGGCTCCTCGTCGCCGAACTGGTGCTCGGGGTGGGTGCCGTGGTGGTCGCCCTGGTGCTCGCCGCCGACGGCGACAGCGTGCCCTTCGCCGTGTGGATGCGCACCCTCGTGGTGCTGGCGATGACGGCGACGCTGTTCTACTTCGCGTGGCGCGCGCGCCGCGGATGGCGCTGGGCCTACCTCCGGCTGCGGTTGTTCGCGCAGATATTCCCCGTCATCACGCTCGTCATGGCGGCGATCCCCGGCCTCTACCCGGTGTGGATGGTCACCGAGCAGATCGTCTTCAGCCTGATCATGATCGGGATCGCGGACTTCCTCACCAGCGACCACATGCGGGCGGTCTTCGCGAAGGACGCCGACGCGGATAGCACGCCGGCGGGGTGAGACGCCACTCCCTTCCCGCCGAGACTGCGGTCACTCCACACTCGGAGGAGCTGCACGGCGGGAGGAGAGACGCATGGCGCGACTGGTGCGAGTGGTACCCGGCCAGGACCCGGGTTTCACGCGGAAGCGGACGAGCTCGGGATTCCGGTACGTCGATCCGACGGGGGAGCCGGCGCCCGAGGCGGATCGCGAACGCATCAGCGACCTGGTGATCCCGCCGGCATGGCAGGACGTGTGGATCGCGGCCGACCCGCTCGCGCACATCCAGGCCGTGGGCATCGACACGGCCGGGCGCAAGCAGTACCTCTACCATCCGCTCTGGCGGGTCTCCCGCGACCGTCGCAAGTTCGTCCGTGCGCTGGACCTCGCCGCGGCCCTGCCCAGCGCCCGGGCGCAGGTCACCAAGGCTCTCAAGGAGGACGGGCAGACGAAGGAGCGCGCTCTCGCGATCGCCTTCCGCCTCCTCGACGACGCCGCGCTGCGGATCGGTTCGGAACGCTACCTGGCGCGCCACGGCAGCCGGGGCCTGACCACGCTCCGCCGCCGCGACGTCCGCATCGACGGCGGCGACGTCGCCCTCTCCTTCCCGGCGAAGAGCGGACAGACCGCCGCGATCGAGATCACCGACGAATCCCTCGCCGAAGCCCTCACCGACTTCGCGAGCGGCGCCTCGACCGCCTTCCTCCTGGCGTACCGCAAGGGTCGGCGGCGGGTGAAGATCACAGCCGCCGAGGTCAACACGTACCTCAAGGACGTGCTGGGTGCCAGCTTCTCCGCCAAGGACTTCCGGACGCTGCACGGCACGATCATCGCGGCGGACGCCCTCGCCCGCATCGGAGCCCTCGACCGCCGCGGTCACCGGAACCAGGCCGAACGCCTCGCGGTGCAGGCGGCGGCGACCGCCCTCGGCAACACGACCGCGGTCGCCCGCAACAGCTACATCGATCCCCGCGTGTTCCGGCAGTACGCTCGGGGGCGGACGCTCGATCTCGACGTGACCCCGGAGACCGCGATCCGGCGACTGCTGGGCGGACCGGAGACGTCGCGCAAGGTCAACCGGCGAGGAACGGGGCGGCGCGGCTGAACGCGCCGATGCTCCCCGGTCGCCCCCGGGAAGATGCCAGGATGGGGGGATGCACACCGCGAACCTGACCCGCGAGGAGACCGCGGCGCGATCCGCCGCGATCACCCTGCACCGCATCCGCGTCGAGCTGGACCTGACCGGAGCCCCGGAGCGGGCGCGCACGGGCTTCCCGACCACGACGGTCCTGGAGTTCGATGCGACCGTCCAGAGCACGTGGCTGGACTTCATCGGCGAGGAGGTCGTCCGCGTCGAGGTGAACGGCGAGGAGCGGGCCGTCGTCTATGACGGGGCGCACCTCGCGATCGACGGCCTCGCGGCCTCGAACGTGGTCCTGGTCGAGGCGGTCGGTGCGTACAGCCGGTCGGGGGAGGGCCTGCATCGGTTCCACGACCCGGCTGACGACCGCACCTACCTGTACACCCAGTACGAGCCCGCGGACTCCCGTCGGGTGATGGCCTGCTTCGAGCAGCCGGACATGAAGGCGGAGTACACCTTCGTCGTCGACGCACCGTCCGGGTGGGAGGTGCTCTCGAACCAGTCGCCGGCACACGTCGACCTCGGCGTCGGCGTGCAACGGGTGCAGTTCGCCCCCACGCTGCCGATCTCCAGTTACATCACCGCGGTCGCGGCCGGTCCCTATGCCCGCGTCGACGGGGAGTGGACCAGAGACGAGCAGCGGGTGGCCCTCGGGGTGTTCGTCCGCCGCTCGCTCGTCGACCACCTCGAGGCCGACGAGATCCTGGAGGTCGCTCGACAGGGGCTCGACTTCTTCACCGACGCCTTCGCCTATCCCTACCCGTGGGGCAAGTACGACCAGATCTTCGTCCCCGAGTACAACCTCGGCGCGATGGAGAACCCCGGTCTGGTCACCTTCACGGAGGGCTATCTCTCGCGCGGTGCGGCCACCGAGGCGCAGCGGGCGGGCCGGGCCAACACGATCCTCCACGAGATGGCGCACATGTGGTTCGGCGACCTCGTCACGATGACATGGTGGGACGACCTCTGGCTCAAGGAGTCGTTCGCCGATTACATGGGCTCGCACGCCTCGGCGGTGGCCACCCGCTTCCACGATGCGTGGGTGACGTTCGCCATGCGTCGCAAGGCCTGGGCTTATCAGCAGGATCAGCTCCCCACGACCCACCCCATCGTCGCCGACATCCCCGATCTTGAGGCCGCGAAGCTGAACTTCGACGGCATCACCTACGCCAAGGGCGCCTCGGTGCTGAAGCAGCTCGTCGCTTTCGTGGGCGACGAGGCGTTCTTCGAAGGCGCCCGGCGGTACTTCGCCGCCAACGCGTTCGGCAACACCACCCTCGACGACTTCCTCGTCGAGCTCAGCGCGGTGTCCGGCCGGGACATGACCGACTGGGCCGCCGCCTGGCTGCAGACGACGGGCGTCTCGACGATCTGGACGGAGACCGACGCGGACGGAGGACACCACCTCGTGCAGGACGATGTGCGTCCGCACCGCCTGCGGATCGGGCTGTATGACCGCGTGGACGGCCGCATCGTGCGGCGGGAGCAGCGGGAGCTGGACCTGATCGGGGAGCGCGCGGACGTCGACCTCCCCGAGGCCGATCTCGTGCTACTCAACGACGACGACCTCACCTATGCGAAGGCGCGCCTCGACGAGCGGTCCCTCCGCACCGTCGAGGAGTCGTTGTCCGACATCGAGGACCCGCTCGCCCGTGCGCTCGTGTGGTCGTCGCTCTGGAACGCCACCCGCGACGGCGAGCTCGACGCGGTCCGCTTCGTCGCGATCGTGCGGGCGCACGCCCCGCGGGAGTCGAACGGCGGTCTGCTGGCCGCGGCGCTCCTCGACGCTGCTTTCGCGCTGCGGCATTTCGTCCGCGACGACCGACGCGATGCGGAGCAGCGCGCCTGGACCGAGGCCACGTGGTCGGCGCTGCAGCAGGCGGAGGCCGGCAGCGACGCCCAGCTCTCCTGGGCGCGCGCTCTGGCGGCGGCTTCGGCTTTCGACGACGTCCGCCACGCCGAGATCCGCACCCTGCTCGACGGCGACGTGCCGGAAGGGCTCGTCGTCGATCCCGATCTCCGGTGGCAGCTGCTCACAGCCCTCGTCACGACGGGTCACGCCGACCTCGCGGACGTCGCGGCGGAGGAGCAGCGGGACGACACCGGGGACGGACGCACTGCGGCGCGCCGCGCCCGCGCCTCCGTCCCCGACGCGGCGGCGCGCGCGGCCGCCTGGACGGCCGCGTGGGACGACCGGTCGCTCACCAACGACCACCTCGATGCCGAGATCGGGGGCTTCCGCGCCGGCGGCCGCCGCGACCTCATCGAGTCCTTCGACGAGGAGTACTTCGATCGGATCGGAGCCGCGTGGACGGAGCGGAGCATCGAGATCGCTCGTCGACTGGTGATCGGTCTGTTCCCCGCGCGGTCTTCGCTGGACCTGGTCGATGCCTGGCTGTCGGCCAGCCCCGAGGCCCCGGCGGCGCTGCGACGACTCCTCATCGAGCAGCGAGACCACCTCGCGCGTGACCTGCGGGTGCGGGGCGCTCAGGGCTAGGTCGCGGCCTCCACAGCCATGCCCATCACCGTCCGCACGATCCACGGATGCGCATGGTCGTCGGCGATGTGGGTCATGCCGAGCTTCTCCGCGACCCCTCGTGACGCCTGGTTCTCGGGGTGGATGATGGCGGTGAGGAGTATCGGCGCGAACGTCTGGGCGACAAGGTCGACGCAGGCGCGCGCCGCTTCGGTCGCATAGCCGCGTCGCTGGCGGTCGGTGCGGACGTGATAACCGACTTCGAGCACGGGGGAGCCGTTTACCGACTGCCAGGTGAGACCGCAGTCGCCGAGGAACTCCCCGTCATGCGTCTCGATGATCCAGAGACCGTGGCCGTCCTCGCGGTAGCGCTGCTGCATGCGCGCGATCCACTCGGCGGCCTCCGTTCGCGACTTCGGTGCCGGGTAGTGGGCCATGACCTCCGGATCCCCGAGGAGCGCCGCCATCTTGTCGAGGTCGTCGGCGGTCATCTCTCGGAAGGCGAGCCGCGGCGTCGGGGCGGGCAGGAGGCGTCGCGGTGGGGTCACAGATCCACGGTGTCGCCGGGTTCGAGCACGAGGAACTCGCCGCCGCCCTGCTCGGTCGCCCACTGCAGTCGCTGGCGGTGCATGTTCTTGCCGATCACGGACAGGGTCATGTCGTGCGTGCCGAACGCCCGGCGGGGCTTCACGGCGAGCACGTAGTCGATGGCCTCCCCGATCTTGAGCCACGGGGCTCCGAGCGGCGCGGCGAGGGTGCCGACCTCGACGCCCTCGGGCACCGCATAGGAGTCACCGGGGTAGTAGAACGTGTCGTTGACGAGCACGCCCACGTTGTCGATCGTCGGGATCGACGAGTGGATCACCGCGTGCGTGCCGCCGAAGAAGCGCAGGGTGAAGGCGCCGACCTCCACGGTCTCGCCGGGGGAGACGACGGTGACCTCATAGCCCTGCGCAGCTTTCGCCACGCCCTCCGGCCCGAAGATCGGGGTCCCAGGGGCCGCGCGCAGAATCCGGTCGAGGTGCTCCGGCGTCCAGTGATCGGGGTGCTCGTGCGTGAGCACGATGGCGACCAGTCCGCTGAGATCGTGCAGCGGGGCGGTGAAGGAGCCCGGATCGATCAGGAGGGTGTCGTCGTTCTGGTCCAGACGAAGGGTGGCATGTTCGAACTTGGTGACGCGCATGAGTCGAGTCAACTCCTTCCCGGAGCCTGCGGCAAACAGAAATCGGCGCGCCACGCCCGGGATCACGGGTGGACCGGCCTCGATTTGGCGCAGTGAGAATCGCCGTGGCATACTTGAACGGTTGTCGCGGAACGGAAAAGTTCCGCAAGACGGCCCCATCGTATAGCGGCCTAGTACGCCGCCCTCTCACGGCGGTAACGCGGGTTCGAATCCCGCTGGGGTCACACAACACGACGAAAGCCCTCCGGTTCTCCGGGGGGCTTTCGTCGTTCCGGAGCGTGCGCGTCAGTCGTCCGCGCGCAGCGACAGCGTACGGAACGCGCGAGCCCGGAGCGGCACGAGCATGAGCGCCATCATCGCGCCACCGGCCACGACGAACGGCACCCAGACGGCGGTGAGGGAGGCGAGTGCGCCGAAGCCCGCCATCGCGAGCGGCATCAGGCAGTCGTCGCCGAGCCGGGTGAGGGAGCCCATCCGACCGAGGAACGCGGTGTCCACCGTCGCGGCGAACGTCGCGCTCAGCAACACGGAGGCGTATCCCGCGGTGGCACCGACCACAGCCGCGGCGACGGCCACCGTCCAGACGGGGCCGAACCCGAGCGCGACGATGCCCGCTCCCTGCACGAGGAGAGCGCCGAATCCGCTCCGCGCCTCGTGGCGCGGCCGCCATCTCGCGACCGCGGCCGCGCCCACGGCGGCACCGAGGCCGAGGAGGCCCTCGAACAGGCCGACCGCGGGAGCTCCCCAGCCTTCGGCGTGCGCCCGCAGGGCGAGGCCGATGCCGACGGCCGGCCCGACCGCGAGGTTGAGCCCGGAGAGGGCGATGACGAGCGTGCGCGTCGTGGGGTTCGCGCCGAGGTGGGCGAACGCCGCGCCGATCGCGCGCAGGGACGACGTGCGCGGGGCCCGGGCGAGCCGGAACCGCGGGCGCAGGGCGATCGCCAGGAACCCGACGACCAGGGCGAAGGTCACCGCGTTCGCCGACGCGCTCCCCGCGAGACCGGCCTGGGCGACGAGCAGGCCGCCCAGCGCGGCACCGCCCATCGTGCCGAGGCGGGACGCGGTCTGGATGACAGCCGCGTAGGAGGGGAGGTCGTCGGTGCGCACCAGCTGTCGCCCGATGGTGCCGGCCGAGGGTTCGTAGAACGCGTCGCACACCCCGAACGCCACAGCGGCGGCGAGCAGGACGGGCACGGTGGGCGCATGCGAGACCGTCCACACGGCAGCGGCGACGAGCACGCCCACACGCACCGCGTTGCAGACGATCATCACCCGGCGGGCGTCGGCACGATCCGCGATGACTCCGCCGAAGAGCAGGACCATGGCGCGCGGAATCGTGCCGGCGGCGACGATGAGTCCGGCGATGGCGGGGGAGGCGATCTGCACGGCCGTCCACGCCAACGCGATCGTCCACACGGCGTCGCCGGCGTCGGACAGAGCCTTGACGCCGATCCACGCGTGCACCATCCGGTCACGCCGGAACGGAGGGGGAGGGGAGAGCTCGACGGGCGGGGTGAGCGCGGTCATCACGGCTCCGTGGGGAACGCGTGGGCGAAGAAGAACACCGGCGTGCGCGCCTGGCCGTCGCCTTCGTCGATCGAGGTCTGCCACTCCCGCACCACGCGCAGCACGCGCGTGGAGAGGTCCCGCAGTTCCTCCGGGGTCGCCCACGCGGTGGTCTCCGTGTTGGAGGCGTCGTAGTCCGCGACGGCGGGGTCGCCTCGGCGGCGGTGCCAGCGCTGCAGACGGTCGATCTGCATGCGGATGCCCTGCCGCTGCGCCTCCCGGGCGAGGAGTGCATCGCCGGGGGAATCGGCGAAGTCCTCCACCGACCAGGTCAGGCCGCGCCGGGCGACCGTCCACCAGCTCGTGCGCCGATCGCCGGTCGGGTCGGCGGCGCGCTCGACGATGCCGGCACGCTCGAGCATCCGGAGGTGATGGCTGATGCTGCCGACCTGACTCTCGAGCGCGCGGGCGATCGCCGTCACCTGCGAGGTGTCGTACAGCAGGAGGTAGTCGTAGATGCGTCGTCGCAGCGGATGGTGCACGGCGGTGATCACGGAGATGTCTTCCACGCCCCGAAGGCTATGCAGCGGTTCGGAGACGCACAAGACTTCTTGTATACCGCGGAACGGCGGGCTACTCCTCCGTGCGCAGGGAAACGGCCGCCGCCTTCCGGCGCCGTCGGCCGCGACGGACGAGCCAGACGATCAGCACGACGACAGCGGCCACCGCGAGCCAGGGGAGGAGGAAGCCGAACGCGACCACCAGGGCGTTCAGCGAGACCACCAGACCGTTCCATCCGGCTCGCAGCCCGTCGCCGAAGCCCGCGGGGTCCGCCGCGGCCGGTGCGTCCGCCCTCGACAGATCCACGGTGAGAGACGACAGGGCCACCTGGTCCTCCAGCGCGGCGAGCTGCTGTTCGTACGACTCGAGCTGTGCCTGGCGATCGGTGAGCGCGACCTCGGCCTCGATGAGATCGGCGACCGTGCCCGACTGGCTCATGAGCTCCGTCAGCCGCTGCACCGAGGCGCGGGTCGACTCCACGCGGGCGCGGAGATCGATCGCGGTGGCGGTGACGTCCTGCTTCGTGACGGAGGACGAGAGCACCTCCCCGGTGTCGCCGAGGGCGGCGATCACCGTGGTCAGGTCGTCGGCGGGGACGCGGACCGTGATCCAGCCGTATCCGGAGTCGGCGGGGACCCGCTCGGCGGGAGCATCCGACGCGACCGCCTTGCCGACCTCGGTGCTCTCGACGTAGCCGCCGTGCTCGACAGCGAGGTCGCCGATGGCGGCGGCGGCCTCGGCGATGTCCTTCACCTGCATCGACGCCTGGGCCGAAGCGACGATCTCCCGGCCGTCTTCCGCGGATGCTGCCGCGTCCGATCCGACGGCACCGGGCAGGGTCGCCCCCTCGACAGCGCGGTCCGGCACGGCCGACCCCGCCTCGTCGGTCGACCAGCCCACGACTCCGTCCGCTGTGGACACGGAGGAGCCGCCCCCGCCCACGGCGCCGAGGATTGGCGGCGTCACCAGGACTCCGACGACGAAGGCCGCCGCGATCCCGCCGGCGGTGAGCCATCGGCGTCGACGTCTCCTGGCGCGCTCTGCGCGCGGCGAGACAGGTGGCCGTTCGCCCTGGATCTCGGTGAAGACGGCCTCCTCGATCCGTGCGATGGTCGCGTCGGACACGGGCGGGAGGCTCTGTTGCGGGGTCTGGTCGTTCATGCGTCCCTCACTTCCTTGACAGCGCCGCGCAGCTGGGTGCGCACGCGTGAGAGACGGTTCCGGACGACGGCGTGCGTCACACCGAGCTCGTCGGCGGCGGCCTGGTAGGCGTAGCCCTCGGACGCGCACAGCCGGAAGATCTCCCGGTCGAGCTCGTTCAGGGTGCCCACCTCCGCGGCGATCCTCGCGGCGAGCGCCGCCGTGATCACCTGGTCCTCGACGCTGACGACGTCGGGGAGCTGGTCGTCGGCCGCGTCCGTCGTGTGCGCCTGGTCGCGGCGACGCTGGCGCAGCCGGTTCGCGGCCTGGAAGCGGCAGATCGTCGCGAGCCAGGGGAGGATCGACTCTCCCTGCAGCTCCAGGCCCGGAAGCTTGCGCCAGGCGACCACGAAGGTCTCCTGCGTCACGTCTTCCGCGTCGGCGACGACGCCGAGGATGCCATGGGCGATCCAGTACACGGGCCGCACGTGGGCGCGGTACAGGGCGCGGAAGGCGCTCTGATCGCCGGTCGCCGCCTGGGCGGCCCAGCGCTGGTCACTCGTCTGTCCGGGCATCCTGATTCCGTTCGGTGTCTCTCCTGGAGAGTGTCGGCGGATGTCCCATCGTCTCAGCACGGATTCGGATCCGCCGTCGTATGTCGACTTCCTCGTCCCGACGACCCCCACCTCCGGTAGCATGGCCCGGGCGAGAGGGAGTATCCCGAATCCGCGCGTAACGTCATCACGAGCACCGACATCGCTGCTCCGGGCGCGCGCCGCACATCTGCGGGGGAGAGACTTTCGACTCATTCCCGACCCCTCGCGAAAGGTGCACAGCGCCCGTGGACATCCCTGTCTGGTTCGAGATCACGTCGATGGTCGTCCTCACGATCATCCTGATCGCCGACCTGCTCCTCATCCGGCTGCGACCGCACATCCCCTCCACCAAGGAGTCGACGCTGTGGGTCGTGTTCTACGTGGGCCTCGCGCTGCTCTTCGCGGTGCTGTTGGGGAACGTGGGCGGATGGCAGAACGCCGGGGACTTCATCACCGGGTGGGCGCTGGAGTACAGCCTCTCCGTCGACAACCTGTTCGTCTTCGTGCTGATCATGGCGCAGTTCGCGGTGCCGCGACGCCTCCAGCAGCAGGTGCTCATGGTCGGCATCATCATCGCGCTGATCCTGCGCGGGCTGTTCATCCTCGTCGGCGTGACGATCATCGAGAACTTCTCGCCGATCTTCTACCTGTTCGGCGCCTTCCTCGTCTACACGGCCATCCGCCAGGCGATGCCGGAAGGCGAGCACGAGGACGACGTCAAGCGCGAGAACTTCATCGTCCGGCTGCTCCGCCGCCGGATCGACATCAGCGAGACCTACGACGGCTCGAAGATCCGCACGACCGTTGACGGGAAGCGGATGTGGACGCCGATGATCATCGTGTTCATCACGATCGGCGTCACCGACCTCATCTTCGCGATCGACTCGATCCCCGCGATCTTCGAGATCACGACCAACGGCTTCCTCGTCTTCGCCGCCAACATCTTCGCGCTCATGGGGCTGCGCCAGCTCTACTTCCTCCTCGGCGACCTCCTGGACCGCCTCCGCTACCTGCACTATGGCATCGCCGTGATCCTCGGGTTCATCGGCATCAAGCTGATCCTGCATGCGCTGCACGTCAATGAGCTCCCCTTCATCAACGGCGGCGAGCACGTGGAGTGGGTGCCGGACATCGACAACATGGTGTCGCTCGCCGTGATCCTCGTCTCGATGACCGTGGCGACGATTGCGAGCCTGGTCGCGTCGTCCCGGGAGAAGCGCGCCGAGAAGCGCGCGGCCGCGATCCGGGACTGATCCGGCACTGATCCGGCGAGGCGCGGGTCAGAACGCCTGCAGATTGGCCTGCAGGCCGCCGTCCGCGTACTCGCGCCGGAGGAGCCCGCGACGGCGGAGGATCGGCACCAGCTCATCAAGGGTGCGGTGCAGGGTGACCGGATGGAAGTCACCCCAGAGGAGCACGCCGTCGTTGCCCCACTCGCCGAGCTCCTCGACGAGATCGGCGAACTCCTCCGCGGTGCCCACGAAGCCGCTGCGATCATGCAGGCGCCCGGTCCTGGCGAGTGCGGTCAGGTGCGCGCGGAGCGGGGCATCCTCCCCGCGATCCCCGATGAGCCGCTGGATGCTCCCGCGGGAGACGTGGGCTCCGAAGATCGAGGGGTCGAGCGGGCTGTCCAGATCGAGGGCCGTGAGGTCGGTCTCCAGGTCGCTGGACTGCTTCCGGGCGATCTGTGCGAGCGCGGCGTCGTCCGGGTGGGCGGAGGCGGCCACGATCCGGTCGGCCTCCTCGGCGGACGCCGTGATCACGGGCTGGATGGCGAAGAGGACCTTGACGTCCTCGGCCCGGCGTCCGCGGGCGAGAGCCGCGTCGTGCACCCGCTGGCGATACTCCCGCACCGCCTTCTCGTGCAAGGGGGCGAGCGCCAGCTGGACGTCGGAGTTCGCCCCCGCGAACGCCAGGCCGCGTCCGGAGCCGCCGGGGGAGACGATGGCCGGCTCGCCGTCCGTGAAGGGCAGGGCGTTCAGAGGGCCGTCGAAGTCGTAGTGGGCGCCGCGGTGCTGCACCGGACGCATGCGCGTGCCGTCCGCGTAGACCCCGGAGACGGGATCGGCGACCAGTGCACCGTCGTCCCAGCTCCGCCAGAGCGCGCGGATGCCGGCGAGCCATTCCTCCGCACGGTCGTACGCCTCGTCGTGGCCGAGCTGCGGGGCCGCGGAGAAGTGCCGGGCGCTGCCGGTGTCGGTGACCACGTTGAGGCCGAGCCGGTGTCCGCTGAGATGCTGCAGGGTCGCGAACTGACGGGCCGACGTGTAGGGCAGCGAAGCCGCCGGGTTCACCGTGGGCACCACCCCGAGATGACGGGTCGCCTGGAAGAGGTACGGTGCGAGCAGCAGGGGGTCGTGCTTCGGGCCGCCGAACGCATGACGCACGCGCAGATCGATGGTGTCCGCCGACCCGAGCGAGGGGCTGTCCTCGATGATCACGAGGTCGAAACCGGCCTGCTCCAGGGTGCGCGCGGCCTCCTGGTAGACCTCCGGGCGCGTCCAGTCGTAGTCCCAGTCCAGGGACGGATACCCCCACCCCTGAGGGCCGAAGCCCCGGGCGAGGAACCACCCGAAGTGCTGCAGGCGGCTCATGCCACCGTCTCCCTGACGCTCTCGAGCACCCGCGCGAGGTCGCCGATCAGGTCGTCGACATCCTCGATGCCGATCGACAGCCGCAGGGTGCCGGGGCCGACACCGAGGGTCCGACGTTCCTCGTCCGTGCGCTGCGCGTGGCTGGTCGTGCCGGGATGCAGCACGAGCGACCGCACGTCGCCGATGTGCGTCATGTGCGTGAAGACGGACACCTCCTCCACGAAGCGACGGGCCGCGGAGAGACCGCCGCGCAGGGTGAAGGTGAAGATGGAGCCGAACCCGCCCTCGAGGTAGCGCAGCGCGGTCTCGTGGTGAGGATGCGAGGGCAGGCCGACGTAGTCCACGCTCTCCACGGCGTCGTGAGCGGCGAGCCAGCGGGCGACGGCGAGGGCGTTCTGCGACTGGCGCTCCACACGCAGGCCGAGCGTCTCGGTGCCCTGGCCGATGAGGAACGCGTTGAGGGGCGAGGGGGACGCACCGAACCGCGGGGCCACCGACTCCCTGGCGTACCCGATGCGGGCGCGGCCGCCGTGCCGCGCGAAGACGCTGGGTGCGCCGCCCCGCCCCGGCAGCACGAGGTGCGGGGCATTGTGCCCGGCGCGCTCGGCATCGAACCGGCCGTCGTCGATCACCACGCCGCCGAGCACCGCGCCCTGGCCCGCGAGGAACTTCGACGCGGAGTGCACCACGATGGCCGCGCCGTGCTCCAGCGGCCGGAGGAGGGCCGGGGTGGCCAGGGTGTTGTCGACGATCAGGGGGACGGCGATCTCGTCGGCCACGGCACTGACCGCCGCCATGTCGAGGATGTCGTTCCGCGCATTCGCGAGCGACTCCGCGAACAGCGCCCTGGTCGTCGGGCGCACGGCGTCGCGCCAGGCATCCGGGTCCGCGATGTCATCCACGAACGTCGTCTCGATGCCGAGGCGGGCGAGGTTGTCCAGGAACAGCCCGCGGGTGCCCTCGTAGATGTGGGTCGAGGAGACGATATGGTCGCCGGCCCCCACGACCGAGAGCAGGGCGGTCGTCACCGCGGCCTGTCCGCTGGCCACGAGGACGGCGTCGGCACCGGATTCCAGACTCGCGAGCTGCCGCTCCACCGCATGCACGGTGGGGTTCCCGGTGCGCGTGTACCCGAATCCGGTGCCCGTGCCGAAGTGGTCGGCAGCGTGATCGAAGTCGTCGAATTCGAACCCGGCCGTCAGGTAGATCGGGGTCACGCGGGAGGCGGCAGCGGCCCGGCCTCTCGCGGCGTGCACGGCGCGGGTGGCGAAACGGGCGGTGTCGGCGGTCATGCGGGGCCTCTCGGTCGGTCGGGTGAGCAACAGAGTGTCACGGCGTGTCTCGGCGTGTCCCAGCGGTGGTAACCTGACGTCATGCGGACCGTGCTCCTTCTTAGCGGCCGCGGCGAGACCTCGATCTGAGCCCCTCCTCGTCGCGGAGTCCATCGTGGGCCGAACCGCCATCCACAGGAGACACGCCATGACCACCACCGCCGGTGCGGATTCCGCACGCCCCAGGACCCTCGCCGAGAAGGTCTGGGATGACCACCTCGTCGTCAAGGGCGAGGACGGCCAGCCCGACCTCATCTACATCGACCTGCACCTCGTGCACGAGGTCACCAGCCCGCAGGCCTTCGACGGCCTCCGCAGCGAGGGGCGCCCGCTCCGCCGGCTCGACCTGACCATCGCCACGGAGGACCACAACACGCCGACGTGGGAGATCGACAAGCCCATCGCCGACCTGACCAGCCGGACGCAGATCGAGACGCTGCGCCGCAACGCCGCCGAGTTCGGCGTGCGTCTGCACTCGCTGGGGGACGCGGAGCAGGGCATCGTGCACGTCGTCGGCCCGCAGCTCGGCCTGACCATGCCCGGCATCACCGTGGTCTGCGGCGACTCGCACACGTCCACGCACGGTGCGTTCGGCGCGATGGCGTTCGGCATCGGCACCAGCGAGGTCGAGCACGTCATGGCGACCCAGACGCTGCCGCTGAAGCCGTTCAAGACGATGGCCATCACCGTCGAGGGCACGCTGCGTCCCGGCGTCACGGCGAAGGACATCATCCTCGCCGTGATCGCCAAGATCGGCACCGGCGGCGGTCAGGGCTATGTGCTCGAGTACCGCGGCAGCGCGATCCGCGCGCTCTCCATGGAGGGCCGCATGACGATCTGCAACATGTCCATCGAGGCGGGCGCCCGCGCCGGCATGGTGGCTCCGGACGAGACGACGTTCGCCTACCTCGAGGGCCGTCCGCACGCGCCGAAGGGCCAGGACTGGGACGACGCCGTCGCCTACTGGCGCACGCTGCCGACCGACGAGGGCGCCACGTTCGACGCCGAGGTCTTCATCGACGCCGACGAGCTGGAGCCGTTCGTGACGTGGGGGACGAACCCCGGTCAGGGCAGCTCGCTCTCCGCCACGGTGCCGAACCCGGCGGAGATCGCCGACCCGAACGAGCGGGCCGCGGCCGAGCGGGCTCTGGAGTACATGGACCTGACGCCGGGAACGCCCCTGAAAGAGGTACCGGTCGACGCGGTGTTCATGGGCTCGTGCACGAACAGCCGCATCGAGGACCTCCGGGCCTTCGCCTCCATCATCCAGGGCAAGAAGAAGGCAGACGGCGTCCGGGTGATGGTCGTTCCCGGCTCCGCCCGCGTGCGACTGGAGGCCGAGGCCGAGGGCCTGGATCAGGTCATCAAGGACTTCGGGGCGGAGTGGCGCTTCGCAGGGTGCTCGATGTGCCTGGGCATGAACCCCGATCAGCTCGCCCCGGGGGAGCGCTGCGCCTCCACCTCGAACCGCAACTTCGAAGGGCGCCAGGGCAAGGGCGGCCGCACCCACCTCGTGTCGCCGCTCGTCGCGGCGGCGACCGCCATCCGCGGCACCCTGTCCAGCCCGAGCGATCTGGAGGCCTGACCATGGAGAAGTTCACCACCCACACGGGCATCGCCGCGCCGCTGAAGCGGTCGAACGTCGACACCGACCAGATCATCCCTGCGGTGTTCCTCAAGCGCGTCACCAAGACGGGCTTCGAGGACGCGCTCTTCCACGGCTGGCGTCAGGATCCCGCCTTCGTGCTCAACCAGGCGCCGTACCAGGGAGCGTCCATCCTCGTCGCCGGCCCCGACTTCGGCACCGGTTCCAGCCGTGAGCACGCGGTCTGGGCCCTTCGCGACTTCGGCTTCAAGGTCGTGCTGAGCCCCCGGTTCGCCGACATCTTCCGCGGGAACGCGGGCAAACAGGGGCTTCTCGCGGCGACCATCTCCGAAGCGGACCTGGAACGGTTCTGGGCCTTCATGGACGCTGTTCCCGGTGCGCGGATGACCGTCGACCTCGAGGCGCGCACCGCCGCCGTCGGCGACCCCGCCGGGGGCGCGGAGGGTGGCTTCCAGGCCGACATCGGGATCGACGATTACACTAGATGGCGGCTCCTCGAAGGGCTCGATGACATCGGGCTCACGCTGCGCAACGAAGACAAGATCGCGCAGTTCGAGGCCCGTCGCGAGTCGTGGCGGCCGCGGACCCTCCCCGTCCAGTGAGACGGAGGGGGCGGGGGAGCCAGGGGTAAACCCGCCCCCGATGAACGAAGTGAGGCCCCGAATGACGACACCCGTGCGCGACGCTCTCTCCGACGACGTCCCCGCGCTGACCGGAGACGTCCTCGCCATCCGTGGAGGTCGTCCGCTGCGCGGACGCGTCGACGTGAAGGGCGCGAAGAACCTCGCCACCAAGGCGATGGTCGCGTCCCTGCTCGGGGAGACCACGAGCGTCCTGCGCGACGTGCCGGCCATCAGCGACGTCGCCGTGGTGCGCTCGCTGCTCGAGGTGCACGGGGTCCGGGTGTCGGAGGGAGACGAGCCCGGCTCGCTGGTGTTCGACCCCAGTGACGTCGAGTCGGCGCATTTCGAGGAGATCGACGCCCACGCGGGCGCCTCGCGGATCCCGATCCTCTTCTGCGGCCCGCTGCTGCACCGCCTGGGTCAGGCGTTCATCCCCGACCTCGGCGGCTGCCGCATCGGCGACCGTCCGATCGACTTCCACCTGGACGCTCTCCGCAAGTTCGGGGCGATCGTCGAGAAGCTGCCCAGCGGCATCCGCCTCTCGACGGGAGGGACCCGCCTGCACGGCGCGAACATCCACCTGCCCTACCCGAGCGTCGGCGCCACGGAGCAGGTGCTCCTCACCGCGGTGCGCGCCGAGGGCATCACCGAGCTCCGCAACGCGGCGATCGAGCCGGAGATCATGGACCTGATCGCCGTCCTGCAGAAGATGGGCGCGATCATCTCCTACGAGCCGAACCGCGTCATCCTCATCGAGGGCGTCGAGAAGCTCCGCGGCTATGACCACCGGTCGATCTTCGACCGCAACGAGGCGGCCTCGTGGGCGTCGGCCGCTCTGGCCACGGACGGCGAGATCTTCGTCGGCGGTGCCAAGCAGCAGGAGATGCTGACCTTCCTCAACGTCTTCCGCAAGGCCGGCGGCTGGTTCGACATCCAGGAGGACGGGATCCTCTTCCGGCGCGATGGCGACATCAAACCGGTCGTGATCGAGACCGACGTGCACCCGGGCTTCATGACCGACTGGCAGCAGCCGCTCGTCGTCGCGCTCACCCAGGCCCACGGCCGCTCGGTCGTGCACGAGACCGTGTACGAGAACCGGATGGGCTTCACCGAGGCGCTGGTCAAGATGGGCGCCGACATCGTCGTGCACCCGCGCGGTCTGCAGGACGGGCCCCGGCGCGTGCCGCGTCGTGATCTGGAGCAGGCAGCCGTCATCACCGGTCCCACGCCTCTGCACGGCGCCGACATCGTGGTGCCCGACCTGCGCGGCGGCTACAGCCACGTGATCGCGGCCCTGACGGCCACGGGCGAGTCGAAGGTGTCGGGCGTCGACATCCTGAGCCGCGGATACGAGAAGTTCCTCGCCAAGCTCGACGCGCTCGGCGCCGACTTCGACGTCCTCCGGTGAGCCCCATGGCTTCCCGGTCTCCGGAGAAGACCCGGCCGAGCGTGTTCTGGCCGCTCGCGGCGATCGTCGTCCCGCTGGTGTCGCTGATCGCGAAGGTCCGCATCATCGGTGCGGAGAAGGTCCCGCGAGAGGGCGCGTTCGTCCTGGCCCCGAACCACTACTCGGAGTTCGACCCGCTGATCGTCGCTTTGGCGGTCTGGCGGATCGGGCGCGCTCCGCGGTTCATGGCCAAGGAGAGCCTCTTCCGCGTGCCCGTGCTCGGGTGGTTCCTGCGCAAGACGGGGATGATCCCGGTCGCACGCACCTCGTCGGCGTCGTCCGCGAAGCAGACGATGGCCCAGTCGGCAGCTCTCGTGGAGCACGGCCGCGGTGTCATCGTGTACCCGGAGGGCACGCTCACCCGTGACCCCGACATGTGGCCGATGCGCGGCAAGTCGGGGGCGGTGCGGCTCGCCCTCGCCGACGGCATCCCGCTCATCCCGATGGCGCAGTGGGGCACCCAGGCGATCATGGGCCGCTACCAGAAGGGGCTGAGCCTCTGGCCGCTCCGCAAGCCCGTGACCGTGATCGTCGGCGACCCCGTCGACGTCTCCGACCTCCGCGGTCGCGCCGGCGAGCCGGCGGCTCTCACGGAAGCCACCAACCGACTCATGAACGCGATCACCGCGCTGCTGGAGCAGGTGCGCGGCGAGAAGGCCCCCGCGGAGCGCTGGAACCCGGCGAGCCACGGCCAGAAGGAGACCGGACGCCTTGACCCCTAAGAGAACCCTGCCGGCCGGACCCCGCGTCGCCGTGATCGGCGCCGGCAGCTGGGGCACCACGTTCGGCAAGATCCTCGCCGACGGCGGCGCCCACGTGACGATGTGGGCGCGCCGTGCGGAACTGGCGCATGAGATCGACGAGGCGAAGCGCAACTCTCGCTACCTGCCGGGCATCAATCTGCCCCGGACGATGGCGGCCACACACGAGCTGGCGACGGCGCTCGACGGCGTCGACCAGGTGTACCTGTCCGTGCCGAGCCAGTCGCTGCGGGAGAACCTCAAGGCGCTGCGCCCGCTGATTGCCACGGGCGACGCCAAGATCGTCAGCCTCATGAAGGGCGTCGAGCGGGGCACCGGCCTGCGCATGAGCCAGGTCATCCAGCAGGAGCTGCAGTGCGATCCCGACCGGATCGCCGTGGCCTCCGGACCGAATCTCGCCCTGGAGATCGCGCGGGAGCAGCCGACCGCGGCCGTGATCTCGTCGCGCAGCCAGGAGACGGCGGACGTCGTGGCTCGGGCCGCGCGCAACTCCTACTTCCGGACGTTCGTGAACACGGACGTCATCGGCACAGAGTTCGGCGGGGTGCTCAAGAACCTCATCGCCGTCGCCATCGGGATCGTCGACGGCGTCGGCTACGGCGAGAACACGAAGGCGTCGATCATCACCCGCGGCCTCGTCGAGATGACCGACTTCGCAGTCGCGAACGGTGCCCAGCCGGAGACCCTGCAGGGGCTGGCGGGGCTCGGCGACCTCATCGCGACATGTCAGTCGCCGCTGAGCCGCAACAACACGGCCGGGCGGCTGCTCGGACAGGGCTACAGCTTCCAGGATGTGGTGAAGCAGATGCAGCAGACCGCGGAGGGTCTGGCCTCGGTCGCTCCCGTGCTGCAGCTCGCCCGCGAAGCCGATGTGCACATGCCGATCGTGGAGCAGGTGAAGATGGTGCTCGACGGCAAGATGGATCCCCGGGACATCGCCCCGCACCTCACGACGGACGACGACACCCCGCAGGGGGAGAGGACCAACCATGGACAAGCAGACGGTGGTGGTGCTCTTCGGAGGGCGCTCCAGCGAGCATTCGATCAGTTCCGCAACGGCGGGGGGAGTGCTGGGCGCGATCGATCGTGACCGGTATGCCGTGATCCCGGTGGGGATCACCCGCGAGGGCGCCTTCGTCCTGGAGGACGACGACCCGGCGAAGTTCCCGCTCGACGCCGCACATCTCCCGGAGGTCGTCGACAACGGCACCCGGGTGCTCTGGCCGGAACCCGGCGGCGATCGCACCCTGCGGGTCGTGCACCCGGGCGGCGAGACCGAGGGGCTCGGCGAGATCGACGTCGTGCTGCCGATCCTGCACGGACCCCACGGCGAGGACGGCACGATCCAGGGCTACTTCGACACGCTCGAGGTCCCGTACGCCGGCGGCGGCGTCCTCGACTCGGCGCTGTGCATGGACAAGCACTTCATGAAGATCGCCCTGCAGGCCGCTGGGATCTCGGTGGCGCAGGGCGTGACCGTGCGTCGCCGGGACTGGGACGCCGATCCTGATGCTCTCCGCGCCCGCGCTGCCGACCTCGGCCTGCCCGTCTTCGTGAAGCCGGCGCGCGCCGGGTCGAGCGTCGGCGTCTCGAAGGTGTCGGCGCCGGAGGAACTCGACGCCGCCCTCGCGATCGCGTTCGCCGAGGACGACAAGGTGCTCATCGAGGCCGGCGTCACCGGGCGGGAGATCGAGGTGGCTGTCCTCGAGACGGCCGACGGCGTCCGCGCCTCCCTCCCCGGCGAGATCGTGCTGAGCGACCGCGGCTTCTACGACTTCGAGGGGAAGTACCTCGGCGGTGACGGCGTCGAGGTGGTGTGCCCGGCGGAGCTGACCGACGCCGAGGTGGCCGCGGTTCAGGAGGCCGGCGTGCGGGCCTTCCGGGCGGTCGACGGTCGCGGCCTCGCCCGGGTGGACATGTTCCTCACCCCGACCGGCGAGCTCGTCGTGAACGAGCTCAACACCATGCCCGGCTTCACGCCCATCTCGATGTTCCCGAAGTGCTGGGTCGCCTCCGGACTGAGCTACGGCGACCTCATCACCGAGCTCGTCGAGGCGGGCCTGCGTCGCTGACGTGGACGATTCCCCGCGCGCTCAGCTCGCGGGGAACTCCACACGGTCCGTGCACTGCGCGGTGGCCGGCGCGAGCCCGGACTGGATGTTCGACGAGAGGCTGTCGACGATCGATTGGAAGTCGACCTGCTCGCCGCGGCGGATGATCACCTCGACGGCCGGCTCGCGACCGTAGGTGACGAGGCGCTGGCGCTCTTCCTCCTGCTCCAGGACCAACCAGTCGACGCCGCCCAGAGTGGTGCAGACGAGGTCGGACGGAGCGGGCGGCTCCACCCCGCAGCGCAGGACGACCGTGGGATCCCCCCACGCGCCCGTGGCCTGCGCGTCGGTCCACACGCGCTCGTACCCGCCGACGCTGTCCGGCAGGAGCACGGAGACGTTCGCGCAGGCCGGGTCGTTCGCGTCGGCCGCCGGCTCGAGGTGCACGGTGGTGGAGCATCCGGTGAGTCCGGCGGCGAGGGCGATCGCCCCCGCGACGGCAGCGAGGCGGCGGGAACGAAGCATGTATCCAGGCTACCTTTGACGACATGCCCTCCCGACCCGACTCCGACGATCCGCGCCTGGGAGATCTCTCGGAGGGGCGCATCCTCCGCGCCATCCTCCAGCGCACTGCGCCGGGCGCGCACACGCTCCTCGGTCCCGGGGACGATGCCGCCGTGGTCGCCGCCCCCTCGGCATCGGTCGTCGCGACGACGGACACGCTCGTGCACGGTCCGGACTTCCGGCTGGCCTGGACGAGCGGGTACGACCTCGGCTGGAAGGCGGCGGCGGTCAACCTCGCCGACATCGCCGCCATGGGCGCACGCCCGACCGCGCTGCTCGTGGCCCTGGCCGTGCCGCGCGACCTCCGACTGTCGTTCGTGGAGCGCCTGGCCGACGGCTTCCGCGATGCCTGCGCGGCGCTCGCCCCCGGGTGCGCGGTGGTCGGCGGCGACCTCACGGTGTCCGAGGTGCTCACGGTGGCTGTGACGGCGCTCGGCGACCTCGAAGGGCGCCCGCCGGTGACCAGGGCGGGGGCGCGACCGGGTGATGTCGTCGCCGTCGCCGGAGAGCTGGGTCATGCCGCACACGGGTTGGCGGTGCTGTTCGGACGCTTCCGGGACGGCGAGACACCGGTGCCGGTCGATCCCGCGGCTCTCGCGTCCGGGGAGAGCGCTGCGGTCGAGGCGCAACTGCGACCGTCACCGCCCATCGGCCTCGGCGTGGTCGCGGCAGCGGCCGGGGCGACCGCGATGATGGATGTCTCGGACGGGCTCGCGCTCGACGCGCGTCGGCTCGCGGACGCCTCCGGGGTCACCCTCGCGCTGGACGGCGCAGCGCTCGGCGCGAACCCGCAGCGCGCGCTCGCGGGCGGGGAGGACCACGCCCTGCTCGCGACGTTCCCGGACGGTGTGCTGCCCCCGGGCTTCCGCGTCATCGGTGTCGTGCGTCCGCGCGGCGAGGTGGACCTGCTCTGCGACGACGGTCCCGTGGACGTCAGCGGCTGGGATCCTTACCGGGACTGGGACTCCGTCGCCGGCTGAGCCGTGGCGGAGGCGGTGTCCTCGCGGTCGGGCTCCGCCCACCAGAGGGTCGTGTCGCCGTAGGTCTTCTCCCGGAACACCCGGAGCCCGGCCGCGGCGAAGTCGGGTGTGGACGAACGCCGGGCGCGCTCCACGACCACGACGGCGTCGTCGCTGAGCAGCGGAGCCAGGGCGGCGAGGTCGCCGTCCATCGCCTCATCGTCGATGTCGTACGGCGGATCGGTGAAAACGAGGTCGTACGGGCCGGTCGTCCGCCCGAGGAACGCCCGGACGGTCGCCTCCTGCACCCGTGCGGTCGCGGTGCCGGAGGCCTTCGCGACGGCCGCGACGTTGCGCCGCACGACGGCTGCGGCCTGCCGCCCGCGCTCGACGAGGTCGGCGCTCCGGGCGCCGCGGCTCAGGGCCTCGAGCCCGAGCGCCCCCGAGCCTGCGTAAAGGTCGAGCACCCGGGCGTCCGCGACCGCGTCGAGCGACTCCAGGGCGCCGAACAGCGATTCGCGCACGCGGTCGCTGGTGGGCCTGGTCCCGGCGCCGGGGACGTCGAGCCGGGTGCCGCGTGCCGTTCCGGCGATGATCCTCGTCACCCGTTCACGATACGACAGGCCGCGGACGGTCGTGTCCGTGCGGTTCCCTAGACTCGGAGCATGTCGCTCACGCTCGAATCCTCGCTGGAGGAGGCCCTCGGCGCGGCGTCGGCCAAGACGCTCGACCGGGCCTTCGGCATGAAGACCGTCGGCGACCTGCTCGCGCACTACCCGCGCCGGTACGCCGACCCGGGGGAGCTCACCCCCATCCGCGACCTCCCGATCGGGGAGACCGTCACGATCGTGGCCGAGGTGCTCTCGTCGAGCTTCCGCCGGATGCGCAACCGGCCGGGAGCCATGGTCGACGTCGTCATCGGCGACGGCGTCGGTCGCATGTCGCTGACCTTCTTCGCGAAGAACGTCGGCGCGGCGGAGTGGCGCTCCAAGGATCTGGCTGTCGGGCGCCGAGGGGTCTTCTCCGGCAAGGTCGGCGAGTTCAACGGGATGACGCAGTTCGCGCACCCGGAGTACGAGCTGTTCGACGACGAGGACGCGGCACGCCGGCGGGCGGATGCCAGGGCGGCCGTGCCGATCCCGATCTACCCGGCCACCTCCGCGATCCAGACGTGGCAGATCGCCCGGCTCGTCGGGCGCGTCCTCGACGACCTCCCGACCGTCCCCGACCCGCTGACACCGGAGATCCGCACCCGCGAGGAGCTGCTGACGGCGCGGGCGGCGTTGGAGGCGATCCACCGCCCGCGCTCCCGCAACGACATCGACCCCGCCGTCCGCACGTTGCGCATGCACGAGGCACTGACGCTCCAGACGGCCCTGCTCCAGCAGCGCGACGCGGTGCGCGCCCTGGCCGCCACCTCGCGGCCGGCGGCACCCGGCGGGCTGCTGGAGCGCTTCGACGCCGCCCTGCCCTACACGCTCACGCCGGATCAGCAGACCGTCGGCGCCCAGATCGCAGACGATCTCGTCGGCTCCTGGCCGATGAACCGGCTCGTGCAGGGCGAGGTCGGTTCGGGAAAGACGCTGGTGGCCCTGCGGGCGATGCTCCAGGTCGCCGAGAGCGGGGGACAGGCGGCCCTGATCGCCCCGACGGAAGTCCTTGCGGCGCAGCATCTGCGTTCGATCACGAAGATGCTCGGCCCGCAGCTCGCCCCGCTGCTGATGCCGACGCTGCTCACCGGGCAGATGCCGGCGGCGGATCGCCGCAAGGCCGCGCTGCGCGTCGCCTCCGGCCAGGCGCTGATCGTGGTCGGCACCCACGCGCTCCTCGGGGAGAAGACCACGTTCGCCGATCTCGGTCTCGTCGTGGTCGACGAGCAGCACCGCTTCGGGGTCGAGCAGCGGGAGGCGCTGCGGGCGAAGGGGTCAAGCCCGCACGCGCTCGTCCTCACCGCGACGCCGATCCCGCGGACGGTCGCGATGACGGTCTTCGGCGACCTCGACACCTCGGTCATCCGCACGATGCCGGCGGGGCGCGCCGGCATCGAGTCGTACGTCGCGCCGTTGGCCGAGCACCCGGGCTGGTTCAACCGGGTGTGGGAACGGGCGGCGGAGGAGATCGCGCAGGGGCGGCAGGTGTTCGCGGTCTGCGCGGCCATCGACACCGCGGCGAAGACGGCCGAGGCGGGGGAGCAGGCGCTGCTCGCCCCGGAGGGCGGCAAAGGCCCTCGGTGGGGTGTCGTGCAGCTCGACGAGGCGCTGGCCACGCATCCGACCCTCGGCGGTCTGCGACGCGCGGTGCTCCACGGGAAGATGCCCTCGGAGGAGAAGGACGCCGTCATGCAGGCCTTCGCCCGCGGGGAGATCGACCTCCTGCTCGCGACGACCGTGATCGAGGTGGGCGTGGACGTCCCCAACGCCTCGACGATGATCGTGCTGGACGCCGACCGTTTCGGCGTCTCCCAGCTGCACCAGCTCCGTGGTCGGGTGGGCCGAGGAGGAGTCCCGGGGCTGTGCCTGCTCGTCACGGAGGCCGAGGCCGGATCGGTGGCCCGTGAGCGTGTCGACGCGGTCGCCGCCACCCTCGACGGGTTCGCGCTGGCCGAGGTCGACCTCGAACTCCGCGGCGAAGGCGACGTGCTCGGCGCGGCACAGGCCGGGGTGCGGTCGTCCCTCAAGCTGCTGCGCGTCGTCAAGGATGCCGCTCTCATCACCCGGGCCCGCGAGCTCGCGGAGGACATCCTCGCTGCCGACCCCGAGCTGGCCGCTCACCCCGGGCTCCGGGAGGCCATCGGACGGCGCGTCACCGACGAGGATCGCGCGGCGCTCGCGAAGAACTGATCGCCGTTCCGGGTGCCCTAGGCTGGATTCCATGAGCAGCCGGATCGCCGTCGTCCCGGGTTCCTTCGATCCGCCGACCCTGGGTCACCTCGACGTGATCCGGCGCGCGGCCGCCCTCTACGACGAGCTGCATGTGCTCGTGGTGCACAACCCGGGCAAGGAGGCGATGCTGCCGATCGCGCAGCGGCTCTCCCTCCTGGAGCGTTCGATCGCCGAGGACGGCATGGCGGGCAACATCGTCATCGGATCCTGGAGCATGGGACTCCTCGTCGACTATGCGCGCGACGTGAACGCCGGTGTGCTCGTGAAGGGCATCCGCTCGCAGGTCGACGTGGCGTACGAGTCGCCCATGGCGATCGTCAACCGACACCTCGCCGACATCGAGACCGTCTTCCTGCTGCCCGATCCTGCGCATGCGATGGTCTCGAGCTCGCTGGTGCGTCAGGTCGCCGGTCTCGGGGGCGACGTCTCGCCGTTCGTCCCGCCGGCTGTCGCCTCGTTCCTGGACACCGGCGCGCGCGGGATCTGATCGGGGATCGCGGTCCGGTTCCCGGCGGTCTCCCGGCCCTCCTCGCCGGTGACCCGGGTAGCATGGCGGGGTGCGTTCCCGACTCAACAGCCCTTTCGTCCTCCCCGTCCGTGACATCGTCCGGCGCCCGGGGGAGATGCGCGAGCACTCCTTCTCGGTGCCCCTGACGGAGCAGTGGGGGGAGGGCATCGTCTCCTTCGAGGCGGGCTCGGAACTCGATCTCGACGTGCGGCTGGAGTCCGTCCACGAGGGCATCCTCGTCACCGGAGAGGCGGAGGGCGAGTACGTCGGCGTGTGCGGTCGATGCCTCACCGATATCGCTCGGCCCGTCGAAGTCGAGTTCCAGGAGCTTTTCGCGTATCCTGGTGAGGAAGAAACTGACTTCGAGGTTCAAGACGACCACGTGGATCTTGAAACTCTCGTCAGGGATGCGGCCGTACTGGCCCTTCCTTTTCAGCCGGTGTGTCAGCCGGATTGCCTCGGGCTCGACCCGGTCACAGGCGAGAGGCTGACCGAGAGCACCGGAACGGAGCAGGCCGCTCCCATCGATCCTCGGTGGAGCGCGCTCCAGCAGATCACAGACCAGGACGGCACGGCAGAACGCGGTGCCGCCGAGAAAGAAGAGAGCTAGTCATGGCTGGTAACCCCCCGAAGCGCAAGGTCTCCCGTTCGAACACCCGCTCGCGCCGCGCGCAGTGGAAGGCCGAGGCCCCCGCGCTCGTCAAGACCATCGAGAACGGCAAGGTCGTCTACAGCCGTCCGCACCAGGCGAAGGTCGTCACCGACTCGCAGGGCACCGAGCTCTTCCTCGAGTACAAGGGCCGCAAGGTCGCCGACGTCTGAGTCGCGAACCGTGACGGAGGTCCCCGGGGGGACGAGGCCTCTCCCAGATAAGCTCCGCGTCGATCTCGACGCGGAGCTTCTGGAGTTGGCCCTCACCCACCGCTCCTACGCGTACGAGCACGGCGGCATCCCGCACAACGAGCGTCTCGAGTTCCTCGGCGACTCGGTGCTGGGTCAGGCCGTGACCGTCATGCTGTTCACGCGGCACCCCGAGCTCGACGAGGGGGAGCTGGCGAAGCGCCGGGCGAGCGTCGTGTCGACGGTCGCGCTGGCGGAGGTCGCTCGCGGCATCGATCTCGGCAGCCACCTGCTGCTCGGGCGCGGTGAGGAGCAGACCGGTGGGCGCGACAAGGACTCGATCCTCGCGGACACCATGGAGGCCGTCATCGGCGCCACCTATCTGTCCGCCGGGCCCGAGGCTGCGACGGCGCTCGTCCTGCGTCTGACCGAGCCGCTGCTCGCCGACCCCGAGCGGTACGGCGCGGCGATGGACCCGAAGACGAGCCTGCAGGAGCTCGCGGCCCGCCTCGGCGCCACGCCGCCGCAGTACTCGGTCGAGGCCAGCGGCCCCGACCACGACCGGCGCTTCACGGCGACCGTCGCCGTCGGCGACGTGCGGATGACGGGCGCCGGCAGCAGCAAGAAGACGGCGGAGATGGCCGCGGCCCTCAGCGCCTGGCGCACGCTCAGCGAGCGTGCCTGAGCTCCCCGAGGTCGAGGTCGTCCGCTCCGGCCTCGCACCGGCTGCCGTGGATGCCGTCATCACGGGCGTCAGCGTCTTCGACGAACGCGCCCTCACCCGGCACACCGCCGGAGCGGCGGACTTCGTCCAGCGTCTGGAGGGTCGCCGCTTCACCGCGGCCGCGCGGCGCGGCAAGTTCCTCTGGCTCCCCGTGGACGATGGCGACTCCGCTCTGATCGCGCATCTGGGCATGAGCGGCCAGATGCTGCTCCGCGCGCCGGACGCGCCGACCGAGCGCCACGAGCGCGTCCGCCTCGGGATCGAGCATCCCCGGCACGGCGAGCTCGCGATCGTGTTCGCGGATCAGCGGACGTTCGGCTCCCTTGCCGTCGACGCTCTCATCGCCGACGGCCCCTCCCGCATCCCGACACAGGTCGCGCACATCGCGCGCGACCCGCTCGACCCGTTCTTCGACGACCGGGTCTTCCGGGCCGCTCTCGCCCGGCGGCACAGCGCGATCAAGCGGGTGCTGCTGGACCAGGGCGTGGTGAGCGGCATCGGCAACATCTACGCCGACGAGTCGCTGTGGGCGGCCCGCATCCATCCGGAGACACCGGCCGACGCTCTGCCGACCCGAGCCGTGAATCGCCTGCTCGCGGAAGTGCGATCGGTCCTGCAGAAGGCTCTCGCCGAGGGCGGCACGAGCTTCGACGCCCAGTACGTCAACGTCAACGGGCAGGCCGGTTACTTCGCGCACTCGCTGAACGCCTACGGTCGCGGAGGGAAGCCCTGTCCGCGCTGCGGCACGCCGATCACCCGTGCCGCTTTCATGAACCGCTCCTCGCACTTCTGCCCGCGCTGCCAACGGAGACGCTGACCGGGGCCGAGTCGCGCGTGGCGGGCCGGACGCACCCGGCCCGCCATCTCCTCACGCCGGAGCGAACGCGCGATCCAGCAGCGGGCGGGTCGCCCAGGTGCTCGCCCACACGACACCGATGCCGACGGCGACGACGGTCGCGATGGTCATCAGCGAGAGGGGCGCGACGATCAGCGCGATGCCCACCAGCGGGAACACGAGCACCGCAGCGCACAGCGCGGATCCGACCGCCGTGACCAGCAGTGGCGACATGATCGCGCGACGGCGCGCGCGGTCCACGGTCTCGACCGGCATGCCCAGGTGGTGCAGGCTCTGGTGCAGGTCGTTCTTGTCGAGCACGTCCGAGGCCTGATTCACGCCGACGGAGGCGGCCACCATGAGGAACGACCCGATGAGGGTGATGATGAGACCGGTCCGGATGTCCTCTGCGAGCGCGATGCTGGAGGGATCGTCGCTCGCCCCGATCGTGTCGAGGAGCGCGACGCCGGTGCCCGCGAAGACGGCCATGAAGCTCGCCATCGCGATGCCGCCGACCTGACGCCAGGCCGCTTTCGGAGAGTCGAGAACGAGGCGAGCGGCGAGCAGCCGCTCCGGGCGCTCCGCCCGCCGGAGCTGGCGTCCCGCCGAGACTTTCAGCACCCACGGTCCCAGCAGGTTGAGCACCATGAGCGCGAGGGCGAACATCGCCGCGAGCACGGCGATGGTCGCCACGACCCCGCCGATCATGGGGAAGACCTTGATGAGCACGAACGCGGTGGCGATGCCCACGACCGCGATGACGGCGCGGATCCAGTGCACGTTCGTCGGCGCCGTGCGCGTGCGAACCCCGAGCGGCGAGATCACGACCCGACGAAGCCCCACCACGGCGCTGCCCGCGGCGAGCAGCAGGACGCCGCCCACGACGGCGGCGATCATCGCCGGAGGGAGCATGACCGCCTGCGTGCCGAGCGGTTCTCCCCGGAACGGGATGAGACCGATCACCGGGCTCAGGGCCAGGTGGCCGCCGATGCCGATGACGGCGCCGGCGGCGGCGACGAGGACAGACTCGACGACGGTGGCCGTCGTGACCCCTCCCGGGGTCACCCCGAGCAGGCGCAGCGTGGACAGCCTCTCGTCGCGGCGTCGGGCGGACAACCGGGCAGCGGCGCCGCCGAGGGAGGTCAGCGGCACGACGAGGAGGACGAGCGCGATGGCGGCGAGAGCCTGGTAGAGCACGGCATCATCGTCGGTCCAGGTCCAGAAGGCCTGGGCGCCGCCGATCACTGTGAGCACGAGGGTCGTGACCACGCCGAACGCGACGATCGGCAGGGCGAGGACGCTGCGCTGTCCGGGAGCCGGACGCAGAAGCAGGGTGAGGACGGAGAGATTCATGCGTTCACCGCCGAGCCGAGGATACGGCCGTCGCGGACGGCGACCGTGCGAGTGCAGCGTGCGGCGACGTCGGCGTCGTGCGTGACGACGATGAGGGTGCGGCGCTGCCCGGTCGTGGACCACAGGAGCGCGTCCATGACCTCGGCGGAGGTGTGCGAGTCCAGGGCCCCGGTCGGTTCGTCCGCGAAGACGAGGTCCGCACCCGTCGCCTGGGCCCGCGCGATCGCCACACGCTGCGCCTGTCCTCCCGACAGCTCGCCGATGCGCCGATCCTCCATGCCGCCGAGGCCCAGAGCCGCGAGCCACGACGCCGCGTGGGGGAGCGCGTCCTTCTTGGCGACGCCGTTGATCATCGAGGCGAGGGCGACGTTCTCCACCGCCGTCAGCTCGGGGATCAGCAGTCCCTGCTGGAAGACGAACCCGAAGCGCTCGCGACGCAGCCGGGAGCGCGCCGCCTCACCCAGCGCGGTCACGTCGATGGCCGTGCCCGTCGAGGGCTGGAAGACCACGCGGCCGCTGTCCGGGGCGGTGATTCCCGCCAGCACATGCAGGAGCGTCGTCTTCCCCGAGCCCGACGCGCCCATGATGGCGACGGACTCGCCACGGTGCACCGCGAGGTCGACACCGGCGAGGGCGTGGGTGACGCCGTAGGTCTTGACGAGGGCGTGGGCTTCGATCACGGGAGTGTTCATGTTCCCAGCCTCGCTGTGGGGCCGTGGCGGTGTCGTCGGCCTGGCGGATGAAGCTGAGCGGCAGCCGTCATCCGGGAGGATGACGGCCACCGCTCGTCGTCAGATCTTCTTCTGCCACGCCCCCGCGTACGACACGGGCACGAAGCCGATCGCCTCGTTGATGTCGAGCATCGGCCGGTTCTCCTCCGCGTTGAAGGTGGAGACCACGGTGGAGTCCGGAACGAGCTCCCGCCAGCGGAGGAGATTGGCGCACTTGACGATCGTGCCGAGGCGGTGACCGCGGTGATCCTTCGCGACCAGCGTCCCGAACTGGTGGGTGGTCCCGGTCTTCTCCGCGCCGATCAGCAGCTCGTTGTACGCGACCAGCGTGCCGGTGGGGACGTGCTCCACCGCCACCACGGAGACCGTCTGCCCGGCTCCGGTGAGACGCGCATCGCGGCGGACCACCCGCTCCGCGTCATAGACCTCGGCGACGAAGTCCATGTCTCCGCTGGGGGCGTCGGTCGACAGCCGGGCGAGGATGTCGGCGTAGCCCGCGCGGAACTCGGGCGGAGTGGGGAGCTGCCACTCGACCACGCGATAGTCCGGTCCCGCCGCCGTGAGCGCGGCGTCCAACGCCCGGTGCAGGGGCTCCGGATCGGCGCGCAGGTCGAGCTCGCTGTTGCGCTCGACCTGTTCCAGCGTGAAGCCGTGCGCCTCGACGACGTCGCTCAGCGGTGTCGCCGGGACCCGTCCCCAGCCGGTCCGGGGCCGGAGCATGCGGTCGGCCTCCTCGGGCCGGTGCAGGGTCCAGATCTGGAGGACGCTCCGACCGCGCTCCCTCGCCTCGGTCTCGGCGCGGTCGAGCAGCGCCTCCTCGACACCGCGCCCGGTGTGGGCGGCCGGAACGAGGAGGTCGATCTCCGCGGCGCGCGCGTCCTCCTCCTGCGCGAAGGACAGGGTCACCATGCCGATGATGTCGTCCCCCTCCCGGGCGACGAATCCGAGATCCAGCGCATCGGAGTCGTCCTGCCAGTTCGGCAGCATCTGCGCGGCGTCCGGGGCGAGGTCGGGGAGACCGACCTGCTCGTCGCAGATCTGTCGGTTGAGGGCACCGTAGGCCCGGAAGTCCGCGGCGTTCGCATCGGTGAGGGTGGCCGGGACGATCAGCGGCGTGATCGTCAGTGCGGCGGTCGTCATGTCAGGTCCTTCGTGTCGGAGGGAGGAGGAGGTGCCGGGTGCCCCGGCGTCCGTCCGCAGGTGCACGGACGGACGCCGGGCCGGTGTCGAGGCGGTCGTCATCGCCCGGTCAGCGCATTCCGCGCTGCATGTCGTACATGAGGAGGGCGTGCGATTCCGCGACCGAGCGGTGACGCTGCTCTCCGACGAGGAACAGGTCGCCGGGATCGACGGTCCACGACCGGTGCGGACGACGGGGCCGCTGCGCCCGCTGGAACAGCCAGAGGCCGATCCGGAGCGAGAGGCGGTCCGCGATGCCGAGCTCACGGAGCTCGTCGTCGCGGGGGATCTGGAGGACCTCGCGGTCCTCGGTATCGGGCGGATGGGTGGTGCTGCGTGACAGCGTGATGTTCACGATGGTTCCTTCGAAAGGGATGGATGGGTGCGGAAGCACCACGCCAGGACCGAGTCGTCGGCCGCGGCGGGTGCGGACGAGAGCAGCGCCTGTGGCGACGCGGAATGCGGAGGCCGGAGGCGGCGGGGATCCATGATCCAAGGGGATCAGAGGGTGGGTCGCGACAGAACAGGCGGGAGAAGACCCGGATCGGGCCTGCGTTCCCAGGCTGCGGTTCTAGCCGAGCGAGCCGTGACGGACGCCGGCGGTCACCGATGCCGCGAGGCGCGGCGCGGAGTGCGCGGGCGCGGCGAGGCCAAAGACCTCTGCGGTGTGCTGAGTGATCATCATCGGTAACCTCCTTTCGTGTGGCGATCCGGAGGCCACCGTAGCGAAACTCTCAGGAGATCGTCAAGCATTTCGTGGTAGCACCGGCGTGTCGCGATCGCACCGGGTCCGCGATGACCGCGCGGGATACCGGCCGTTCCGCGGGTTTCCGGTAGCGTAGCGGCGTGAATCTCCCCGGACGAGCGGTCGCCCCATGCACCTGAAGAGCCTGACGCTCAAGGGGTTCAAGTCGTTCGCGCAGCCCACGTCCTTCGTGTTCGAGCCCGGCGTCACGTGCATCGTCGGGCCGAACGGCTCCGGCAAGTCCAACGTCGTCGACGCCCTCGCCTGGGTGATGGGGGAGCAGGGGGCGAAGACGCTTCGCGGCGGCAAGATGGAGGACGTCATCTTCGCGGGCACCTCGACCCGCGGACCCCTCGGGCGCGCCGAGGTGCAGCTCACGATCGACAATGCCGACGGCGCGCTGCCGATCGAGTACGCCGAGGTGACGATCAGCCGCACCCTCTTCCGCAACGGCTCCAGCGAGTACGCCATCAACGGCGAGAGCTGCCGTCTGCTCGATGTGCAGGAGCTGCTCAGCGACTCCGGCCTGGGCCGGGAGATGCACGTCATCGTGGGTCAGGGGCGGCTCGACACCGTGCTCCAGGCCTCGCCGGAGGATCGACGCGGCTTCATCGAGGAGGCGGCCGGCATCCTGAAGCACCGTCGGCGCAAGGAAAAGACGCTGCGCAAGCTCGACGCGATGGAGGCTAACCTCACCCGTCTGAGCGACCTTGCCGGGGAGATCCGCCGTCAGCTCAAGCCCCTCGGACGCCAGGCGGAGATCGCGCGCGAGGCGCAGACCATCGCCGCCGTCGTGCGCGATGCCAAGGCACGACTGTTCGCCGACGACGTCGTGGCGCTGCGCACGGCCCTCGCGGACCACACCCGGACCGAGCAGGAGCGGCACACGGAGCGTCTCGTGCTGTCCGACCAAGCCGAGACCGTGCGCGCCGGGATCGCTCGTCTGGAGAAGAACCAGAACTCGATCGCGGTCGACGAGGCGCGCAGCGTCGCGTTCGGACTCGAACAGGTGCAGGAGCGCATGCGGGGCCTGTACACGCTCGCCAACCAGCGCCTTGCGCTCCTCGGGTCCGAGGAGGACGACGCGGCCGTGACCGCGGTGACCGTCACACAGGCGACCATCGACGAGGCGAAGGAGGACATCGAGACGATCTCCTCCGGCCTCGGCGACGCTCAGGATGCCGCGGCTGCGGCCAGCCGCGAGGTCGTGAACGCCCGCGCCGAGCTCGACACGCTCGATGTCGACATCGCGGAGCAGAGCGCGCTCGTCTCCGAGTACGACATGCGGCTTTCGTCTCTCCGCGGGAACGCCGATGCGGCCGCGTCGGCATTGGCCGCGGTCCGCGGCGCGGTGCTGCGTCAGGAGAACGCGCTCGAGGCCGCGCACGCCCGACGACGCGAGGCCGAAGAGGCCCTGGACGCGATCGACGATGCGGAAGCTCCCGAGGGCACGGCCGTCGAGTACGCCGCCGCCTACGAGAGCGCCCAGCGTGCGGCGACGGCGGCGGAGGCGGAGCGCGAGAGCCTGCGTGAACGCCTGCACGCCGCGGAGCGCGAGGTCGACGCCCTCACGGCGAAGGCCGCTGCGTTGAGCAGTGCGCTGTCGCTGTCAGGAGGTGCCGCCGAGATCGTTGCGGAGGGCGGCCCCGGAATCCGCGGTCTCGTCGGCGATGCCGTGCAGGTGCGGGCGGGATACGAAGCCGCGATCGCGGCCGTGCTCGGTCCGCTGGCCGAGGGTGTGCTGGTCGGTTCCCCGGACGATGCCTTCGCCCTCGCGGCGGAGGCCGCAGAGCGCCGCCGGGGCGTGGTCGACTTCGTGGTCGCCGACGCCCCGAGGGAGCGGGCGCCGCGCCCGGCCGTCGACGGCGTGATCGCCGCGACCGAGACGGTGACCGCGCCGGACGGCGTTCTCGGGATCCTGGCCCATGTGCTCATCGCCGACGACCTCGATGCCGCGCGGGCCGCACGGCGCGCTCTCGATGCTGCGGGCGACGCGTCGACCACGATCGTGACCACCGGAGGCGACGTCATCACCGCCCAGACCCTGCGCACGGGGTCCGGCGGCGAGCGCTCCCGCCTCGAGCTCGCGGCGGAGCGGGACGCCGCGACCGAGCGGCTCACCGAGATCCAGATCGTCGTCGACTCCCTGCGCGAGGCCCGCATCGACGCCGACGAGGCCGTGGAGGAGACGCGGCGGCAGGCGAAGGACGCGCTGCGCGCCCTTCGCGAGCACGACGCCGCCCTCGCGACGCACGCGGAGCAGGTCAACAAGGTGACCGTGCGCCATGAGGCCGCTGTCGCCGAATGCGACCGCCTCGAGACCGGGCTCGCTCAGGCGCAGGCCGCCGTGGCTGACGCAGAGGCGAAGGCGGAGGCCGCGAAGGCGGAGCTCGATGCCGCGATCGCCGCGCCCCGTCCGGTGCTCGACGCCTCGGCGCGCGACGGTCTGCTGGAGGCCCTGGAGCGTGCCCGCGAGGGCGAGGTCCGTGCCCGCCTGGAGGTCGAGACGCTGCGCGAGCGCGTCCGTGCCGCGCAGTCTCGGGTGACCGCGTTGGAGCGGCAGCGCGAGCAGGAGCGGGACGCGGCCGCGGAGGCCGCCCGCCGCGCTGTCATCCGCCGGGCGCAGCGCGAGGCGGCGTCCGGAGTCGTGGACGAGCTGCCGCGCATCCTCGACTCCCTCGACCGCTCGGTCACCGAGGCCCGCGTCGCGCTGGCGGAGGCGGAAGCCGCGCGGTCGGCGCAGAACGAGGAACTGATCGCGCTGCGCACCCAGGAATCGTCGCTGCGGGAGCGTCTGGCCGGGCTCACGGAGAGCGTGCACGGCCTGGAGCTGCAGATCCACGAGAAGAAGCTCCACCTGAACAGCCTGTTGGAGCGCGTGTCCTCGGAGCTCGCCCTCGACGAGGACGTGCTCGTCGCCGAGTACGGTCCTGACCAGCTCGTGCCGCGGGATCCCGGGGCGGAGCCGGCCGACGGCGAACTGCTCGACGACACCGCGATCCCGTTCGACCGGCGCATCCAGCAGCGGCGCCTCGCGGACGCGGAGCGGAAGCTCGCCCAGCTCGGTCGGGTCAACCCGCTCGCGCTGGAGGAGTTCGCCGCCCTGGAGCAGCGCCACGCGTTCCTCACCACGCAGCTCGCGGACCTGACGCAGACCCGGCAGGACCTCTTGACGATCATCGCCGACCTCGACGAGCGCATGCAGACGATCTTCGCCAGCGCGTTCGAGGACACCAAGGAGGCGTTCGGCCAGGTCTTCCCCCTGCTGTTCCCCGGCGGCACGGGCAGCATCTCGTTGACCGATCCGGAGAACATGCTGACGACGGGGATCGAGGTCTCGGTCCGTCCCGTCGGGAAGAAGATCGAGCGGCTGTCGCTGCTGTCCGGCGGCGAGCGGTCTCTGGCCGCGGTGGCGCTCCTGGTGGCGATCTTCAAGGCGCGTCCCAGCCCGTTCTACATCCTCGACGAGGTCGAAGCGGCGCTCGACGACGCGAACCTCGGCCGGCTCCTCACGGTGTTCGAGCAGCTGCGCGAGAGCTCCCAGCTCCTCGTGATCACGCACCAGAAGCGGACGATGGAGATCGCGGACGCGCTCTACGGGGTCTCGATGCGCCAGGACGGCGTCTCCGCGGTGGTCGGGCAGCGTGTCGGCGACCGCGCTGCCGCCGCCGTCTGACTCCGGCTGCCTCCGTCCCCGGGCACGGCTTCGGAGATCGGAGCCTCCACCCGGCGTGTCGGCCGTCTGATCCGGCGCGTCGCCTGCGGTCTCCGAAGCTGTGCTCGGACGGACCAGGGCGGGTCACATCAGGAGGGACTGTTCGAATGCAGTGACGGCGGCGGGGAAGTCGGGGTGGTCCTGGGGACGGTGAGTGAAACCGGAGAGGACGATCTGCTCGGCCCCGACATCGACGAGTCGTCGGGCGATGAGCTCGTACTCCTCGTTCCAGCCGCCGGTGACCACGAGGGCCGGCACGCCAGCGAGGGAATGCTCCCGGATGCCGTGTCCCCACGGGAGATTCGCGGTCGCCCAGTGCTCCGCGACCGCGCGCTCGTCCGGCCAGGACGCGCGGTCCAGCGGGCCGCCGAACATGAGCGGACGGAACAGCGCCCAGAAGCCGTAGAGGTCGTCCTCGGCCGCGCGTGCTCGCGCCTCCGTGACCACGGCGATATGTCGCTCGATCGGCGCGTCACCGCGGGCGACGTCGTACAGGGCGGGCTCGACGAGGACGAGTCCGGACACCCGCAGACCGTCGGCGACGGCGCGGACGGCGGCGACCGCCCCGATGGAGTGGGCGAACAGGAGCGGCGTCCGGTCACGTTCTCCGGCGACGAGAGCGCCCGCCTGCGCTTCGACGGACGACCCCGGCGGGAAGCTGAGGAAGGTCCCCGACTCCGGAGCCTGGGAGGGCCACGCAGCTGTGCCGCGTCTCCCGGCGCCGTGGAGGAACACCCGGTGCGGGAGCGGCGCGCGGTGCATCCCTGGATGCTACCCGTAGGCTGGACACATGGCAGAGAAGTCCTGGTCTCTCGGTCGCGCGCTGCGCGGCATGTTCGTGAAGCCCACCATCGACGAGACGACGTGGGAAGACCTGGAGACGGCGCTGATCACGGCGGACTTCGGCCCCGACATCAGCGAGCGCATCGTCGACGAGCTGCGCGACAAGGTCGCGAAGTACCGCACCACCGACCCCAAGGATCTCCAGCGCATGCTGCGGGAGACCCTGGAGGAGCACTTCGCGAAGTTCGACACCACTCTGAAGCTCACCGAGCGGCCCGCCGTGGTCCTCGTCGTCGGCGTGAACGGCGTGGGAAAGACGACGACGATCGGCAAGTTCACGAAGTTCCTCCGCGGTTACCAGCGGAGTGTGGTCGTGGGAGCCGCCGACACCTTCCGTGCCGCGGCCGTGGACCAGCTCGCCACCTGGGCGCAGCGCGGGGGAGCGGCCATCGTCCGACCGCAGCAGGAGGGCCAGGACCCGGCATCTGTCGCCTTCCAGACCGTGGAGTACGCGAAGCGCGAGGGCATCGAGATCGCGATCATCGACACGGCGGGACGGCTGCACACCAAGGGCGGTCTCATGGACGAGCTCGGCAAGATCCGCCGCGTCGTCGAGAAGCAGGCCCCGATCAGCGAGGTGCTCCTCGTCCTCGACGCCACGACGGGGCAGAACGGCGTCATGCAGGCGGAGACCTTCCTGCAGCACGCCGGCGTCACAGGTCTCGTGCTCACCAAGCTCGACGGCTCGGCCAAGGGCGGCTTCGTGCTCGCGGTGCAGGAGCGCACGGGCATCCCGGTGAAGCTCCTCGGGCAGGGCGAGGGCATCGATGATCTGACCGGTTTCACGCCGCACGTCTTCGTGCAGGCGCTGGTCGGCTGACACAGGGCTTCCGCCCCGAGCACCAGGCTGGTTTCATAGCGTTATGGCGATCGAACACGACTACTTCGGACTGCTGTCATCGGGCCCCGACGGCTCGATCTTCTGGTCGGAGACGGTCGAGCTCGGCGACCAGAGCGTGACCGTGGACCTGACGGCCCCGGACCAGGACGACGTCTCCGCCGACGCCCTCGACATCGCCGCCGGGCTCATCGCCGGCCTGGAGAACGTGGACGCGACCGCACGGCGCGGGATGCTCGCCGAGGTGGACGACCGCACGAGCGAGGTGACCGAGTACATCCTGCAGCAGCAGGAGGTGTTCGGCGACGACCTCCCCGACATCCTCATCGACGTGTCCGGAGACGCGGCCGTGGACATCATCCGATCGCTGCGCTTGATGAGCATGACGATCCTCGCGGACGAGCACGGCGGCTCCGAGCCGTTCGCGGTGCTGGAGTACGCGCTCGACGACAGCGCCACCGACGACGTGCTGCTCGTGAACCTGGGCTCCGACGGCAGCGTGCAGTCGGTCATGAGCGCCGACTGACCGCCGCTCGTCAGACCGCCTGTGCGAAGCCGAGGTCGGCGCTCTCCGCGATGTGCGCGAGGTGCGCGGGGATCTCCCGTCCCTTCGAGGTCATGGACTGCGCCCAGAGCCGCCCGGCGCGGTACGAGGAGCGCACCAGCGGACCGGCGAGCACCCCGAGGAAGCCGATCCGCTCCGCCTCCTCCTTGAACTCGACGAACTCGGCCGGCTTCACCCACCGCGAGACGGGAAGATGCCGTGGCGTCGGGCGGAGGTACTGAGTGATGGTGATGATGTCGCAGCCGGCGTCGTGGAGGTCCTGCAGCGCCTGGACGACCTCCTCCGGCTCCTCGCCCATGCCGAGGATGAGGTTCGACTTCGTGATAAGTCCGGCGTCGCGAGCCTGCGTGAGCACGTTCAGCGAGCGCTCGTAGCGGAACGCGGGGCGGATGCGCTTGAAGATGCGGGGCACGGTCTCCACGTTGTGCGCGAACACCTCGGGGCGCGCGTCGAAGATCTGGCCGAGGAAGGCCGGGTCGGCGTTGTGCTCGTTGGCCAGCAGCTCCACGCCGGTGTTCGGGTTGAGCTCGTGGATCTTGCGCACCGTCTCGGCGTTCAGCCAGGCCCCCGTATCGGGCAGGTCGTCGCGGGCCACACTCGTCACGGTCGCGTAGCGGAGATTCATCCGCTGCACGCTCTCGGCGACGCGTCGCGGCTCGTCGGTGTCGTAGTCGGCGGGCTTGCCGGTGTCGATCTGGCAGAAGTCGCAGCGACGCGTGCACTGCGATCCCCCGATGAGGAACGTCGCCTCGCGGTCCTCCCAGCATTCGTAGATGTTCGGGCAGCCGGCCTCCTGGCACACCGTGTGCAGATCCTCGCTCTTCACGAGCGAGTGCAACGCGGAGTACTCCGGCCCCATCTTGGCCTTGGTCTTGATCCACTCGGGCTTGCGCTCGATCGGGGTCTCGGCGTTGCGGATCTCGAGGCGGAGGAGCTTGCGCCCCTCGGGTGCGGCAGTCATGCCGGGACTCCTGTCAGGTCGGGTGCGTGCGCGGTGCGGAAGGCGTCCTGCACGGCGTCGACGAGGTCGAGCGGGCCGACCACGCGGCCGGACACCTCGCTCACCGTGGTCACGCCGGCGTCGGTGATGCCGCAGGGGATGATGTCGCGGAAGGGGGCGAGACTGTTGTCGCAGTTGATGGCGAAGCCGTGCATGGTCACGCCCTGCTGCACCCGCACGCCGATCGCGGCCACCTTGTCCTCCGAGAGCGGTCGGCGCACCCACACACCGCTGCGCCCCTCGACCTGGTGCCCGTCGACCCCGAACGGACGCAGCACCTCGATGAGGATCCGCTCCAGACGCCGGACGTGTGCGACCACGTCCATCGGCTCCGGCAGCCGGAAGATCGGATAGCCGACGAGCTGTCCCGGCCCGTGCCAGGTGATCTTCCCGCCGCGGTCGACGTCGATGACCGGGGTCCCGTCCTGGGGGCGTTCGTGGTCCTCCGTGCGCTTGCCCGCGGTGTAGACGGCCGCGTGCTCGAGCAGGATGAGCGTGTCAGGGCGGGCACCGGACACGACGTCCGCGTGCACGCGCCGCTGCAGGGCCCAGCCGTCGGGATAGGGGACAGGGGTCGGCATGAAGCCGGGGGTGAGGATGTCGAGCATGCGTCGTCGCTTCCCTCTAATACATGGATTGCGTCTAACAATACATCCCCGTCCGGAGTGTGGCGCGGCGCGCGGTACCGTGAAGTCATGAACCGGACTGGTCGCGCCGGCCGCCCGAAGGCCTCCTCGCGCGAGACCCTCGCCGAGGCCGCCTGCGAGCTCTTCCTGGAGCGCGGGTACGAGGCCACCTCCATCGCCGACATCACGCAGCGGGCGGGGGTCAGCCGTTCCAGCTTCTTCAACTACTTCACGTCCAAGAGCGATGTGCTGTGGTCCGGGATCGACGAGCGCATCGGCGTCGCGATCGCGGCGCTCGGCGATCTCGGCCGGGATGCCACGGGGGAGCGGGTGCGGCTGATCCTCCACGGCATCGTCCAGGACTTCGCGCCGGATCCCCTGGCTCTGGCCCTGCGGAATGCGGCGGCCATGGCGCTCGAGGATGAGCTGGTGCGCGAGAGGGGGTTGCGGCTCGCCCGCCTGTCCGCCGCCGTCTCGCGCGCCGCCTGCGCCGCGGGGATCGACGTCATGCGCGCCGACGTGCTCGGGGCCGCGCAGGCCGCCGCTGTCATGTCGGCGCTCCGGGTGTGGGCGGAGGAGGGCGCGGGCCGCGGCACTCCGGACTCCGTGCTGCACGAGGCGCTCGCCCGCGTCCACGATCTCCCCTGGGGGGACTGACCGGCCTCGCGAGACCCCGGTTTCGCGCCGAGGCCCCGGTGTGCAGGCGCGCGCCGGGCGGGGTCTCGACAGCGAGGCGGGGTTTCGGCGAGTCGCCTTCGTGCCGCGCTGAGCGTGGAGGCTCCGCTCGCGTAGAATCGTACGCACCATGGCTACCTTTGGCACGCTCTCCGATCGGCTCACCGACACCTTCCGCAACCTGCGCACGAAGGGAAAGCTCACCCCCGCCGACGTCGACGGCACGGTGCGCGAGATCCGTCGTGCGCTGCTCGACGCCGACGTCGCGCTCGCGGTCGTCAAGGACTTCACCGCCAAGGTGCGCGAGCGCGCGCTCGGCGACGAGGTCAACAAGGCGCTGAACCCCGCGCAGCAGGTGGTGCAGATCGTCAACGAGGAACTCGTCCAGATCCTCGGCGGTGAGCAGCGGCGCCTGCAGTTCGCCAAGACGGCGCCGACCGTGATCATGCTCGCCGGCCTCCAGGGTTCGGGGAAGACGACGTTCGCCGGAAAGCTCGCCAAGCAGCTCGAGAGCGAGGGCCACACGCCGCTCCTCGTGGCCGCCGACCTCCAGCGCCCGAACGCGGTGAACCAGCTCCAGGTCGTCGCCGAGCAGGCCGGTGCCACGGTGTACGCGCCCGAGCCCGGCAACGGCGTCGGCGATCCGGTCAGGGTCTCGCGCGACGGCGTCGAGCACGCCCGCCGGCAGCAGCACGACGTGGTCATCATCGACACCGCCGGCCGCCTCGGCGTCGACGCCGAGCTCATGAAGCAGGCCGCCGACATCCGCAAGGCGGTCAACCCGGACGAGGTGCTCTTCGTCATCGATGCGATGATCGGTCAGGACGCCGTCAACACCGCCAAGGCCTTCCAGGAGGGCGTGGACTTCACCGGCGTCGTGCTCTCCAAGCTCGACGGTGACGCGCGAGGCGGAGCAGCTCTGTCGGTCGCCTCGGTCACCGGTCGTCCGATCATCTTCGCCTCGACGGGCGAGCGGCTGGAAGACCTCGAGCCGTTCCACCCCGACCGGATGGCGAGCCGCATCCTCGACCTCGGCGACATCCTGACCCTCATCGAGCAGGCCCAGCAGGCCTTCGACGAGGAGGAGGCGCGAAAGGTCGCGGAGAAGCTCGCGAACGAGGCCTTCACCCTGGAGGACTTCCTCGAGCAGCTCCAGCAGATGAAGAAGATGGGCTCGATGAAGAAGATGCTCGGGATGCTCCCGGGCATGGGTCAGATGAAGCAGCAGCTCGAGGACTTCGACGAGCGCGAGATCGACCGCACCGAAGCCATCATCCGGTCCATGACGCCGGTAGAGCGTCGCAACCCCAAGATTCTCAACGGCTCGCGCCGCCTGCGCATCGCGCGCGGCTCCGGCATGACTGTCACGGACGTGAACCAGCTCGTTCAGCGCTTCGAGCAGGCCGCGAAGATGATGAAGACGGTCGCCCGTGGCGGCACGCCGAACATCCCCGGCATGGGTCCGGTGCCCGGCATGGGCAAGCCCGGCGCCTCGTCGAAGCGCGGCAAGAAGGGCAAGGGCGGCGGCGGCAACCGCTCCCGCTCCGGCAACCCGGCGAAGCGCGCGGCCGAGAACGCCGGCCTCGCGGCTTCCACGGCACCCACCGGCTCGGGCTTCGGCCTCGGCGGGGGAAGCGCAGCGCCCTCGGAGGCAGACCTCGCCGAGATCCAGAAGCTGTTCGGCAAGGGCTGAGCGGCCGGGAACTCAGCGCACGGCCACCGGCGCGGCGGAAGGATCGACCGTGGCCGCCGGCGTGCCTCGCGGTCGTGCCGCGAACTGCCCGCCGACGAGGGCGGCGAGCGTGATCACGATGCCCAGAAGCTGAACGAGGGTGAAGCTCTCGCCGGCGATGAGCACTCCGAGCACCGTCGCGACGATCGGCGAGAGCAGTGCGAGCAGGCCGGGCACGATCACGGGCAGCCGCTGGATACCGCGGAACCAGAGCGTGTAGGCGATGATCCCTCCCGCTGTCGCGAGCCAGAGGTAACCGAGGAGCGCCCCCGCGTCGAGGGCAGGAGGCGGGCCCTCGACCGTGAAGGTGAGGGGGAGGAGCAGCAGTCCGCCCGCACTCAGCTGCCAGCCCGCGTAGGCCACGGGGCCGACGCCGGCGGGGCGTCCCCAGCGCTTGGTGAGGATCATCCCGAGACCGGTGGCGGTCACGCCGCCCAGAGCCGCGATGAGGCCCCACAGGTCCAGCGCGGCGGCAGGGCCGAGGACGACGAGGGCGACGCCCCCTGCCCCGAGCACGGCGGCGGCGCCGGACACCGGGCGGATACGCTCCCCGAGCACGAGCGCTCCGATTCCCAGGACGATGAGCGGCTGCGCTCCGGCGACGGCCGCGGCGACCCCGCCGGGGAGGCGTTCGGCCGCGAGGAACAGTAGCGGGAAGAAGGCGCCGATGTTGAGGGCGCCGAGCACGAGGACCTTTCCCCACCAGGCGCCGTGCGGCAGGCGCCGGGCCAGCAGCACCGCGAGGAGACCCGCAGGAAGCGAGCGGAGGAGGCCGGCGAGGAGCGGATGCCCGGCGGGGAGCAGCTCCGTCGTGACCAGGTAGGTCGTACCCCACGCCGCGGGGGCGAGCGCCGTGACGAGGGTGAGGGTGAAGCGGTTCATGCTCCCAGCCTGCGCGCGACATCGCGATGAGTCCAACGCATTGTTGTCACACCATCCATGAAGGGCGATCATGGATACATGGAACTCCAGCACCTGCGATATGTCGTCGCCGTGGCGGATACCGGGTCCTTCACCCGCGCGGCGGACCGCTGTCACGTGACGCAGTCGGCGCTCAGTCATCAGGTCGCGTCACTCGAACGCGAGCTGGGGGTGCGGCTGTTCGCGCGCACCAGTCGCAGCGTCCGTGCGACCGAGTCCGGAGAGGCGTTCCTCCGCTCCGCGCGTCTCGCGGTGCGCGCCGCGGATCAGGCGCGGGAGGATGCCGCGGCCGCTGCGGGCGAAGTCGTCGGAACGCTCCGGCTCGGGATCATCCCCACGGTGACCGCCGTCGACGTCCCCGCGCTCCTCGTGGCCTATCGCACCGCGCATCCGGCCGCCCGCGTGGAACTCCGCGAGGGGAACAGTGACGGCCTCATGGCCGCGATCCGTCAGGGCGACCTCGACGTCTCCTTCCTCGGGCTTCGGGAGGGAGCGGAACCAGGAGGGGTGGCCTCCCGCCCGTTGTCCCACGAGCCGCTGGTAGCGGTACTGCCTCGCGGGCACCACCTCGCCGCGAAGCGGAGGGTACGGCTGAGCGATCTCGCGGACTCCGCGTTCGCCGACTTCCCCGCCGGAACATCGGGGCGCGCGCAGAGTGATGCGGCGTTCCTGGCCGCGCGGGTCGGGCGGGACGTGGCCTTCGAATCCGACACGGCCGCGGGGCTGATCGGCCTGGTCGCTGCGGGCCTCGCCGTCACGCTGCTCGCGCCCGGGGTGGTGCGAGGGTATCGGGACGTCGTCGACACGGTCGAGGTCCAGGACGGGCCGGTCCGTGTCGAGCACCTGGCCTGGGACGCCGCGGCACCGCGCAGCGCCGCGCGCGCCTTCCTCGACATCGTCGCGGCAGCCTCCTGAGACCCTGCTCCGGCTGCACGACCCGGGAGCAGATGCACGACGGAATCCTCGGAACGGGCGGGCCACCGTATCCGGATCGTGCAGGCGACTCCGCAGAAGCTCGAGCTGGAGACGACGAAGCGGGCCCGGGAAGAACCCGGACCCGCCTCGTCGTGTGGCGATCAGCGCACGTCGTCGTCGACCCAGTCCATCGACTTCGTGACGGCCTTGCGCCACAGGCGCAGCTGGCGGTCGCGCTCGGCCTCGTCGAGCGAGGGCTCCCAGCGGCGGTCCTCCTGCCAGTTCGCGGACAGGTCGTCGAGGCCGCTCCAGAAGCCGACCGCGAGGCCCGCGGCGTAGGCCGCACCGAGCGCGGTGGTCTCCGCCACGACCGGCCGCACGACCGGGACGCCGAGGATGTCGGCCTGGAACTGCATGAGCGCGTCGTTGGCGACCATGCCGCCGTCGACCTTGAGCTCGCTGAGGTCCACTCCGGCGTCCGCGTTGACCGCGTCGAGCACGTCGCGGGTCTGGAAGGCCACGGCCTCCAGCGCAGCGCGCGCGATGTGGTTCTTGTTCGCGTAGCGGGTGAGGCCGACGATCGCGCCACGGGCGTCCGGACGCCAGTAGGGGGCGAAGAGACCCGAGAACGCGGGGACGATGTACACGCCGCCGTTGTCCTCGACCTTCTCGGCCAGCTCCTCGACCTCGGGAGCGGAGGAGATGATGCCGAGCTGGTCGCGCAGCCACTGGATGAGCGATCCGGTGACGGCGATCGACCCCTCCAGCGCGTAGTGCGTGGGCTGGTCGCCGAGCTTGTAGCCGACGGTGGTGAGCAGCCCGTTCTTCGAGCGGACGATCTCCTCGCCCGTGTTGAAGATGAGGAAGCATCCCGTGCCGTAGGTGTTCTTGCTCTCGCCCTTCTGGAACGCGGCCTGTCCGAACGTCGCCGCCTGCTGGTCGCCGAGGATGCCGGCGATCGGCGTCTCGCGGAGCAGCGACGAGCTCTCGGCCGCGCCGTAGACCTCGGAGGAGGAGCGGATCTCCGGCATCATCGAGCGCGGCACGCCGAACGCCTCGAGGATGTCGTCGCGCCACTCCAGCGTCTCGAGGTCCATGAACATCGTGCGCGAGGCGTTGGTGACGTCTGTCGCGTGCACGCCGCCGTCGACGCCGCCCGTGAGGTTCCACAGGACCCAGGAGTCGGTCGTGCCGAAGAGCAGGTCTCCGGCCTCGGCCTTCTCGCGGGCACCTTCGACGTTCTCCAGGATCCAGGTGATCTTGGTGCCGGAGAAGTAGGTCGCCAGCGGGAGGCCGACGATCGACTTGAACCGGTCGACGCCTTCGTCGCCCGCGAGGCGGTTGACGATCTCCTGCGTACGGGTGTCCTGCCAGACGATGGCGTTGTAGACCGGCTTGCCCGTGGTCTTGTCCCACACGACGGCGGTCTCGCGCTGGTTCGTGATGCCCACGGCGGCGATGTCGTGGCGGGTGAGATCGGCGCGCCCGAGGGCCAGACCGATCACCTCCTGGACGTTGCGCCAGATCTCGGCGGCGTCGTGCTCCACCCAGCCGGCCTTGGGAAGGATCTGCTCGTGCTCCTTCTGGCCGGTGGCGACGATGCTGCCCTTCTTGTCGAAGATGATCGCGCGGCTCGACGTCGTTCCCTGGTCGATCGCGATGATGTAGTCAGCCATGTGTTCTCCTTTGAATTCCCGAGGGGTTGAGGGGGATCAGCCGGCGAGGCTGAGCAGGCCGGGGGCGGCGAGGGCGGCGATGACACCACCGATGAGCGGACCGACGACGGGCACCCACGAGTAGGACCAGTCGCTGGAACCCTTGCCCTGGATGGGGAGGATCGCGTGGGCGATGCGCGGACCGAGGTCACGAGCCGGGTTGATCGCGTAGCCGGTGGGGCCACCGAGCGACGCACCGATCGCGACCACCAGGAGGGCCACCGGAAGGGCGGTGAGCGGGCCGAGGCCACCGGGCGTGCCGACCTCGATGTCGCCGTAGTCCGCGAACGCGAAGATGACGAACACGAGGACGAACGTGCCGATGATCTCGGTGACGAGGTTCCAGCCGTACGAGCGGATGGCGGGGCCGGTGGAGAAGACGCCGAGCTTGTTGGCGGCCTCCGGCTCCTGGTCGAAGTGCTGCTTGTAGGCGAGCCAGACCACGATCGCACCGATGATCGCGCCGAGGAGCTCCGCGGCGGTCGCAGTGAGGAACATCGCGAAGGTGATCTTGCCGGCGACCAGTAGGCCGATGCCCACGGCCGGGTTCAGGATGGCACCGGAGTACGCCGAGACGAGCACACCCGCGAACACCGCGAGACCCCATCCCCAGTTGACCATCAGGAAGCCGCCGCCGAAGCCCTTGTTCTTCGCCAGGGCGACGTTCGCGACCACACCACAACCGAGCAGGACCAGCATGGCGGTGCCGACGAGCTCGGAGAGGAAGTAGAGACCGAGATTGACGTCAGTCATGTCTTCGTTGACCTTTCTTGCGGGTCGGGGCCCCTCTGCCCCGACCCCTTATGGGGTAGCACCGCGAGGAGGGCGCGGTGGTCGGCGTCCCGTCAGCCGCGGGCGCGGGACGGGATGTGGAGTCCGTGTCGCTCGTTGAGCAGCACCCGCGTCTGCTCCACCTCGGCGTCGTGACGCTCGCGGTCCCAGCCGAGGAGCGGAGCCAGGGCGTCGGCGATCTCGTCGAGCACCTCCGCTCGGGCGCCGCCGGTGAAGGCGATGCTCGTGCGGCGGAGGATGACGTCCTCGAGACGGGTGACCATCTCCTCGTTCACCATCCACTCCAGCTCGCGGGTCGAGAGGTCGCCGCCGGCGAGGGGCGCGTCGTCCCCCTGCTCGACGAAGGCCCACACGGCCGCTGCCCGGGTGCCGTAGCGCGCGAGGAGCTGGTCGGCGCGAGTGCCGGCGCCGGGGAGGTTCTCCTGGATCCAGATCCGCTTCGCCTTCTCGGTACGCGGGAACTCACGTCCGCCGCCGATCGCACGCCCCGCCGTGGACACCGTGCGCGTGCGGCCGAGGAGGCCGAGGACAGTGTCGGAGAGGGATTCGCCGAGCGCGCGGAACGTGGTCCACTTGCCGCCCACGAGGCTCACCAGCGGAACGGCGCCCTGGCGGTCGACCTCGACGCGGTAGTCGCGGGAGACGAAGCCGGGAGCGGTGTCCTCGTGGCGGGGGAGCGGACGGATGCCGGAGAAGTTGTAGACGATCTGCTCACGGGTCACCGAGATCGACGGGAACACGTGGTGGATGAGGTCGAAGAAGTAGTCGATCTCCTCCTCCGTGCACACCGGCACCTCGCGCGGGTCGGCGTCGATGTCCGTCGTGCCTACGAGGACGCGCCCCTTGAGCGGGTAGATCAGCACGATGCGACCGTCGGAGTGCTCGAAGAAGATCTCGCGTCCCCGCGTGGCCTCCAGCAGCTCGGGGTGGTCGAGCACGATGTGCGAGCCCTTGGTGCCGCCCATGAAGCGGGTGTCGGTGCCGAGGGCGTCGTTCGTGAGGTCGGTCCACGGGCCGGAGGCGTTCACGACGACATCCGCGGTCACGGTGAACTCGGTGCCGCTCTCCCGGTCGCGGAGGATGATCTGCTCGCCGTCGCGGCCGATCGCCTCGACGTAGTTCAGTGCGACGGCACCGGGGTGGCTCGCGCGGCCGTCCTGCAGCACATCGAGCGCGAGGCGCTCGGGGTCGTGCATCGACGCGTCGTAGTACGTCGCGGTGTACTTGATCTTCGGGTCCATCGACGGCAGTTCGGCCAGCGACTTCTTGCGGCCGAGGAAGCGGTGCCGGGGCACGGTGCCGCCGTCGCGCGAGAACGTGTCGTAGATGGTAAGGCCGACCTTGATGAGGAAGGCGCCGCGCTCCTTCGGCTTCCCGCTCTTGTGCGTGAGGAAGCGCAGGGGAGCGGAGAGGATGCCCGAGAACGTCGAGTAGATCGGGATCGTGGTCTGCAGCGGCTTGACGTAGTGCGGAGCGATCTTGAGCAGCCCGTTGCGCTCCTCCACCGACTCTCGGACGAGACGGAACTCGCCGTTCTCCAGGTAGCGGATGCCGCCGTGGATCATGTGGCTCGACGCCGCGGAGGCACCGGAGGCGAAGTCGCCGCGCTCGACGAGGACGACGTCGACGCCCTGCAGGGCCAGGTCGCGGAACGTGGAGATGCCATTGATGCCGCCGCCGATGACGAGGACACTGGTGCGCCCGGATTCGCGGAGCGCGCGGACCGCGTCCCGCTCCGGGGACGTGTGGGTGGAATCGATCATCGTCGACCCTCTCTTCCTTGCTTGCCACCAGCATCGACCTCTGTGACGCCGCGCGCAAGCTGGCTGCACATATGTGCAAGGATCGAGGGAGAGGAGGTCATCATGGCGGAATCCGGAGCGCCTTCGCGCGACGGGAAGCTGATCGCCGCGCTCACGGCTGCGCAGCTCTACTACATGCAGGACAAGACCATGGAGGTCATCGCGCAGGAGCTCGGAACCTCGCGATCGTCCGTGTCGCGGCTGCTCAGCTTCGCGCGCGAGAGTGGCCTCGTCGACATCCGGATCAACTCGCCGCTGGAACGCCTCGGGATGCTCGAGCAGCGCATCAGGGATCGCCACCGCGTCGTTGCGCACGTGGTTCCGATGGCCGAGATCGTGAGCGAGGTCGAGCGCCTGGAGCGGGTGGCGCTGACCGCCGGGCGACTGCTGTCCCAGTTCGTGGACTCGAACATGATCGTCGGCGTCGCCTGGGGGTCGACGATCAGCGCGGTCAGCCGCGGGCTCACCCAGAAGGAGACGCACAACACGACATTCGTGCAGCTCAACGGCGCCGGGAACACCCAGACCAGCGGTGTGGAGTACTCCAGTGACATCCTGCAGCGCTTCGGCAGTGCGTTCGGGGCGCAGGTGCAGCAGTTCCCGGTCCCGGCGTTCTTCGACGACCCCGCCACCCGCGAGGCGATGTGGCGCGAGCGCAGCACCCGGCGCGTCCTGGACCTGCAGGCGAAGATGGACATCGCCGTGTTCAGTCTCGGCTCTCCGGCGGCAGAGGTGCCCAGCCGGGTCTACGTCGGCGGCTATCTCGGTCGGGAGGACTACCGCAGTCTGCGGGAGGACCACGCGATCGGCGACGTGGCGACGGTCTTCTTCCGCGCCGACGGCTCCTGGCGCGACATCCGGCTCAATGCACGGGCGACCGGCCCTGGACTCGACCGGCTGCGCCGCGTTCCCCGACGCGTGTGCGTCGTCTCCGGCGTGCCCAAGCTCGCGAGCCTGCGTGCGGCGATCGCCGCCGAGCTCATCACCGACGTCGTGCTGGACGAGGGACTCGCACGCCGCCTCGTCGAGGACTGAGCGGCGCGGGGATCACTCGCCTTCGATGGACGACTGCGGCCCCGTCCGGAACTCGCGGATGAGGTGCTGGACGACAGCGCGGAGATCGCCGTCCGTGGCGTCGGCGACCGCGAGCTGACGGGCGTAGCTCGCGCCGCCGTCGAGGATCGTCCCGATGCTGCCGAACTCACGGACGCATCCGAGCTCGACCGCGACCGGGGTGAGTTCCTCGATCTTCTCGGCGAGATGCTCGCGCACGGGGCGCTGCGTGCCGATCGTGTCGACGATGACCCGGGCGTCCAGGCCGTATCGGGCCGCGCGCCACTTGTTCTCGCGGTGGAACCACGCGGGGAGGTCGGGGAGGGCGGCCCCTTCGTCCAGGAGCCGGGAGAAGTGCTCGACGAGGACCTGCACGAGCGCGGCCACCGCGGCCATCTCGGAGAGGGTGGACAGGCCGTCGCACGCCCGGACCTCGATCGTGCCCCAGCGCGGAGCGGGACGGATGTCCCACCGCACCTCCGTGGCGTCGGCCATGACTCCGGTACGGACCATGTCGTCCAGGTAGCGCTCGAACTCCGACCAGTCGCGCAGCGGCCAGGGAAGGCCGGCCGTGGGCAGCTGCTGGAAGACGAGAGCGCGGTTGGAGGCGTACCCCGTGCGTTCCCCGGCCCAGAACGGGCTGGACGCCGACAGCGCCTGCAGGTGGGGGAGATAGGCCGACAGTGCGTTGATGATGGGGAAGACCTTGCGCTGCTCGTCGACGCCCACGTGCACGTGGATGCCCCAGATCATCATGTTGCGCCCCCACCACTGGGTGCGCTCGATCAGGCTGTGGTACCGCGTCTTGTCGGTCACCGACTGGTCGTACCACTGGGCGAACGGGTGGCTTCCGGCGGAGAGCAGCTCGATCCCTGCCGGGTCGGTGGCCGACCGCACCGCCGCGATCGCGTTCGCGATGTCGTCGACGGCGTGGGCCACGGAGTCGCCGATCCCGCTGGTCACCTCGATGGTGTTGGTGAGGAGCTCGCCGGTGACGGTGTGGCGTTCGTCTTCGCTCTCCGCCTCCAGCGCGGCGAGGAGCTCCGGCGCGCGACCGACGAGATCACCGGTCTCGGGATCGGCGAGCATGATCTCCCACTCGAGACCGACGGTGGAGCGGGCCGAAGCGGCGAAGTCGAGCTGCACGGGGACAGTCTGACACGGGGCCGGGCCTGCTCCGCAACGCCGTGTCGCCGGGTTCGCACCCGGCGCGCGCATCTGGCAGAATAGAGGGTCGGACGACGTGCTCGACCCTCTATCCAGCGCTCGTCCTCCTCATTTGAGCTTCCGCCGGGTGTGCACCCCACGCTCCAGGCGACCGGTTCGTTTCCTTCCACACCATTCAGGAGAATCGTGGCTGTCAAGATTCGTCTCAAGCGCATGGGCAAGATCCGCGCGCCGTACTACCGCATCGTCGTCGCCGACTCGCGCACCAAGCGCGACGGTCGTGTGATCGAGGAGATCGGCAAGTACCACCCCACCGAGGAGCCCTCGTTCATCGAGGTCGACTCCGAGCGTGCGCAGTACTGGCTCTCTGTCGGCGCGCAGCCGACCGAGCAGGTCACCGCGATCCTCAAGATCACGGGCGACTGGGGCACCTTCAAGGGCGACAAGGACGCCAAGTCCACCCTCAAGGTCGCCGGCGAGAAGGTCGCATTCGAGGCCGACGCCTCGAAGAAGTCGGTCATCAAGCCCAAGGCGGAGAAGAAGGAGGAGGCCCCCGCTGCGGAGGCCCCCGCCGCCGACGCCGACGCGGAGGCCTCCGAGGCTTCCGCCGCCGACGCCGAGTAATCCATCGTGCTCGCCGCCGCGCTCGAACACATCGTCAAGGGGATCGTCGATCACCCCGAAGACGTGCGCATCCACGAATCGTCGTCGCCGCGAGGCGACCTGCTCGAGGTGCGTGTGCACCCGGACGACCGTGGTCGCGTGATCGGGCGCGGCGGCCGCACGGCCAAGGCCCTCCGTACCCTCGTCAGCGCTCTCGCCGACGGGCGTCGTGTCCGCGTCGATGTCGCGGACGACTGACGTGGTGTCGCAGGACCGCACCCAGGGCCGTAATCAGCTGCGCGTCGGGCGCCTGGTCAAGGCCCACGGGCTCAAGGGCGCCCTGAAGCTCGAGCTCTACACCGACAACCCGGAGCGGCGCTTCGTCCCCGGGGCCGCGTTCACGTTGCAGGTGCCCGAGGCATCTCCGTGGCACGGCAAGGAGATCGTCGTCCGCGAGTACCGCGTGATGAACGGGAACCCCGTCGTCTTCTTCGAGGACGTGGACGACCGGAATGCCGCCGAGAGCCTCGTCCGCGCCATCCTCTGGATGGATCAGGACGAGGACGAGACCGAGGACAACGCCTGGTTCGACCACCAGCTCGTCGGTCTCGACGTCGTCCGCGACGAGGTGGTCATCGGCCGCGTGGTCCGGGTCGAGCACCTGCCCGCGCAGGACCTCCTGATCGTCAAGCCCACGTCGACCGGCAGCACGGACGAGGTGATGGTCCCGTTCGTCGAGGCCATCGTCCCCGCCGTCGAGGTCGCCGCCGGGCGCATCATCGTCACCCCGCCGGCCGGGCTCTTCGAGGAGCTTCCCGAGTCGGAGGATGAGACCACTCCCTCCGACACCGCCGAGTGACCGCTGATACGGTTCCCCCGTGCGCATCGACGTCGTCTCCATCTTCCCGTCGTACTTCGACGGACTGACGCTCTCCCTGCTCGGCAAGGCCCGGGGCTCGGGCCTGCTCGACCTCCGGGTGCACGATCTCCGCGACTGGACCCACGACCGGCATCGCACCGTCGACGACACCCCCTACGGCGGGGGAGCGGGCATGGTCATGAAGCCGGAGCCGTGGGGTCTCGCGCTCGATGAGCTCACGGCGGATGCCACCCCCGCGCCGACCATCATCTTCCCGTCGCCGGCCGGGGAGGTCTTCACCCAGGCGACCGCGCGCGAGCTCGCGGGGCGCGACCATCTCGTGTTTGGCTGCGGCCGCTACGAGGGCATCGACGAGCGCGTCTTCGAGTACGCCGCCGAGCGTGGCGAGGTGCGACTGCTGAGCCTCGGCGACTACGTCCTCAACGGCGGGGAGGTGGCGACGATGGCGATGATCGAGGCCATCGGCCGTCTGATCCCGGGTGTCGTCGGCAATCCGGAGAGCCTGGTCGAGGAGTCGCACGAGGACGGCCTCCTCGAGTACCCGTCGTACACGAAGCCGTCGGTGTGGCGGGAGCGCGCGGTCCCCGATGTCCTCCTCAGCGGCAACCACGGTGCGATCGCGGCATGGCGTCGCGAGCAGCAGTTCGTCCGCACCCGCCTGCGACGGCCTGACCTGCTTCCGGACGCGCCGACCGACGACTGACCCGGCCGCACCCATCCGCCGCGACGACTGCTGTTAGCGTCGAGGCATGGTGGATGTGACACGCGCGCGATCGTTCGAGGGCATCGGTGAGGAGTATGACCGCTACCGACCGGGGTTCCCGGAGCGTGCGGCCGACATCATCGTTCCGGACCGGGTGGCCACGGCGCTCGACCTCGGTGCCGGCACCGGGAAGTTCACGGGCTTGCTCGTCGCGCGCGCGGCGCGGGTGATCGCGGTCGAGCCCTCCGCGCCGATGCTCGCCGTGCTCGCGCGGACGTTGCCGACGGTCGATGCGCGGCCGGGGACCGCGGAGAGCATCCCCGTGCCGGACGGCTGCGTCGATGCCGTCAGCGTCGCGCAGGCGTTCCACTGGTTCGATCGGGACGCGGCGGCGGCCGAGATCGCCCGCACGCTCGTCCCTCACGGCACGCTCGGGCTGCTGTGGAATCGTGCCGACCCCGCCTGTGCCTGGGATCTCGCGTGTCACCGGGTGGCCCATCCTGCGGTCGGCGCAGACGACGACACCTCCGCGTCGGCCGCGGATCTCCCCGGTTTCGTCCTGGATGTCCACGAGGAGGTGCGCTGGACGGAGCGGATCTCCCGCGAGGACTACCTCCGACGGTGGGGCACGGTGAGCAGCTTCCTCGTGGCGGACGATGCGGAGCGTGCGGCGATGGTGGCAGACCTGGAGGCGGTGCTGGACGGCGCGGACGAGACGCGGGGAGAGGCGGAGTTCGATCTGCCCCACCTCACCGACGTGTTCCGCTACCGCCGGGCATGAGGATCTGGTCGCTGCATCCGGAGTACCTCGACCGTCAGGGGCTCGTCGCCTGTTGGCGGGAGACCCTCCTCGCCCAGGCGGTGCTCGCCGACGCCACGAAGGGGTATCAGCGGCATCCGCAGCTCGAGCGCTTCCGGGCGACGGCCGATCCCGTGGCCGCGGTGGGCGCGTACCTGGCAGGTATCGCCGACGAGGCGGACGTCCGCGGCTATCGTTTCGACCGCGCGCGGATCCGGCGGGCGGAGTCGGCGGTGTCGACGCTCCCGGTCACCACTGGTCAGCTCGAGCGGGAGTGGGAGCATCTGCGGGCGAAGCTCGCCGAGCGCAGTCCGGAGGTGCTCACCCGACACGGGGCTGCGGAGCTCCCGAGAGCGCACCCGCTGTTCGTCGTCGTGCCCGGGCCGGTCGCGTCCTGGGAGCGCGCCGACCCCGTGACCGGAGTCAGTCGACGCCGAGGAACGAGCGATCCGTCAGGATGATCGGACCGTCCTCGGTGATGGCGATGGTGTGCTCGGAGTGCGCGCCGCGGGAGCCGTCCGCGCTGCGCAGCGTCCACCCGTCGGGGTCGGTGATCAGCTCGTCCGTCGTCGCGAGGAACCACGGCTCCAGGGCGAGCACGAGGCCGGCTCGGAGCGGGAAACCGCGTCCTGCGCGGCCGTCGTTCGCCACATGAGGGTCGCCGTGCATCGTGCGGCCCACGCCGTGCCCGCCGAAGTCGGTGTTGATGGAGTACCCCTCGCCGTGGGCGACGTCCGCGATCGCGGCGGAGATGTCGCCGATGCGGTTGCCGACCACCGAGGTCTCGATCGCGGCGGCCAGCGCGCGCTCCGTGGTGTCGATGAGGCGCAGGTCCTCCTCCTTCGGCGTGCCGACCACGAAGGAGACGGCGGAGTCCGCGACCCAGCCATCGACCGAGACGGCGAAGTCGAGGGTGACGAGGTCGCCGTCCCGGAGCGTGTAGTCGTGCGGGAGGCCGTGCAGCACGGCGTCGTTCACCGAGGTGCAGATGACCTTGCCGAAGGGGCTCGCCCCGAAGGAGGGGTGGTAGTCGATGTAGCAGGACTCGGCGCCGGCCTTGCGGATCATGTCGTGGGCCCGGCGGTCGATCGCCAGGAGGTTGGTGCCGACCTTCGTCTCGTCGCGCAGGGTCGCCAGCGTCTCGGCGACGAACCGGCCTGCCGCGCGCATCTCATCGATCTCGGCAGGGGTGCGCAGTTCGATCATCAGTGTCCTCTCGTCGTCCTCCATTCTCCCTGATCGCACAGGTGCCAGGCGCCTGCCGCTCTCAGCGAACACCCGTGACGCGCCGCCGCGGTCGCCGTAGCATCGGAGCATGTGGATCCGACAGGCCTTCTTCCGCTGGCTGCTGCCGTCGGCGTTCCTCCTGCCGCTGTGGCTTCTCATCGGCTGGGCCGTCTTCCAGGGCGGCTGGTCGATCCTCTGGGTACTGCTCATCGCGATGCCCTCGGTGTTCGTAGGACAGCTCCTGCTCACGCTGCTGACGCGCTCCCGCCCGTCCGTCCGCGCCGAGCGCGCCGTGTCGTGGTGGGACGTCGCCGGGTTCGGGCTCTGGCACGCGCTCACGATCGCGGTCGGCTTCTTCATCGACGGGGCTTTCGGCTGGCTGCTCGCGGCCGCCATCGTCGTGGGCATCGCTCTGGTCTGGCTGCAGCTGTGGCAGCTCTGGAACGAGGTGCGGGGGAGCGGGTCGCGGATCCGCGAGACCATCTCCTGGTCGACGATGACGCCGCCGCGCGCCGAGAGCCCGCAGACGAGCGTGCATGAGGTCATCGTGGTGCGGGAGACCGACGATCGGCTCTGACCTGACGTTTTGGCTGGGCCTGCCATCCGTGGCAGAATGGTTGTTTGTGCCGTGACCGGCTCTGCCCCAGGGGAGCCCGCGGACGCGTCAGCGCCGTTCGGCACACTCCCATTCTTGTTCCTTCCTAATCCGTGCATCCGACCTGAGGCGAGTGCAGAGAGAGACGATCATGCAGATCCTCGACGCCGTCGACGCGGCTTCGCTCCGTTCCGACATCCCCGAGTTCTTCCCCGGTGACACCGTCAAGGTGCACGTCAACATCACCGAGGGCAACCGCTCCCGTATCCAGGTCTTCCAGGGCGTCGTCATCGGCCGCCAGGGTGACAGCGTCCGCGAGACCTTCACCGTCCGGAAGATCAGCTTCCAGGTGGGTGTCGAGCGTACCTTCCCCGTGCACTCCCCGGTGATCGACCACATCGAGGTCGTCACCCGCGGTGACGTGCGTCGCGCCAAGCTCTACTACCTGCGTGAGCTCCGCGGCAAGAAGGCGAAGATCAAGGAGAAGCGCGTCAACAACTGACGCGAAGCTTCTTCACAGCACCCCGGGACACGATGTCCCGGGGTGCTTTCGTTCCGCCCCCGGTGTGCGAACCTTGTTACTGCCGTGCGCTCGCGGTGCACTCTTCGAGAAGGAACCAGATGACTGACTCTCCGTCCGCACGCCCGACACGACGGCGGCGCGGGTTCCTGGTCTTCCTCCGCGACGTTCTGGTCATCGTGGTCATCGCCGCGCTGGTGTCCTTCGTCATCAAGACGTTCGTCGTGCGCTCGTTCTACATCCCGTCGGCCTCCATGGAGCGGACGCTGCTGATCGACGACCGCATCCTCGTCGACGAGCTGACGCCGCGCTGGACCGGCTACGAGCGCGGCGACATCGTCGTCTTCAAGGACCCGGGGGGCTGGCTCGACCCGATGCCGCAGACCCCGGCACAGCCGCCGCTGGTCCAGGCCGTCGACTGGGTGCTCACTTTCGTGGGCATCTCGGCCACCGACACGCAGGACCATCTCGTCAAGCGGGTGATCGGGGTCGAAGGCGATCACGTGGTGTGCTGCAACGCGTTGGGGCAGATCACCATCAACGGGGCGCCGATCGACGAGTTGAGTTACCTGAATCTCCCCGAGGGCGACACCGCGGCCTCGAACGAGCCGTTCGATGTCGTCGTCCCCGAGGACTCCGTGTGGCTGCTGGGTGACAACCGCGACCGGTCCCGTGACGCGCGCGCACATCAGGAGTTGCCCAGCGGCGGATTCGTCCCCGTGTCGAACATCGTGGGCAAGGCGTTCCTGACGACGTGGCCGCTCGACCGATTCGGACCGATCGACGGCCATCACGAGATCTTCAACGGGGTCCCGGATCCCGAATGACCGTCATCACGCCCCGACTGACCCTGGAGCGGAAGCTCCTGGGGGAGTGCGACCTGATCATCGCCCTCGATGAGGTCGGCCGCGGCGCATTGGCGGGACCGGTGGCCGTCGGGGCAGCCGTGATGGACGCCAAAGGCGCCCGCCGTCGGGTTCCGGAGGGCCTGCGCGACTCGAAGCTGGTCCCCGAGCGTCGGCGCCCCGACGTCGCCGCCCGGGCGGCCTCCTGGGTGCAGGCCTCGGCCGTCGGCTGGGCGACCGCGGCGGAGGTCGACGAGGTCGGGATCATGCGGGCCCTGGGCCTTGCCGCCTCGCGGGCCGTGGAGGCGGTCGTCGCGCAGGGGGCGACGGTCGAGAACGCCCTGGTCCTGCTCGACGGCAACCACGACTACGTCTCGCGGGTGCATCCGGTGCCGCTGCGGGTGCGCCCCGTCATCAAGGCCGACCGCGACTGCGCCTCGGTGTCCGCGGCCTCGGTGATCGCGAAGGTCGCGAGAGACGGTCTCATGGCGGAGCTGCACGAGGACCATCGCGACTATCAGTGGGACCGCAACAAGGGGTACGCGAGTCCCGAGCACCGGGAGGCGATCCGCTCGTTCGGCCTCTCGCCGTTCCACCGGTCCTCCTGGGCGATCGCCGACGCACCGACGCTCTTCTGAGCGGTCGCGGCCGGGATGCCGCGCCCAGCGTCCGGCGACCATAGGATGGACTCATCATGGATGAGGAAGCCTTCGACGACTACGACCGCGAGCTCGAGCTCGCGCTGTTCCGCGAGTACCGCGACGTCGTCTCTCAGTTCCAGTACGTCGTGGAGACCGAGCGTCGCTTCTACCTGGCCAACGAGGTCAACGTCGTGCGACGGGACACCGAGCACGACTTCTACTTCGAAATCTCCATGAGCGACGTGTGGGTGTGGGACATCTACCGGGCCGACCGCTTCGTCAAGGCCGTCCGGGTGCTCACGTTCAAGGACGTGAACGTCGAGGAGCTGCAGCGCCGCGAGTTCGAACTGCCGCAGGAGCTCTCCCTCGACGGAGAGTGACGCGGCACGCTGTTCCTGCACAGCGGCGGCATTTTTCGTCGTTTCCACAACCTCTGAACTGTTCGCGTGGGACCACGACGGTGACGGAGTGCTGACGTCCATCCTGTCGGGATGGCAGCGAAAGACGACCTCGGGCGAGCCGGGGAGCAGCAGGCAGCGGATTATCTGACGAAGCGCGGGTATCGGATCGTCGACCGCAACTGGCGGTGTCCCCAGGGGGAGCTGGACATCGTCGCGATCATCGGCCCCCATGTCGCGGTGGTCGAGGTCAAGACGCGGCGGTCAGCGGCGTTCGGGCACCCGTTCGATGCAATCGACGACCGCAAGCGGCGCCGGCTGTGGCGACTCGCCTATGCCTGGCGTGCGGCACACCCCGAGCTGGCGCGCGGACGGACCCTCCGGGTGGAAGCGGTCGGCATCATCGGCGCGTCCTCGGCGACGGCCTCGATCGAGCACCTCGAGGACATCGCATGAGCACGGCGCGAACCTGGTCCGTGGCGCTCACCGGGGCCGAGGGGCATGTCGTCGAGGTCGAGGCCGACCTCTCCGCGCAGACGCCGGAGTTCCGGATCATCGGCCTCCCGGACAAGTCCCTCGGCGAGGCCGTGCAACGCGTGCACAACGCCTGCGAGAACTCCGGCCTCCCGCTGCCGCGGCGACGGCTGACCGTCAACCTCTCGCCGGCGAGTCTGCCGAAGCACGGGGCCGCCTTCGACCTGGCGATCGCGGTGGCCTGCCTCGCCGCTGGCGACGCGATCGCCCATCGCGCGGTCCGGCAGACCGTGCATCTGGGAGAACTCGGGCTGGACGGGAGGCTGCGTCCCGTGCCGGGCGTGCTGCCGGCCGTCTTCGCCGCCGCTCGCGCTGGCTTCCACCGCGTGATCGTGCCGCACGGCAATGCGGCCGAGGCGATTCTCGTCGCCGGCGTGGAGGTGCGTGCCGCCGCGTCGCTCGCGGAGGTCGCCGCCTGGCACGGCGCGGACGTCGAGGTGCCCGATGTCGAGCCGGTTCCGGGGCCACAGCCGCCGGAGGAGAAGGCGGACGAGCGCGACCTGAGTGACGTCCTCGGGCAGGAGGAAGCCGTCGAGGCGCTCATCGTCGCTGCCGCCGGTGGCCACAACATGCTCCTGAGCGGTCCGCCGGGAGCAGGGAAGACCATGCTCGCGGGGCGCCTGCCCGGCATCATGCCGCCGCTGACCGAGGAGGAGGCGATCGAGGTGGCCTCGGTCCGCTCCCTCTGCGGCGAGGCCGTGACCGGACTCGACCACCAGCCCCCGCTGGTCGCTCCGCACCACAGCGCCTCGGTGGCGGCGATGGTGGGAGGCGGATCGCGGACGGCACGTCCCGGCGCGGTCGCCCGGGCGCATCGGGGCGTCCTCTTCCTGGACGAGGCGGCGGAGTTCCCGCGGGTGGCCCTGGACGCGCTCCGTCAGCCCCTCGAGACGGGGTTCGTCGATGTGCATCGCTCCGGCTTCGTCGTGCGATTTCCGGCGCGTTTCCAGCTGCTCCTGGCGATGAATCCGTGTCCCTGCGGCAACCGGGGCGTCCGTGATGGCGACTGCATCTGCCCGCCTCAGGCGCTACGACGGTATGCCACGCGGCTCTCCGGACCGTTGCGCGATCGGCTCGACATCGACCTTCCGGTCACCCGCGTCGCGGCTTCGCGCTCGGTGACAGAGGAGCGGTCCGGTGTGACGACGGTCGAGGCCCGGAACCGCGTCGGCACGGCGCGCGCACGGGCGGAGCATCGATGGCGCGGCACGCCGTGGCGTCGGAATGCGGAGATCCCCGGCACTGTGCTCCGGCATGGCGGCTACCGTCTCCCGTCGGACGTGCGGGCCGGGCTCGATCGGGCCTTGGAACGCGGGGCGTTGACACTGCGTGGTTACGACCGCGTCCTCCGGGTGGCATGGACCATGGCTGATCTGGCCGGACGCGACCGCCCCGGCACGGACGAGGTCGGGCGGGCGCTGCTCCTGCGGACGGGGGTGGCACGATGATTGACGGACTCCTCTCCCAAAAGGACGCTCTCGACGCGGCGCGAGGCGTGCGCGGAGCAGAGGAGGTGACGGAGGCGCTGGCGCGAGTCGCCTGGTCCGTCATCGCTGACCCCGGGGACGCCGTCGCCGCGACGCTCGTGCGAGAGTTCGGACCGGCCGACGGGCTGCGCTTCGCGCTGGACGGGGCGGGACGGCCGTGGCCGGTGGTCCGGGCCGTGGGGGCACGACGGGCCCTCGACGACGCGCGCGCTCGGTGGCGGCAGCGCGCCGATCCGGCGGCGGTGATCGGCGCCCTCCGTGGCGCGCGGAAGACGGGTGCGAAGCTGCTGCTCCCCGGAGACGCCGACTGGCCGCTGTCTGTCGACGATCTCGATGCGGAGGCGCCGATGGTGCTGTGGGTGCGCGGGCGCAGCGACCTCCTGACGAGCGCTGCGCGCGTTGCGATCGTAGGGGCCAGGGCGGCCACCGCCTACGGGGAACGTGTTGCCGCCGACATTGCCGGAGACCTGGCTGTCGGGGAGACGGCGGTGGTGTCCGGCGGCGCGTACGGCATCGACGGCGCAGCACATCGCGCCGCGTTGACCGTCGGCGGAGGCACGATCGCGGTGCTCGCCGGGGGAGTCGATCGTCCGTACCCCGCCGGTCATCGGAACCTTCTGTCGCGCATCGCCGTCGACGGGGTCGTCGTCAGCGAGGTGCCGTGCGGGACGGCCCCGACGCGCTGGCGCTTCCTCGCGCGCAACCGGCTGATCGCGGCGCTGGGGCAGGCAACCGTCGTCGTCGAGGCGGGATGGCGCAGCGGCTCCCTCAACACGGCGGGGCATGCGGCGACGCTCGGCAGGCCGCTCGGCGCGGTGCCCGGTCCCGTCACCTCCGCCTCGTCGGCCGGCTGTCACCGGCTGCTGCGCGAATACGACGCGGTGTGCGTCACCTCCGCGGCGGAGGTGGCCGAGATGCTCCCGGCCGGCGCGCGGTCGCAACGGGGACACGATGCGACGGACGACGCGCGGGTCGTGCTCCTCCGTGCGCTCAGCACCCGAGCCACTCGCACGGAGGCGGAGCTCGCCCAGCGCGCGGATCTCACCGTCGAGCGGACGAGGGCCCTGCTCGGACTGCTCGACCTCGACGGACTCGCGCGGCGCGACGGGGACGGCTGGCGCGGCGTGGGCGCGGCACGCACGTCGTAGACAGGCTCTCGGCGGGGCGCGTCGCTCTGCAGGCGGGGGAGCGGCAGGCTGGGGATATGGACTTCGCGGTCGCTGTCGAGGCGTTCGCCGACCACCTCGAGAAGGTGTGCCGGCTCTCGTCGGCGACCGTGAAGGCGTACCGCTCCGATCTGCGAGACCTCGGGGCGAGCGTGGGGGGCGGCCCGGTCGACCGGATCGACCTGGAGATGCTGCGCGAATGGCTGTGGCAGGCCACCCAGCGCGGCGACGCCCGTGCGACGCTGGCCCGACGCGCGGCCACGGCGCGAGCGTTCTTCGGGTGGGCGCGCGAGCAGGAACTCATCCCTGTCGACCCCAGCCTGCGGCTCGTGGCGCCGAAGCGCGCGAAGACGCTGCCGACGGTGGCGTCGAAGGACGCGATGTCGGAGCTGTTGGAACGACATCGGCAGGCGGCGGTCTCGGGTGACCCCACCGCCCTTCGGGACCACGCGGTGCTGGAGCTCCTCTACGGAGCCGCGGTCCGCGTGTCCGAGCTCTGCGGCCTCGACATCGACGACCTGGATCTCGATCGGGGGACGGCCCTCGTGCGGGGCAAGGGCGACAAAGAGCGCGTCGTCCCGTTCGGCGCGCCGGCGCGGGATGCGCTCACCGCCTATCTGCGTCGCGCTCGACCGGCTCTGCTCGCGCGGTCCGGCGCCGCTTCGCCCGCCGTCTTCCTCGGCAGTCGCGGGGGACGTGTCGGTCCGCGGACGGTCTACGAGGTGGTCGCCCGTGCGCTCGCGCCCGTCGTCGGCGCCGAGACCGTCGGGCCGCACGCCCTCCGCCACACCGCCGCGACCCACTTGCTGGACGGCGGTGCCGACCTCCGCGCGGTGCAGGAGATCCTCGGTCACGCGAGCCTGGGGACCACGCAGATCTACACGCACGTGTCGGCGGAGCGACTGACGGCGACGTATCGCCTGGCGCACCCCCGGGCCTGAACGCGGAGCCCGCCCGTCGGATCATCCGTCGCAGCAGGGCAGGAGGCGCGCCCGCAGGAGACCGCCGAACAGGAGCATCGGGTTGATGTACTCGCCGTCCCGTCGCACGCCGACGTGCACCGAGTCGGGGGGAGTGTGGCCGCCCATGGCGATCCGGCCGATGTCCTGGCCTCGGTGGACCGCATCCCCCGGGCGCAGGGGCGACTCCACGGGTTCGACCGTGCTCACGAGGCCATCCGCGTGGCGGATCGTGAGCAGCGGACGATCAACGACGACGCCCTGGAACGCGACGACTCCCTCCGCCGGGGCGACGACGGTGCCGCCCGCAGCCGCGGCGACATCCATCCCGCGGTGGCCGGGGCCATAGGCATGCGCCGGCGCACGGTAGGCGACGCTCACGCGGCGCGTCCCGTCGACGGGCCACTGCCACGGAACGTCGGAGACGAACTCCTCGGGCACGAGCGCGGGGCCGTGTGCCGCCGACGCCGCTCGCGCGACGGGAGACGGCGCGAACGGAGCGCCGCCGCACAGCAGGACCACTGCGGCGAGCACGGCGGTGATCGTCACCCGGAAGGCGGGAGCGGAGTGCCGACGAGAGCGAGGCCGAGAAGGAGGGGACGGAGGTGTCATCACGCGAGTGTGCGCCAGGGTGGCGGCGGGGTGCAGTATCCGCCCGCCGCGCCCCGGTGCCAGGGGAGAAGGTCGAGGATCGCGCGGCTGTGGAGGACGAGCTGGCGCCGCATGATCCTGTATGCTGGACGAGCACCTCGATCTCGGGGTGACTACGCGTGCCCAGAGCGACTCCGTCGTGGCTTCCACTCCCGCAGGTCCCGTTTCCGAACGGGTGGGTGTGAGCCGGGCACCAGGATGTCCGACCGTCCGGTCGGCACGACAACCTCAACGGCGCCCCGCGCCAGAATCAGGAGACGACCATGGCTGTGGTCACCATCCGCCAGCTGCTCGACAGCGGCGTGCACTTCGGACACCAGACCCGTCGGTGGAACCCGAAGGTGAAGCGCTTCATCCTCACGGAGCGCAGCGGCATCCACATCATCGACCTCCAGCAGTCGCTTGGCTACATCGACAAGGCGTACGACTTCGTCAAGGAGACCGTCGCCCACGGCGGCACCATCCTCTTCGTCGGCACGAAGAAGCAGGCGCAGGAGATCCTCGCGGAGCAGGCCACGCGCGTCGGCCAGCCCTACGTGAACCAGCGCTGGCTCGGCGGCCTCCTCACCAACTTCTCCACCATCGCGAAGCGTCTCGCCCGCATGAAGGAGCTCGAGGAGCTCGACTACGAGAACCCGTCCGCCTCCGGCTTCACGAAGAAGGAGCTGCTGCTCAAGAAGCGCGAGCTGGACAAGCTCCACAAGTCGCTCGGTGGTATTCGCAACCTCACCAAGACGCCGTCCGCCCTCTGGGTCGTCGACGCCAAGCGCGAGCACCTCGCCATCGACGAGGCCAAGAAGCTCGGCATCCCGGTGATCGGCATCCTCGACACCAACGCCGACCCGGACGACTTCCAGTACCCGATCCCCGGCAACGACGACGCCATCCGTTCGGTGTCGCTGCTGACGCGCATCATCGCCGACGCCGCCGCCGAGGGCCTGCAGCAGAAGCACAACCCGGAGTCGGGCGACGCGGAGCCGCTGGCCGAGTGGGAGAAGGAGCTTCTCGAGGCTCCCGTGCAGGAGTCCGCTGACGCTGCCGAGGTCGTGACCGCGGACGACGAGGCCGCTGTCGTCGAGACCCCGGCCGCCGACGCCACCGCCGCCGACGAGGCCGGTGCCCAGGCGCACGACGAGGCGATCGCCGCCGCTTCCGGTGAGGAGACCGCCGAGGTCGCCGCCGCCGAGGCCGCAGACGCCAAGTAATCCCTCGTACACCCACACAACGAAGCAAGGAGCCACCACACATGGCCAACTTCACCATCGCCGACCTGAAGGCGCTGCGTGAGCAGCTCGGCACGGGAATGGTCGACACCAAGAAGGCGCTCGAGGAGGCTGACGGCGACGTCGAGAAGGCCACCGAGATCCTGCGTCTGAAGGGTGCGAAGGGCAACGCCAAGCGCGCCGACCGTTCGACCAGCGAGGGCCTCGTCGTCGCTCGCGAGCAGGACGGCGCCGTGACGCTCGTCGAGCTCGCCTGCGAGACCGACTTCGTCGCGAAGAACGAGCGCTTCATCGCGCTGGCCGACAAGGTCGCCGACGCCGTCGCCGCCGTGAAGGCCGACTCGGTCGAGGCCGCCCTCGCCGCTCCGGCGGGCGACAAGACCGTCGAGCAGCTCATCTCGGAAGAGGCCGCCATCATCGGTGAGAAGGTCGAGCTCCGTCGCGTGCGCACCGTCTCCGGTGACAGCGTCGAGGTCTACCTCCACCGCACGAGCAAGGACCTGCCGCCGCAGATCGGTGTCGTCGTCGCCTACACGGGTGACGACGCCGAGACCGCGCGCAGCATCGCCCAGCACATCTCGTTCGCGAACCCGTCGTACCTGTCCCGCGAGGACGTGCCGGCGGATGCGGTCGAGAAGGAGCGCGAGATCGTCACCGAGATCTCCCGCAACGAGGGCAAGCCCGAGGCCGCCCTGCCGAAGATCGTCGAAGGCCGCGTCTCCGCGTTCATCAAGCAGGTCGCCCTGCTGGAGCAGGACTACGCCAAGGACAACAAGCTCTCTGTCGCCCAGGTGGCGAAGGACGCCGGTATCACCGTGACGGACTTCGCGCGCTTCAAGGTCGGCGCGTAGCACTGTCGAAGGGGTTCGGATCGCTCGATCCGAACCCCTTCTTCATGCCCACCAGGCACTATCTTGAATCGGGACGAGAGGACATCCCCCATGACTGAACGCACCGGACGCCGTCGCGTCCTCCTCAAGCTCTCCGGAGAGGCGTTCGGCGCCGGTCAGCTCGGCGTCAACCCCGACGTGGTCAGCCAGATGGCGCGGGAGATCGCCGCCGCGGTCGACCGGGTCGAAGTGGCGGTCGTCGTCGGCGGCGGCAACTTCTTCCGCGGCGCAGAGCTCAGCCAGCGGGGTATGGACCGCGGGCGCGCCGACTACATGGGCATGCTCGGCACCGTGATGAACGCCCTGGCCCTGCAGGACTTCCTCGAGCAGGCGGGTGCCGCGACGCGTGTGCAGTCCGCGATCTCGATGACCCAGGTCGCCGAGCCCTACATCCCGCGTCGGGCGGAGCGGCACATGGAGAAGGGCCGCGTCGTCATCTTCGGCGCCGGCGCAGGCCTGCCGTACTTCTCCACCGACACGGTCGCCGCGCAGCGCGCACTGGAGATCGGCGCGCAGGAGGTCCTCGTGGCCAAGAACGGCGTCGACGCGATCTACACCGCGGACCCGAACAAGCACGCCGACGCGGAGCGCATCGACCGCGTGACCTATCGCGATGCGCTGCAGCAGGGGCTCAAGGTCGTCGACTCGACGGCGTTCAGCCTGTGCATGGACAACAACATGGACATGCGCGTCTTCGGCATGGAGCCGGCGGGCAACGTCACCCGGGCGCTCCTGGGCGAGCCCATCGGCACGCTCGTCACCGCCTGAGCGCCTGCACGGGACGGGAGCCCGCTCCCGATAGAATTTCCAGAACACCCCGACGATAGGAGCCACCGTGATCGCGGACGTCCTCGCTGAAACCACCACCCGCATGTCCCGGGCCGTCGAGGCTGCCAAGGAGGACTTCTCCACGGTGCGCACCGGTCGTGCGAACCCGCAGCTGTTCCAGAAGGTGCTGGTCGACTACTACGGCACGCCGACGCCGCTCGCGCAGCTCGCCTCGCTGGCGAACCAGGAAGCGCGCACGCTCATCATCACGCCGTACGACAAGTCCGCGCTCAAGGCGATCGAGCAGGCCATCCGCGACATGCCGAACCTCGGGGCGAACCCCACGAACGACGGCAACCTCGTGCGCGTCACGATGCCGGAGCTCACGGCGGAGCGCCGCAAAGAGTACGTGAAGCTCGTGAAGTCGAAGGGCGAGGACGCGAAGGTCCACGTCCGCGGCATCCGCCGGAAGGCGAAGGACGAGCTGGACGGCCTGAAGAGCGAGCTCGGCGAGGACGAGATCGCCCGCGGCGAGAAGGAGCTCGACGCGCTGACCCGTCAGCACGTCGATCTCATCGACGACGCGCTCAAGCGCAAAGAGGCCGAACTCCTCGAGGTGTAGCTCGTATGTCCGATGAATCGCGCGGCGCTGAGGAGGGCACTCCGGTGACGCGCCGGGAGGAGCGGCCGGAGGCTGCTCCCGACGGCGGCGTGCCGCTCGGCGACGCCGCCTTCCCGGCGTTCGACGCGGATCGGGTGCCACCGCGGCCACCGCTCCCGGCGCCGCCGGGGGCAGCTCCCGTCACCGCAGACCGCCTCGACACCGCCGACCACAACGCGATCCGCGAGCAGTGGCGTCAGGCGCGCCATGAGTTCGGCACGCATGTCTCTCATGCGCGCGATCAGCTCGATCAGGCGAACGAGCGCATCAAGCAGCGCACCGGTCGCGATCTGATCCTCGCGATCCTCATCGGACTCGCTTTCGGCGCGGCACTGCTTGGTTCGCTGCTGTTCATCAAGGCGCTGTTCGTGCCGTTCGCGTTGGCTGCGGCACTCCTCGGCGTGTACGAGCTCTCCCGCGCCCTGCGAGCGGCCGGACGTCGGGTCGACGTCGTCCCGCAGCTGATCGCCGCGACGTTCCTGGTCCTGTCCGCGTACTTCGCCGAGCCGTGGCTGAGCTGGGTCATGCTGTTCGTCTCCGTGGCCTTCGTCATCGTTTGGCGCCTGCTCGCCCAGATGGTCGCCAAGGATGGCCGAACGTACGGAGATGTGCTCACCGACGCCGTGATCGGCGGGTTCGTCCAGGTGTACGTCCCGTTCCTCGCCGGCGTGGCCCTCATCCTGCTCGAGCAGGAGGGCGGGCAATGGTGGGTGCTCAGCTTCATCGCGATCGCCGTCGCCGCGGACACCGGTGCGTATGCGGCCGGACTCGCCTTCGGGCGGCACCCGATGGCACCGCGGATCAGTCCCAAGAAGACCTGGGAGGGCTTCGCCGGCGCCGTGGTCGCGTCGCTCGTGGCGGGCGTGCTGCTCGCGATCTTCCTGCTCGACCTGCCCTGGTGGGGCGGCGTGATCTTCGGGGCCGCGATCCTGCTGTCCGCGACGCTCGGGGACCTCGGCGAGTCGATGTTGAAGCGCGACCTCGGGATCAAGGACATGAGCTCGTGGCTCCCGGGGCACGGAGGGCTCCTCGACCGGCTGGACAGCATCCTGCCGTCGACGATCCCCGCCCTCTGCCTGTACTTCCTCCTCTCTCCCTGGTTGGTGCTGTGATGAACGACAGTGGTGCTGTGATGGATGACGACCGCCGCGAGGCTACCGTGCAGAACACGGCCAAGCCGGCGTTCGCGCTCACGACCGGGCGCGCGAAGGGGTATCACCGCGCCGCGGTGGACGAGTTCCTCGCGTCGGCGCGACAGGCGTTCGAGAGCGGTGCGGACGACCTCACGGCCGAGGACGTGCGCACCGTCTCCTTCCCGCTCGTCAAGGAGGGCTACATGGTGGCAGACGTCGACGCGGCCCTCGGACGCGTCGAGGATGCCTTCGCCGCGCGCGAGAGGGAGCGCGCCGTGCGCGCCCTCGGAGCGGGCGCATGGGTGGAGCAGGCGAGGGCTGACGCGCAGGTGATCCTGGACCACCTGGCGCGTCCGCGTCGCCACCGGTTCGCCCGCACCGGATTCCTCACCTTCGGCTATCGCGTCGACGAGGTCGATCACGTCACCTCCCGCATCGTCCGCTACCTGCGGGACGGCGATGCGCTGTCGGCCGAGCAGTTGCGGTCCGCCGCGTTCCGCATGCAGCGCGGCGGCTACCGCGAAGAGCAGGTCGACGCGCTCCTGGACGCCACCATCGACGTGATCCTGGCGGTCCGCTGAGCACGTCTGATGGCCTCTTCAGGCAGGTATGCGTAAACTGTCCTCCATCGTGAACTCCCGAAACGACATGATGCCCGAACGTAACGACGCCCCGCTGGTACCCGCAGCGACGTCCGCGTCGGCCTCCCGCGGTACCCGCCGCTGGTCTCGCCGTCGCGGTGTCGTCGGAGTCTTCAGCTCTCTCGCGGTCGTCGGATTCGCCGCCGCGATGGTCGCGCCCACCGGGGTCGCCCTGGCGCAGCCCATGGCCACGGAGGCGCCGGACTCCGTGTATGCGGTGGCACTGGCGGACACGCAGAACCTCACCGTCACGGTGGAAGGGGCGGCGATCACCCCGGTCGAGCGCGGGTCGTTCGACATCTACGTCAAGCCCAAGCCCAAGCCGAAGCCCAAGCCGGCCCCGGCGACCACGTCCTCGTCGTCCGACGACTCGCAGGGCGGATCCTCCGGTGGCGGTGGGCTCCCGCCGTACAGCGGCGGCGGCGCTCCCGCGGAGTGGATGGCTGCCGCCGGGATCGCGCAGGGCGACTGGCAGTACGTCGACTACATCGTCTCGCGGGAGAGTGGCTGGAACCCCAACGCGACCAACTCGTCCTCCGGCGCCTGCGGCCTCGTCCAAGCGCTGCCCTGCAGCAAGGTGCCGGGCAACGGCTACAACCCGGTGGACAATCTCCGTTGGGCCACCGGATACGCCACCGGTCGCTACGGCAGCTGGGCAGGCGCGTACAACTTCTGGGTCACGAACCACTGGTGGTGAGGCGGCACCATGCCCCGCTCACGCCGACGTCCTTCCGCGCGCCCTGAGGGCGATGACTCGTTCGAGCGCCTCCTCGCCGGCTGGAAGCGCACTGAGGTCCGCCGAGGCGTGGAGTGGACGGTGCAGCCCGTCTCCGCGCTCCAGGCGCAGAAAGCGTATGTCTGCCCGGGCTGCGGACGGTCCGTCGAACCCGGGACCGCCCACCTCGTCGCCTGGCGCGCGGACGGTGTTCTCGGCGACGCCGCAGCTCTCGCCGACCGCAGGCACTGGCACAACCACTGTTGGAGGATCGCATGACCATGGAGATCCGGGGACCGCTGGAGCTTCCGGCGCGTCGCGAGGACATCGAGCTGCACACCGCGGACGGACTGACGCTCGTCGGCGAGCTCGCAATGCCGGAGGCCGCCGCCCCGGTCGCGACCCTGGTCACGCTGCACCCGCTGCCGACTGCCGGCGGCTTCATGGACTCGCACATCATCCGGAAGGCATCCGCGCGGCTGCCGGCACTGGCCGACCTCGCGGTACTGCGGTTCAACACCCGTGGCACCACATCGCCGCGCGGCACCAGCGAGGGAACGTTCGACGGCGGCGCGGCGGAGCAGTTCGATGTCGCGGCCGCCATGGGCTTCGTCCGTGACCGCGCGTTGCCGCGTCCGTGGCTCGTCGGGTGGTCGTTCGGGACGGAACTCGCCCTCAAGTACGGTGCCGACCACGACATCGAGGGCATCATCCTCCTCTCGCCGCCGTTGCATCGCACGACGGCGGAGGAGGTCGCCGCCTGGGGGAAGACGGGCCACCGCGTGGTCATCCTGGTACCCGAGTTCGACGACTACCTGCGCCCAGCGGAAGCACGGGAGCGCTTCGCGACGATCCCGCAGGCGCAGCTGATCGCCGTCGAAGGAGGCAAGCATCTGTGGGTGGGGGAGACGCAGACGCGCCGGGTGCTCACAGAGATCGTCGCCGCGGTCAATCCGTCGGCCTTGCCGCTGCCGACCCACTGGTCGACCGAGGACTGACGCCGCGGGCGGCCCTGGTCATCGTTCGTTCATACGCGGGATGAGCACCTGGCGGTAGAGGATCAGGATGCTGGCGGCCACCGGGATCGCGATGAGCGCCCCGAGCAGGCCCAGCAGGCTGCCTCCCGCGAGGGCAGCCACCACCACGACGGCGCCGGGCACGGAGACCGCGCGGCTCATGATGCGCGGAGAGATCACGTACGCCTCGATCTGCATGTAGATCAGGTAGTAGATCGCCGCCGCGAGGGCCGTGCCGGGGGAGCCGAGGCCGGGGATGAGGCAGACGAGGACGATGATCGTCGAGCCGGTCAGGGTGCCCACCAGCGGGATGAGCGAGAAGAAGAACGCGACGACCGCGAGAACGGCGGGGAACGGCGCGTCGATGATCGTCAGGTAGATCGCGCTGAGGACGCCGTTGATCACGCCCTGGCTGACCTGGCCCATGACGTAGTACCCGACCGAGTCGGTGATCTGCTCCGAGAGATCGATGAAGCGATCCCGCTTGGACGCCGGGACGAGCTGGTACACCGCGCGCTTGAGCGAGGGCGTCGAGGCCGTGAGATAGATGGTCAGGATGAGGACGATGAACGCGCCGAACACACCGCTGAGCACGGCGCCGCTGGCGATCAGCACGCCCTGACCGATCGACCCGCCGATCTCTGCGAGGTTGGTCGTCAGCCAGTCCTCCACGTACGCGAAGACGTCGTCGACGAGGAGGTTGGGGAACGTCTCCTGGATCCAGCTCCGCAGGTCCTCGATGGCCGTTCCGCGCTGCACGATCGCCGTGATCTGGGCGATGAGCTGCGAGATCTGGTCGACCAGCACCGGCAGCACGATGAGGATGATCCCGACGAAGACGGCCAGCACGGCGACGATCGTCACGAGGACCGCGAGCCAACGGGGCAGGCGTCGACGCTCGAGGAACGTGACCAGGGGATCGAGTCCGAGGCTGAGGAAGAGCGCGGTGCCGATGTACAGCAGCACGGTCGACAGCGTCTGCACGCTGCTGATCAGGACGATCCCGAGGCCCACGCCCAGTGTCGCCACGAGGGCGGTGCGGAACGGGTTGTGGATCTTCATGCGGGCTCCTCGGTACGGCTGCAGCAAGGCTACCCATGCCGCGGCTCCACGCGCCGCCGACGTGCCGCGCGACGGAGGAGGGAGAGCCCTCGTGGTCAACACACAGGTGACTTCGCTAGTCTGAAATGTCGAGTATGGCGTCGCGGGCGGGAAGCCGCGATGCGTGAGGAGACTATTCGTGCGTTTCGTATGGGCCGTGGTGGCCTTCGTGCTGGCTGCCGTGCTGATCGGTGCGGGGATCGCCCAACGCACCATCTTCGTCGGCCCTTCGTCTGAGGAAGCCCGCGTCGACATCGAGGAGCCTGCGCCCTTCGTGCTCCTGGACGGCGATGTCCTGCGGATCAACGCCGGCGCGCAGAAGCTGCTCATCCGCGGCGAGGGCGAGATCTTCACCAGCTACGGACGCACGGCCGACATGGAGGCCTGGCTCTCCGACTCGGAGTACAACCATGTGACCGTCGGGGACGACGACGAACTCGTCGTCGACCACGTCGCCCCCGCGGACGACGAGGGGTCGACCGAGACACCGGCGCCCGAGGCCACGGCGACTGCGTCGCCGGAAGCCGACGCCGATGCACCCGCGGGTCGCAACCCCGCCGGCTCCGATCTGTGGCTCGACTCCTTCACCGATGAGAACTTCCTTTCCACCGACAACATGCAGCTCCCGGAAGGGACCAGCGTGCTGATCGCCTACGACGGCACCAAGGACGCGCCGGACGACATCGTCGTCTCCTGGCCGCTGGACACCCGGACGCCGTTGGCGGGACCGCTCATGGCGGCCGGCGGCCTCGTGCTCCTCGTGGGGCTTGTCCTCTACGTGCTCGCGATCCGCCACCAGCGCCGTGGTCGGGGTCCGCGCCGGAAGGGTCCGGGACCGCTTCCCTCGACGCAGCCGATCGACGTGGCGGCCCTTCCGCCGTCCGAACGGGATGCCCTGGAGGCAGCGGACGAGGCGCAGTCGCCGACACCGGCGGGGAAGGACGACGTGGAGGACGCGGAGATCGTCGACGAGAAGGAGCAGGACGGGAAGAGCACGATGCGAGCCGAGCGCCCGAGGCGTCGTCGGCGCCTGCTCGCCCTCCCCGCCATCGGTCTGACCGCGCTGCTGGCCTCGGGCTGCACAGCCGACTCCTGGCCGGAGTTCGGGGACGCCTCCGCATCGCCGTCTCCGACGCCGACCGTGATCGCCCCCGAGAACCAGAAGCCGCCGGCGGTCACCGAGACACAGGCCGAGCGGATCCTCCGCGAGGTCTCCGAGACTCTGGTGCAGGCCGACGAGGCGAAGGACCTCGACCTCGCGGCGACCCGTCTCGACGGCGCTCCGCTGACGACGAGGACCACCGACTACGCCCTGCGCGCCAAGCTCCCGGATCGTGCCGCGCCCGCCGCGATCCCCACCGACGACGTCGAAGTTGTGCTCCCCGAGGCGACGGACCGCTGGCCGCGCACCGTCCTCATGCTCTCGAAGAGCACGGGTGACGACACCGTGCCGCCGGTGGTGCTCACCATGACGCAGGCCGACCCCTGGTCCAACTACAAGGTGACCACCATGGCGGAGATGTCGGCGGATGCGGTGTTCCCTGAGGTGGCCGCGAGCTGGCTCGGGACCTCGCTGGTCCCGGCAGACTCGGCCTTCCTGTCCGTGCCGCCGAACGAGGTCGCGGCGGCGTTCGCCGATGTCGTCGACAAGGGCGAGAAGAGTGCCTCGTACGGGCAGTTCGACGACTTGGCGCTCAATCTTGCCACGTCGATCAGGGACAGCAGGCAGAACCTGGTGCAGGGACTCGCTGATGCCGGCGCCGCGAAAACGTCCAAGGCGGCGTTCGACATGAAGCCGACGACGGCGGAACCGGTCTCGATGACGACGCTGGACAGCGGCGCCATCGTCGCGGTCTCCGTCCTCGACGTCGAGACGATCACCCCCACGTCCTCCGACGTCGTCATCCGTTTCGGTGACAACAAGGAGGCCAAGGCGCTCACCGGGGCCAATGAGTCCGCGAAGGGCGCCCAGACCACCTATGAGTTCCAGCTGTTCTTCGCCGTCCCGTCCCAGGGGTCGAGCGAACCGATCCGTCTCCTGGCCTCTCGTCAGGATCTCGTGTCCGTGAAGGTGATCAAGTGAGTGAGATGTCTCCCGCGGCCCTGCGTGGTGCCGTCGATCTGTCCAGCCTGCGCAACCGTCCGTCCGCGCCGGCGAGCGGTACGGCTGCCCCCTCGAGTTCCCCGGTGGCCGATGTCGTGATGGATGCGACAGACGAGAACTTCGGCCAGGTGCTCGAGCTGTCCCGCACCGTCCCCGTGGTCGTCGATCTCTGGGCCGAGTGGTGCGGGCCGTGCAAGCAGCTGAGCCCGATCATCGAGAAGGTGACCAGGGAGCTCGGCGGTCGTGTGCTCCTGGCCAAGGTCGACGTCGATGCGAATCCGCAGCTCGCGCAGAGCTTCCGCGCGCAGTCGATCCCGATGGTCGTCGCCCTCATCGCAGGCCAGCCGGTGCCGATGTTCACGGGCGCCGTCCCCGAGCAGCAGGTGCGTGAGGTCTTCGCGCAGCTGCTGCAGGTGGCCGCGCAGAACGGCGTCGCGGGGATGCTCCCGGTCGGCGACGCCGAGGCAGGGGAGGCTGAACCTCCCGCCGAGCCCGAGCTGCCGCCGCTGCACGCGGAGGCGTTCTCCGCTATCGAGCGCGGTGACTACCGCGCGGCCATCTCCGCCTATGAGAAGGCGCTCGCGGAGAACCCGCGTGACGAAGACGCCATCGCCGGCCTGGGCCAGGTCCGCCTGCTGGACCGTGTGCAGGGACTCGACCTGCAGACGGCTCGGGCCGCGGCCGCAGCGGCTCCGCTGGACGTGCAGGCCCAGTTCGACGTCGCGGACCTCGACCTCGCCGGCGGGCATGTGGACGACGCCTTCGGCCGGCTCCTGGACCTGTTCGCGCAGCTGCCGTCCGACCAGCGCACTCCCGTGCGTGAGCGTATCGTCGAGCTCTTCGGCCTCATCGGCGCGAGCGATCCGCGCGTGATCGCGGCTCGCAACCGACTCTCCTCGCTGCTGTTCTGATCGATCTGCGCGGACTCACGCGCGCAGATCGATCGTTCCGGTCGCTCGTCAGCCGTTGTTCACGGTGGGGACGTGCGGCTCCGGCTGATGACGGAGCCAGAGCGTGGACAGCGCGGGCAGCGTGATCGAGGCCGTCGGAGCGCCTCCGTCCCCGGGCTCCGCGATCACCATCCCGAGGTTGCCGGAACCGCGTCCGCCGTAGACGGCGGCGTCGGAGTTAAGGATCTCCTGCCAGACGCCTTCGCGCGGGAGCCCGAGACGGTACTCGGTGCGCTCCACGCCGGCGAAGTTGCTGACGACGACGAGACGGCCGCCGTGCGCGTCCCGCCGTTCGAAGGCGATCACGGACGGGTCCCAGCTGGGAGCCCCGAGGCGCGTGAACCCCGAGCCGTCGCTGTCGCGCTCCCAGAGCGGCGCCTGCGCCCGGTACACCCCGTTCATCGCGGCGACGAAGTCCTGCAGCTGGGCGTGGGAGGGCTGCTCGCGGAGCCACCAGTCCAGTTCACGCCCTTCGGACCACTCCGCAAGCTGTCCGAACTCCTGTCCCATGAACAGCAGCTTCTTGCCCGGGTGTCCCCACATGTAGGCGAGGTAGGCGCGGACGTTCGCGAGCTTGTGCCAGTGGTCGCCCGGCATCTTCGACAGCAAGCTGCCCTTGCCGTGCACGACCTCGTCGTGGCTGATCGGCAGCACGTAGTTCTCGCCGAATGCGTAGACGAACGAGAACGTCATCTCGCCCTCGTGGTGCGCTCGGTACATCGGGTCTCTGCCGATGTACTGCAGCGAGTCGTTCATCCACCCCATGTTCCACTTGAACCCGAACCCGAGTCCGGCATGATCCGTCGGCGCTGTGACGCCGGGGAAGCTCGTGGACTCCTCGGCGATCATGAGGATCCCGGGGTGGAGCCGGTAGGCCGTGGCGTTGACCTCTTGAAGGAAGCGGATCGCCTCCAGATTCTCGCGTCCGCCGTGGATGTTCGGCTCCCACTCGCCCTCGCGGCGCGAGTAGTCGAGGTAGAGCATCGACGCCACGGCATCGACCCGGAGGCCGTCGACGTGGAACTCCTCGAGCCAGTACAGTGCGTTCGCGACGAGGAAGCCGCGGACCTCGGGCCGGCCGTAGTCGAAGATGAGCGTGCCCCAGTCCTGATGCTCGCCACGGCGAGGGTCGGGGTGCTCGTACAGAGGCTGGCCGTCGAAGCGCGCCAGGGCGAAGGCGTCCTTGGGAAAGTGCCCGGGGACCCAGTCCATGATCACGCCGATGCCGGCCTGGTGCAGGCGGTCGATGAGGTACCGCAGGTCGTCGGGGGAGCCGTACCGGCTCGTCGGCGCGTAGTAGCCGCTGACCTGATAGCCCCACGATCCGCCGAACGGATGCTCGGCGAGCGGCATGAACTCGACGTGCGTGAAGCCCGTCTCCTGCACGTGCGCGATCAGCGGATCGGCCAGCTCACGGTACCCCAGGCCCCCGCGCCAGGAGCCGACGTGCACCTCGTACACGGACAGCGGCTGCGCGACGGCATGGGTCGCGGCACGTCGGGTCATCCACGCGCCGTCCGCCCAGACGTAGGACGACGCGGTGACGACAGACGCGGTCTCCGGGGGTACCTGTGCCGCCAGAGCCATCGGGTCCGCTTTGAGGATCCAGGCGCCGCTCCGCGTACGGATCTGGTACTTGTACCGGGTGCCGACGGGGAGGTCAGGGATGAAGAGCTCCCAGACGCCGCTGGCCCCGAGCGAGCGCATGGCGTGGCTCTCGCCGTTCCAACCGTTGTGGTCGCCCACGACCCGGACGGCCGATGCATCGGGAGCCCATACCGCGAAGGAGACGCCGTGCTCGTCGCCCTGGGTGCGGGGATGGGCACCCAGCGCCTCCCAGAGCCGCTCGTGCCGGCCCTCGGCGATGAGGTGCAGGTCGAGATCGCCCAGCGTCGGGGCATGCCGGTACGGGTCACCGGAGACCGTCTCCTCCTCGCCGCGGTAGCGCGTCGCGATGCGATACGGGAGGGGCGGTCCGGGGTGCGTGCCCTCCCAGACGCCGTGCGCGACGTGGGACAGGGCGAGCCTGCTCCCGTCGCCGAACACGGCCTCGACGGTCTCGGCGAGCGGCCGGCGGGCGCGGACGGCGGTGACCGTACGGCCGGCAGCGTCCTTGGCGGGGTGCGCCCCGAGCACGGAGTGCGGGTCGTGATGCTGAGCGGCAGCGACCGCGTCCCACTCGGCGTCGGCGGTGTCCTCGATGCGGCTCATGCGCGCTCCCTCACCTTCAGGATGTGGACGGGCTCGTCGAAGGCGTCGAGCCGGACGTAGTTGTGGTCGCTCCAGGTCCAGACACTGCCGGTCAGGAGATCCTCCACCTCGAAGGTCTCGCCGAGCGGGATGCCCCAACGCGTGGTGTCGAGGTGGACGGTGGTCTCGCGCACCGAGTGCGGGTCGACGTTCGCCACGACGATGAGGGTGTCCGGCCTGCCGGTGCCGGTGAAGGCAGCGTCGAGGTGCTTGCTGAACACGAGGACGGCGTCGTCGTCGCTCCAGTGCAGTTCGAGGTTGCGGAGCTGCCGCAGCGCCGGATGTGCCGCACGGATCTCGTTCAGTCGCCGGAGCAGCGGAGCCAGGGACTCCCCGCGTTCCTCGGCCCCCGCCCAGTCCCGGAACTTGTACTCGTACTTCTCGTTGTCGATGTTCTCCTCGGAACCAGGGCGGGCCACGTTCTCGATGAGCTCGTAGCCGGCGTACACGCCGTACACGGGCCCGGCCATCGCGGCGATGCAGGCACGGATGCGATACGCCGCGCGACCGCCGAACTGGAGGTACTCGGTGAGGATGTCGTGCGTGTTCACGAAGAGGTTCGGACGCATGTAGTCGGCCGTCTCGTGGGAGATCGAGGTGAGGAACTCCTCCAGCTCGGGCTTGGTGTTGCGCCAGGTGAAGTAGCTGTAGCTCTGCTGGAAGCCCACCGCGGCCAACGCACGCATCACGGCGGGTCGGGTGAACGCCTCGGCGAGGAAGATGACGTCAGGATCCGTCTCATTGACCGTCGCGATCAGCCACTCCCAGAACTGCAGCGGCTTGGTGTGCGGGTTGTCCACGCGGAAGATCCGGACGCCCTCGCCCACCCAGTGCCGGACGATCCGGAGCATCTCGGCCGCGATGCCTTCCGGATCGTTGTCGAAGTTCAGCGGGTAGATGTCCTGGTACTTCTTGGGCGGGTTCTCCGCGTAGGCGATGCTCCCGTCCGGCAGGGTCGTGAACCACTCCGGGTGGTCGCGGACCCACGGGTGGTCGGGGGAGGCCTGCAGGGCGAGATCGAGGGCGACTTCCAGCCCTTCCTTCCGGGCGGCGCGCACGAAGGCGCGGAAGTCCTGCGGGGTTCCGAGGTCGGGATGGATCGCGTCGTGTCCGCCCTCCGCCGCTCCGATCGCGTATGGCGAGCCCGGATCGCCCGGTTCGGCGACGAGGGTGTTGTTGCGACCCTTGCGGTTGGTGGTGCCGATGGGGTGGACCGGGACGAGGTAGATCACCTCGAATCCCATCCGGGCGACCTCGGGCAGGCGCTTCGCGGCGGTGCGGAACGTGCCGCTGCGCACCGTGCCGTCCGTGAGGCGACGGGCACCCTCGGAGCGGGGGAAGAACTCATACCAGGAGCCGACGCCCGCGCGGGTGCGCTCGACGCGGAGGACCTGCTCCGTGGAGGCGGAGCGCAGGGTCGTGACGGGACGGTCGCGGAAGATCGCCGCGAGTTCGGGGTCGACCGCCGACGCAGCGGTCGTGGCGGCGTCACCTCTCCGGAGCTCCTCGGCTCGGGCGCGCAGCCGCGTGCGCTGAGCCGCGGGGCGGTCCTTCTCGGCGGCGGCGCGCTGCAGGAGCTCGGCGCCCAGGGCGGCCATCACCTCGACATCGACTCCCGCGGCGATCTTGAGGTGCGCAGCATGAGCCCAAGTGGCGAAGTCGTCCGAGAATCCCTCGAAGCGGTACCGCCAGACGCCCTCCGCGTCGAGCGCGATCGCGGCTTCCCAGCGATCGGTGCCGTCCGCGAGGGCGGTCAGCCGGTGCAGGCTCTCCTCGCCGGTCGGAGACGTCAGTCGCACGTGCACGCCGATGAGATCGTGCCCTTCCCGGAATGCCACAACGCGGAAGGGGACGACCTCGCCTGCGAAGGCCTTGGCCGGGAACCCGCCGGGGACCGCAGGGGTACCGTCGAGCAAGGGGATCCGGGTCGTCCGCAGGGCTCCGGGGAGATCCGCGTCGGCGGCGCGCGTCGGGATCTGAACGGGGCTCCGGAGAGCCGTGGGTCGGGTTCCAGCACGTGCAGTCACATGCCGAATCTACCGCTCGGGCCTGTCGGAACCTACCGCTCGACCCCGGCGCCGAACCGTGCTATCACTCGACCCGGAACAGGCGCATGGACGTGCCGGGGATCGGCAGGACATCGCCCGGCGCGAACGTGTCCTCCACCTCCGACGGGCGCTCGTCGGCGCTCGACCAGAGGGAGACGAAGCGCGTGGCGTCATCGATCTCCTCCGGAAGCCGCACGTCGATCGGCGCCTCCGTCCCGTGCACGATCAGCAGGATGCGGTTGGCGGGTTCCTTGTCCGGCGTGGACGCGGCGACGTACTGCAGGGTGCGGTTGCCGGGATCCGTCCACTGGTTCGGTTCCATCGTCGCGCCGTCCTGGTCGTACCAGTCCATGACCGACGCGTTCGGGATGTGCTCGCCCAGGCGCGCGTACCGGCTCGGACGCAGTGCCGGGTTCTCCTGACGCAGCCGCACCAGGCGCGCGACGTGCGCCCGGAGGTCTTCCTGCCAGGGCTCGAACTCCCAGGACAGCCACGACAGCGGCGAGTCCTGTGCGTAGGCGTTGTTGTTGCCGCGCTGGCTGCGCCCCACCTCGTCCCCGGCGGTGAGCATCGGGATGCCGGCCGAGAGCAGCAGGGTGCCGAGCAGGTTGCGCATGGCCTTCCGCCGGGCGGCGAGGATGGCCGGATCGTCCGTGGGGCCCTCCACGCCGTGATTGAAGGATCGGTTGAGGTCGGCGCCGTCGCGGTTGTGCTCGCCGTTGGCCTCATTGTGCTTGACGTCGTACGAGACGAGGTCGTGCAGCGTGAACCCGTCGTGCGCCGTGACGAAGTTGATGCTCGCGAGGGGTCCGCGCTCCTCGCTAAAGGTGTTCGACGATCCGGCGAGGCGGGTGGCAAAGCCCCCGATCCCGACCGGTGCCGAGGCCCGCCGCGCGTAGTCGATGTCGCTCAGCCAGAAGTTACGCACCCGGTCGCGGTACCGGTCGTTCCACTCATGCCACCCCGCGGGGAAGTTGCCCGTCTGCCAGCCCCCCAGACCGACGTCCCAGGGTTCCGCGATGAGCTTGGTCTCCGCGAGGACGGGATCGGCGGCGATCGCCTGCAGAAGCGGATGGTCTGGGGTATAGGTGTGTGCGCCGTCGCGGGCGATCGCCGTCGCCAGGTCGAAGCGGAACCCGTCGATCTGCATCTCCTCCGCCCAGTACCGGAGCGAGTCCAGCACCAGCCGGGCTCCGGCATCGGTCGCGGTGTTGAGGGTGTTGCCGCATCCGGTGGTGTCGACGTACACGCCCGCGTCGTCCTGCCGGTAGTACCGGGCGTTGTCGATCCCGCGGAGGCTGGAGCGCGGTCCGCCGATCCCCTCCTCCGACGTGTGGTTGTAGACCACGTCGAGGATCACCTCGAGGCCGGCCTCGTGCAGCAGCCTGACCATGCCCTTGAACTCGGCGATGATCGCCTCTGGTCCCCGCTTCCGGGCGTCCTCCGTCGCGTAGGCGGCGTGCGGGGTGAAGAAGTTGAGCGTGTTGTAGCCCCAGTAGTTCGTCAGCCCCCGCTCCAGCAGTCGCGGTTCCGGGACGAAGGCGTGGACGGGGAGCAGCTCCACCGACGTCACCCCGAGGGTGTGGAGGTGCTCGATCATGGCCGGATGCGCGAGCCCCGCGTAGGTGCCGTGCAGCGCGGGCGGGATGTCGGGGTGCCGCTTGGTCAGTCCCTTCAGGTGACCCTCGTAGATGACGGTGCGGTCCGTCGGGACGCGCGGTTTCGTCGAATCGCCCCAGTCGAAGCCGTCCTCGATGACCACGGCCCGCCACTCCTGGTAGCCGTGTCCCTGGGCGAGGCCCCGCGCATACGGGTCGAGAAGCAGCGTCTCCGGGTTGAACGTGTTGCCGGGCCCGTGCGGGCCCTCGACGCGGAGCGCGTAGCGGACTCCGGGCTGCAGCAACGGCGTCGTGACCTCCCAGACGCCCCCGGGCCGCCGTTCGAGCGGAGCCTGGTCGACGACCCAGTCGAGGTCCGTCGCGTCGAAGACGACGAGCTCGACGGCGGAGGCGTTCTGTGACCAGACCCGCAGCGTGCCGATGCCGTCGTGCAGCCGGACGCCGAGGTTGTCGAGGATCGCCCCACCGGGCACGACGGAGTCGAGGGACGAAGACATGGATACACCCTAAACGTGTTGCATTTCAGTCTCATGACAGGACGCACCCGGTCTCACGCGCAGACGGACCGTTCGGGGCACGGATCGGGGAGAATCGAAGCATGCGGCACTATCTCGACCACGCGGCGACCACCCCGCTGCGCCCGGAGGCCAGGGACGCGTGGCTGGAGGCATCGGTTATCGTCGGCAACGCCTCGTCGACGCACGGCGCCGGGCAGGACGCGCGCCGGGTGCTGGAGGAGTCGCGGGAGCGCGTGGCGGCGGTCCTCGGGGCCGACCCGATCGAAGTGGTGCTGACCTCCGGCGGTACCGAGTCAATCAACCTCGCCCTCCAGGGACTGTGGCACTCGCGTCGTCCGGGGACGACCGCTGTCGTGGTGCCGGACGGCGAGCATCACGCGACGATGGACACGGTCGCAGCCCTGGTGGCGGATGGCGCCGAGGTGCGCGCGGTTCCGCTGTCTCCGCAGGCGCGGATCGACGAGGGCCGCTTCGCAGCGGCCCTTCCCGGGGCAGCACTCGCGACGGCGCTCGTAGCGAACAACGAGACCGGAACCATCAACGACGCGTCCGCCGTCGCTGCTGCGGCCGCGCACGCCGAAGTCCCGCTGCACCTCGACGCGGTCGCCGCGCTCGGACACCTGCCGCTGTCCTTCCGGGATCTCCGCGGCCATGCGGACGACGGCGTGGGCCTCGTGGCGCTCAGCATCGCCGGACACAAGGTCGGAGCGCCGGTCGGCGTCGGGGCGCTGGTGGTGGCGCGGTCGGCCCGGCTGACACCACTTCTGAGGGGTGGCGGCCAGCAGCGGGGTCTGCGCGCGGGCACCCAGGACGTGCCGGGAGCGGCGGCGCTGGCGACAGCGCTCGAACTCGCCGAGCGTGAGCGGGCCGCCGAGGGCGTCCGGGTGGGCGACCTGCGTGACCGCCTGGTCGAGGGCATCCGTGCGCGGGTGCCGGCGGCCGAGCTCCTCGGCGACCCCGATCACCGCCTCCCCGGCACGGCTCATCTGCTCTTCCCCGGCGCGGTGGGGGAGAGTCTGTTGTTCCTGCTGGACGTCGCCGGGGTGTCCGCCTCGACGGGTTCCGCCTGTCAGGCGGGGGTCGCCGAGCCCTCACACGTCGTGATGGCGATGGGGCGCAGCGAGACGGACGCCCGGAGCGTGCTGCGTTTCTCCCTGGGGCGCACCTCCACTACCGAGGATGTGGATGCGGTGCTCGCCGCGATCGGCGAGGCCTACGCGCGCGCATCCGGGTCCCGCGCAGCCAGGCGCTCGTAGACTGGACCCATGCGAATCCTTGCGGCCATGAGCGGTGGTGTGGACTCCGCCGTCGCGGCCGCGCGTGCCGTCGAGGCGGGGCACGACGTCGTCGGCGTGCACCTGGCGCTCTCCCGCGCCGGGGGGACGCTGCGCACAGGGAGCCGGGGCTGCTGCACGATCGAGGACGCCCTCGACGCGCGCCGGGCCGCCGACCTCCTGGGGATCCCCTTCTACGTGTGGGACTTCTCCGAGCGCTTCCGCGATGACGTGATCGACGACTTCGTCGCGGAGTACCGCGCCGGCCGCACCCCGAACCCGTGCATGCGGTGCAACGAGAAGATCAAGTTCGCCGCCCTGCTGGAGCGAGCTCTGGAGCTCGGCTTCGACGCCGTCTGCACCGGGCACTACGCGACCCTCCTCGATGGCCCGGACGGGCTCGAACTGCACCGCGCCTCGGACAACGCGAAGGACCAGTCGTACGTGCTCGGCGTCCTCACGGCCGATCAGCTCGCGCACACCTATTTCCCGCTGGGCACCACGCCGTCGAAGGCGCTCGTGCGGGCGGAGGCCGAGCAGCGCGGTCTCAGCGTCGCCCAGAAGCCGGACAGCCACGACATCTGCTTCATCCCGGACGGCGACACCCGGGGCTGGCTGGCCGAGAAGGTCGGCACGGCCACCGGCGAGATCGTCGACCGCACCGGTGCCGTCGTCGGTGCGCACGAGGGCGCCCACGCCTTCACGGTCGGTCAGCGGCGCGGACTCAAGCTCGGCGTCCCGGCGGCGGACGGCAAGCCGCGCTTCGTGCTCGAGGTGCGCCCCGTGTCGAACACGGTGGTCGTCGGCCCGAAGGAGGCTCTGGCGATCGCCGAGATCGCGGGGGAGCGGCTCAGCTGGGCCGGCGCCGCGCCGACCGCGTCGGTGTTCGCGTGCGACGTGCAGATCCGTGCGCATGCCGAGCCGGTACCCGCCACCGCCACCGTCACGACGGAGGGCGTCCGCGTCGTGCCCGATTCTCCGCTTGACGGTGTCGCCCCCGGGCAGACCGCCGTGCTGTACATCGGCACGCGCGTGCTCGGGCAGTTCACCATCGATTCCACCGTCTCCGCGGTCCCGGTCGGCGTCTGATCCGGGCGGATGTCGGTCGCCGCTCCTAGACTGACGGAGTGCCGGAGAACATCTCACTGGAAGACGCCCGCCGCGAGGCCGAGGAGCTGACCACCCGCATCCTCGAGGCGAAGGACGCGTACTACGGCCGCGATACCTCACTCGTCGACGATGCCACGTACGACGGCTGGATGCGGCGCCTGGAAGAGCTCGAGCGCCTGCACCCCGAGTTGCAGGGGCAGGACTCGCCGACGCAGATGGTCGGCGCCGCGGAGGCGACCGGGCTCGCGACGATCGAGCACGCCGAGCGGATGCTCAGCCTCGACAACGTCTTCTCCATCGAGGAGCTGCGCGAATGGGCGCAGAAGACGCGGGCCGCCGCCGGGCGGGACGTCGACTGGTTGACCGAACTGAAGATCGACGGCCTCGCGATCAACCTGCGGTATGAGAACGGCGTGCTGACATCGGCCGCGACCCGTGGCGACGGCCGGGTGGGCGAGATCGTCACCGAGAACGCGCTCCGGCTCCCGGAGATCCCCGAACGGCTCGCCGGGGAGGGGCACCCGCCGATCGTCGAGGTCCGCGGAGAGGTCTTCATCCCGGTCGCCGCGTTCGAGCGGCTGAACGCGGCGCAGGCGGCGTTCCGAGACCGCGCGTATGCGGACGCCCTCGCGCGCTGGGAGGCCAGGGGTGGCGCGAAGAAGCCGTTCGACGAGGAGAAGGCGCGCACCGCGGCGGCACGGCGTTTCCCAGCCTTCGCGAATCCCCGCAACGCGGCCAGTGGCGGCCTGCGGCAGCAGATCGACAAGAAGGACGGCTTGGAGCTGGAAGCGGGGCTGCTGCGCATCGAGTCGCTCGCGCTGTACGTGCACGGCATCGGTGCCTGGACGAACCCGCCGGTCGCGGCCCAGAGCCAGGTGTACGAGCTGCTATCGGCCTGGGGCCTGCCGACCAGCCCGCACACGAAGGTGTGCCGGAGCATCGACGACGTCGTCACCTTCGTCGAGTACTACGGCGAGCATCGGCACGACATCGAGCATGAGCTCGACGGCATCGTGGTCAAGGTCGACGAGCTCGACCTGCATGACGAGCTGGGAGCGACGAGTCGGGCGCCCCGCTGGGCGATCGCGTACAAGTACCCGCCGGAGGAGGTGCAGACGAAGCTCCTCGACATCGTCGTCTCCGTCGGTCGCACCGGTCGTGCGACGCCCTTCGCGGTGATGGCGCCGGCGCACGTCGCCGGATCCGTGGTCCGTCAGGCGACGCTCCACAACAAGGACGTGGTCAAGGCCAAGGGCGTCCTCATCGGCGACACCGTGGTGCTGCGCAAGGCAGGCGACGTGATCCCCGAGGTGCTCGGCCCCGTGGTCGAGAAGCGGGACGGGACCGAGCGGGAGTTCGTCATGCCCGTCGATTGCCCCGAGTGCGGCACACCGCTGCGCGCCATGAAGGAGGGGGACATCGATCTCCGGTGCCCGAACGCCCGCTCGTGCCCCGCCCAGGTGCGCGGACGCGTCGAGCACATCGGCTCGCGAGGAGCCCTCGATGTCGAGGCCCTTGGCGAGGTGACGGCGGCGGCCCTGACCCAGCCCACATCCCCGGCGGAGCCTCCCCTGATCACGGAAGCGGGGCTGTTCGCCCTGACCCTGGAGCAGCTCGTGCCGATCGAGGTCGTCGTGCGCGATGCGGAGACGGGTCTGCCGCGCGAGGACGAGGACGGCCTCGTGAAGACCCGCGCGCCGTTCCGACGGAACCCGACCGCGGCCGAGAAGAAGTCGGGTCTGGAGGGTCCGCAGCCGTCTTCCCAGGCGCTGACCCTGCTGGCGGAGCTGGAGAAGGCGAAGACCAAAGACCTCTGGCGGCTCCTCGTCGCGCTCAACATCCGGCACGTCGGACCGGTCGCCGCGCGGGCGCTCGCGCAGTGGTTCGGGTCGCTGGATGCGATCCGTGCCGCGTCGCGCGAGGAGCTGGCGGCGGTCGAGGGCGTGGGCGGCATCATCGCCGACTCCCTGCGCGCCTGGTTCGAGGTCGACTGGCACCAGGAGATCGTCCAGCAGTGGGCGGAGGCGGGCGTGCAGTGGGCGACACCGGGCCACCCGGGACCGGGAGCGGCGGTCGCGGCCGGGGGAGTGCTGGAGGGACTCACCGTGGTGGCCACGGGCTCTCTCGACGGGTACACCCGCGAGGGGGCGCAGGAGGCGATCATCAAGGCCGGCGGAAAGGCGGCCTCGAGCGTGTCGAAGAAGACGGACTTCGTGGCCGCGGGGCCGGGAGCCGGCTCCAAGCTTGCGAAGGCGGAGGAGCTCGGTGTCCGCATCCTCGACGCCGCGCAGTTCCACGTCCTGGTCACCGAGGGGCCCGCGGCGCTGGACTGAGGATCAGGCGCTCTCCGGCGCCGCCGTGGTGGGAGCGAGGAACTGCCGCAGCCGTGGGGAGTCCGCGAACCCCAGCTCCTGATAGAGCCCGACGGCTGCTTCGCTCGAGTGCACCGTGATCCGTTCGGCGCCCACGGAGACCGCGTGAGCGCAGGCCGCGGCGATGAGACCGCGCCCCGCTCCTCGTCCCCGATGCTCGGGAAGGACGAAGACGCTCTGGATGTCCGCGGAGAGGCGGTGCGGAGCACCCGGCCGCGGCACGCGAGGCACGAGGGCGACCCACGCCGCGCCGACGATGCGGTCGTCGTCATCGCGACGCGCGACGAAGGCCACGTGGGTGCGGTCGTGGGCCCGCCACCAGTCGCCCAGCTCGGCGGTGAAGGCGTCGAGCGACCGACCGGCCGTCAGGTCCGCGGGCACGTCCTCCCACTTGAGCTGGGCGAGCGCGGCCAGATCCTCCCTGCCGGCGCGGTCGATGCGCATCGTCGGTCCGCTCAAGCCTTGTGGCGGGGCTTGCGGAAGGGCTTCTCCTCGCGGTCGCGGGGCGCCGGGCGATCGTCGCGGTCGCGCCGATCGGTCCGGTCGTAGCGGGGCGGTCGGCCACGGCCGTCGCCGTCGCGCGAGGACGACCCGCGGCGCGCCCCGGGCCCACGGTCGGGGGCGATCTCGATCAGGCGTCCCGAGATGCGCGTGTCGCGGAGCTTGTCGAGGACGGCGGGGTCGAGGTTCGCCGGGAGCTCGACGATCGAGAAGTCGGGACGGATGTTGATCGCGCCGAAGTCGTCGCGGCCCAGGCCGCCTTCGTTCGCCAGCGCGCCGACGATCTGCCGCGGTTCGACGCGGTGCCGCCGTCCCACCTCGATCCGGTAGGGGGTGTAGTCGCCGCGCCCGCGACGCTCCCGGGGCTCCCGCGGCTCCCGCGTCTGCCGCTCGCGCGGCGGACGGTTGTCGGCGGCCACCGCCTGCGCCAGGGCGTCCTGCGCGGGGTCGAGCAGCAGCGGGGTGGAGCCCTGGGCGACCACGGCGAGAGCGGCCGCGACGTCACCCTCCGGCACGTCGTGGTGCCGGACGTAGTGGGCGATGATGTCGCGGAACGCGTCGATGCGCGACGTCTCCGACAGTGCGGTCGTGATGGCGTCGTCGAAGCGGGCGAGCCGCGTCGTGTTCACGTCCTCGGTGCTCGGCAGCTGCATCTGCGTGGGCTGCTGACGCGTCGCCTTCTCGATGTGCTTGAGCAGGTAGCGCTCGCGCGGGGTGATGAAGCTGATCGCGTCGCCCGTCCTTCCGGCCCGTCCGGTCCGTCCGATGCGGTGCACGTACGACTCGGTGTCGGTGGGGATGTCGAAGTTGACGACGTGGCTGATGCGCTCGACGTCGAGGCCGCGGGCGGCGACGTCCGTGGCGACGAGGATGTCGAGCTTGCCGTCCTTGAGCTGGTTGACGCTCCGCTCGCGCTGCACCTGCGGCACGTCACCGTTGATCGCGGCGGCGGAGTACCCGCGGGCGCGGAGCTTCTCGGCCAGGGTCTCGGTCTCGTTCTTCGTGCGGACGAAGACGATCATCCCGTCGAAGTTCTCCACCTCGAGGATGCGGGTCAGCGCGTCCACCTTCTGCGCATACGAGACGACGAGGTAGCGCTGGGTGATGTTCGTGTTGGTCGCGGTCTTGGACTTGACCGTGATCTCCTCCGGGTCGCGGAGGTACTGCTGCGCGAGGCGGCGGATCTGCGCAGGCATCGTGGCCGAGAAAAGGGCGACCTGCTTCTCCTCCGGCGTCTGAGCGAGGATCTGCTCCACGTCCTCCGCGAAGCCCATCTTCAGCATCTCGTCGGCCTCGTCCAGCACGAGGTACTGGAGCTCGGAGAGGTCGAGGGTGCCCTTGGCCAGGTGGTCCATGATGCGGCCGGGGGTGCCGACCACGACGTGCACGCCGCGGCGGAGGGCGGACAGCTGCACACCGTATCCCTGACCGCCGTAGACGGGCAGCACGTGCACGCCCTTCATGCGGGAGGCGTAGGACTCGAACGCCTCGCAGACCTGCAGCGCGAGCTCACGGGTCGGTGCGAGGACGAGGGCCTGCGGCGTCTTCTGCGCGACGTCGAGCCGCTCCAGCACGGGCAGGGCGAAGGCGGCGGTCTTGCCGGTTCCGGTCTGCGCCATGCCGACGACATCGCGGCCGGCGAGGAGGGTGGGGATGGTCGCGGCCTGGATGGGCGACGGGGTCTCGTAGCCGAGATCCTTGATGGCCTTGAGGACCGGCCCAGTGATGCCGAGGTCCTCGAATCCGGGGGTTGCAGGGGACTCGTCGGGGGCGTCGGCGGGGGTCACTTCTTCAGGGGTCACTTCCCAAGGGTAGCGCGCCCGGCCCCCCGCTTCCTGTGGGGCCGGCTCAGGCCCCCGACGTGAGGGCGAGCAGCTTCTCCTTCACCTGCCGGCGCAGCACCTTGCCGATCAGCGACTTCGGCAGCTCCTCGACGATGAACACGCGGCGCGGCACCTTGTACGGCGTGAGGATGCTGCGCGCATACTCGCGGATCGCCTCCATGTCGACGTCGGCACCGGGATCGACGACGATGGCCGCGACGACCTCTTCGCCCGAGTGGTCGCTGGGCAGCCCGACGACCGCCGCGTCGGCGACCGACGGATGCTGGCGCAGCGCGTTCTCCACCTCGGTCGGGGCGACGTTGAAGCCGCCGGTGATGATGAGCTCCTTGATGCGGTCGACGATGCGCACGAAGCCGCCGTCGTCGATCGTGACGATGTCGCCCGTCCGGTACCAGCCATCGACGAACACAGCCTCGGTCTCCTCGGGCTTGCCGTAGTAGCCGGAGAACACCTGCGGGCCTCGCACGATGAGTTCGCCGGCGGAACCGGCCGGGACGTCCTCGGTGGGATTCTCCGGATCGACGACGCGGCACTCCGTGCCCGGGAGAGGGAGTCCTACGGTGCCGGGAACCCGGTTGTCGGCGACCGGGTTCGCCATGAGGACGGGCGAGCACTCGCTCAGCCCGTAGCCCTCGACGAGGTAGCCGTGCGTGGCGGCCTCGAACGGGACGACGAGCTCGTGCGGCAGCGCCATCGCGCCGGAGATCGCGACCTCGATGCCCTCGAGGGAGACGCCCTTGGCGTTCGCGGCGGCGAGAAGCCGGTCGGCGATGGGTGGGACGAGCGGGAGGAACGTCGCCGGATGCTTCTTGACGACGTCGAGCACGAGGTCCGGGTCGAACTTCGGGAACAGCACCAGACGCGCGCCCATCGACATCGCGAAGGTGAGGCAGAGCGTCAGTCCGTAGGCGTGGAACATGGGCAGCACGGCGTACACGACGCAGCCCTTGCCGCGCTGGATCGACGGCACCCAGGCCTGGGACTGTGCGGCGTTGGCGAGGAGGTTGCGGTGCGTGAGGGCGGCGCCCTTCGGCGTGCCGGTGGTCCCGGACGTGTACTGGATGATCGCCAGGTCGTCCGTGCCCGGCTGGGGATGCGAGGCGGGGATCGGGTCACCGGCGAGCACCGACTCCCAGAGCACGGTGCCGCGGACGCGCTCGGTCAGCGCAGCCCGCGACTCCCTCGCCTTCGCGACCGGCAGCCGGAGGGCGAAGCGGGTGAGGGCCGGCATCGCGCGCGTGACGTCCACGGACACGAGGGTCGAGACGGCCAAGTCGCTCGGGAACTCCTGGACTGTCGCGACGACCTTGTTCCAGACGATCGCGTGCTTGGCCCCGTGGTCCTCGAACTGCTTGCGCAGTTCGCGAGGGGTGTAGAGCGGGTTGTGCTCGACCACGACCGCACCGAGCCGCAGCACCGCGTAGAACGCGATGATGTGCTGCGGGCAGTTCGGCAGGACGATGGCGACCGGGTCACCGGCGCGGACGCCGAGATCACGGAGCCCCGCCGCGGCGCGATCGATCGCCTCCTGCAGCTGCGCGTAGGTGGTCTCCCGGCCGAAGAACTGCAGGGCCGGGGCATCCGGGTAGTCCCTGGCTGATGCGGCGACGATGTCCACGAGGGAGCCGCTGACGGGGGCGAGGTCCTCCGGAACGCCGTCGGCGTAGCTGGCGATCCACGGGCGAGGGGGCTGGAACGTGCTCACGCGCCCAGCTTAGGCGGGCCGCGCCGCGCCGAGCGGCGGGCGGCTCGCCAACTAGACTGGGGGCGTGTCTGAAATCACCCCTGATCTTGTGCGCCATCTCGGCGTGCTCGCGCGCATCCAGCTGAACGACGACGAGGTGACGCGGCTCACGGGCCAGCTCGACGCCATCGTCGACAACATCGCCAAGGTGTCCGAGGTCGCGACCGCCGATGTCGCCGCGACCAGCCACCCGATCCCGCTGAGCAACGTGTTCCGTCCCGACGTGGTCGGCGAGACGCTCACGCACGAGCAGGTGCTGCAGAACGCCCCGGACCAGGCCGACGGCCGGTTCCGCGTCACCGCGATCCTGGGAGAAGAGCAGTGAGCGACATCATCCGGCTGACCGCGGCGGAACTCGCCGACAAGCTCGCGACGCGGGAGGTCTCCAGCGTCGAGGCCACGCAGGCGCACCTCGACCGCATCGCCCAGGTCGACGACGACGTCCATGCGTTCCTGCACGTCAACGAGCATGCCCTCGGCGCGGCGGCAGACATCGACGCTCGTCGCGCCGCGGGGGAGGACCTCGGGCCGATCGCCGGTGTCCCGCTCGCGATCAAGGACGTGCTCGTCACAACGGATCAGCCGACCACGAGCGGCTCGCGGATCCTCGAGGGGTACCGCTCGCCGTACGACGCGACAGTCGTGGCCCGCTCCCGAGCTGCCGGCCTCATCGCGCTCGGCAAGACGAACATGGATGAGTTCGCGATGGGCTCCTCGACGGAGCACTCCGCCTACGGCCCGACCCGCAACCCCTGGGACCTCGACCGGATCCCCGGCGGCTCGGGTGGGGGCTCTGCCGCCGCCGTCGCCGCCTTCGAGGCACCGCTCGCCCTCGGCTCCGACACCGGCGGATCGATCCGCCAGCCTGCGCACGTGACCGGCACGGTCGGCGTGAAGCCGACCTACGGCGGCGTCAGCCGCTACGGTGCCATCGCGTTGGCGTCGAGCCTCGACCAGGTCGGCCCGGTCACCCGCACGGTGCTCGATGCGGGTCTGCTGCACGACGCGATCGGCGGCCACGACCCGAAGGACTCCACGTCGCTCGACGAGCAGTGGCCGTCCTTCGCGGCGGCTGCACGCGAGGGTGCGCGCGGGGACGGCCTCAAGGGTCTCCGCGTCGGCGTCATCCGCGAGCTTCCCGACAGCGGTTTCCAGCCGGGCGTCGCGGCCTCGTTCCGCAGCGCGCTGGCGCTGCTCGAGGCGCAGGGCGCCGAGATCGTCGAGATCGGTGCACCGCACTTCGAGTACGGCGTCGCGGCCTACTATCTGATCCTGCCGGCCGAGGCCTCGAGCAACCTGGCCAAGTTCGACTCGGTCCGCTTCGGCCTCCGGGTCACACCGGCGGGCAACCCGACGGTGGAGGACGTGATGTCCGCGACCCGCGACGCCGGTTTCGGCGACGAGGTCAAGCGCCGCATCATCCTCGGCACCTACGCTCTGTCGGCCGGATACTACGACGCGTACTACGGCAGCGCGCAGAAGGTCCGCACGCTCATCCAGCAGGACTTCGCCGCGGCCTTCGCCGATGTCGACGTCATCGCCACGCCGTCGGCCCCGACCACGGCCTTCAAGCTCGGCGAGAAGATCGACGACCCGCTGCAGATGTACCTGAACGACATCACCACGATCCCGGCGAACCTCGCCGGTGTCCCCGGCATCTCGATCCCGAGCGGTCTCTCGGATGACGACGGGCTGCCCGTCGGCATCCAGTTCCTCGCTCCCGCGCGGGAGGACGCCCGCCTCTACCGGGTGGGTGCCGCCCTCGAGACGCTGCTCGTGGATTCCTGGGGCGCGCCGCTGCTGTCCCGTGCCCCCCAGCTGGAAGGAGGCGCGCGCTGATGGCCGCCGCCAAGCTCATGGACTTCGACAAGGCGCTCGAGCTGTTCGAGCCGGTCCTCGGATTCGAGGTGCACGTCGAGCTCAACACGAACACGAAGATGTTCTCCGACGCTCCCAACCCCGCGAACGAGGCGTACCACGCGGCGGAGCCGAACACGCTGATCGCCCCCGTCGACCTGGGACTGCCCGGTGCGCTGCCGGTCGTCAACGAGACGGCCATCCGCTCGTCGATCAGCCTCGGCCTCGCGCTCGGCTGCTCGATCGCGGAGTCCAGCCGGTTCGCCCGGAAGAACTACTTCTACCCGGACCTCGGCAAGAACTACCAGATCTCCCAGTACGACGAGCCGATCGCCTTCGAGGGGTCGGTCGAGGTGGAGCTCGAGGACGGCACCATGGTGACGATCCCGATCGAGCGCGCGCACATGGAGGAGGACGCCGGCAAGCTCACGCACATGGGCGGCTCGACCGGCCGGATCCAGGGCGCCGAGTACTCGCTCGTCGACTACAACCGCGCCGGCGTCCCGCTCGTCGAGATCGTGACGAAGACGATCTTCGGCACCGATCACCGGGCTCCCGAGGTCGCCAAGGCGTACGTCGCCGCGATCCGCGACATCGTCCGCGGACTCGGCATCTCCGAGGCTCGGCTGGAGCGCGGCAACCTGCGGTGCGACGCCAACGTCTCGCTCCGTCGTCGGGGTGAGGAGAAGCTCGGCACGCGCACGGAGACGAAGAACGTCAACTCCATGCGATCCGTGGAGCGCGCGGTGCGGTACGAGATCCAGCGTCAGGCGCAGATCCTCGCCGACGGCGGCACCATCATCCAGGAGACCCGGCACTGGCACGAGGACACCGGGACCACCTCTCCCGGACGTCCGAAGTCGGACGCCGACGACTACCGGTATTTCCCCGAGCCGGATCTGCTTCCGGTGCAGCCGCCGCGCGAGCTGATCGAGGAGCTGCGCGCCGCCCTGCCCGAGCAGCCCGTCGCCCGTCGGCGCCGACTCATGGACGAGTGGGGCTTCACCCCGCTGGAGTTCCAGGACGTGCGCAACGGCGGTCTGCTCGATGTCGTCGAGGCCACGATCGCCGCCGGGGCCACGCCGGCCGCGGCACGGAAGTGGTGGACGGGGGAGATCACCCGCCTCGCCAATGCGCAGGAGGAGGATGCGGTCGACCTCGTCAGCCCGGAGAACGTCGCGGCGCTGCAGCAGCTCGTCGACGCCGGGACGCTGACCGACAAGCTCGCACGCCAGGTGCTGGAGGGCGTGATCGCCGGTGAGGGCACGCCGCAGGAGGTCGTCGACGCACGCGGTCTCGCCGTGGTCTCGGACGACGGTGCGCTCATCGCGGCGATCGATGAGGCTCTCGCCGCCCAGCCCGATGTGATGGCCAAGATCCAGGACGGCAAGGTCCAGGCCGCGGGTGCCATCATCGGTGCGGTCATGAAGGCCATGAAGGGCCAGGCCGACGCCGCCCGCGTCCGCGAACTCATCCTCGAGCGCGCCGCGCAGTGATTCTCGCCCCTGGGCCTCCATGTCGGAGGCCCAGGGGACAATGGATTCATGGGACACGGTGATGGCAGAGGCCGCATGGTGTCCTCGGCCGATGCCGACGACTCCGGTACGCGCATCCTCCACGTCGACATGGACGCGTTCTATGCGGCCGTCGAGGTGCTGGACGACCCGAGTCTTCGCGGACTGCCGCTGATCATCGCGGCTCCGGATGGCCGCTCCGTGGTCTCCAGCGCCTCCTACGAGGCACGGCGCTACGGCGTGCGCTCCGCGATGCCCGTGTCGCAGGCCCTCCGGCTGTGCCCCACGGCACGGATCGTCCCGCCGCACTTCCACCGGTACCAAGAGGTCTCGCGGCAGGTGATGGCGATCTTCGAGTCGTTCACGCCGCTCGTGGAGCCGCTGTCGGTGGACGAGGCGTTCCTCGACGTACAGGGTGTGCGCCGGCTCTGGGGGAGCCCCGCCGGGATCGCGGCCCAGATCCGTGAGCGCGTCCTCGCGGAGGTCGGCATCACGTGCAGCGTCGGCGTGGCCGCGACCAAGCATGTGGCGAAGATGGCGTCGACCATGGCCAAGCCGGACGGGATGCTCGTGGTCGCGGAACGCGACACTCTCGCCTTCCTCGCGCCGCGCCCCGTGCGAGCGCTGTGGGGCGTGGGGCCGAAGGCGGCGGAGGCACTGGAGGCCCGCGGCCTCCGCACGATCGGCGACCTCCGCACCGCATCGCCCGAGATGCTGGACCGCGCCGTGGGGCCGGCGCTGAGCGCGAGGCTCGCGCAGCTGGCGCGGGGGGAGGACGCGCGTGCGGTCGACACGGAGCGCGTGGAGAAGAGCATCGGACACGAGGAGACCTTCGACCACGACATCACGGATCGTGCCTTCCTCCGCGCCGAGCTGCTCCGGCTGGCCGATCGCGTGGGCGCCCGCCTGCGCCGTGCAGAGTGGGAGACCTCCACGGTCGCGATCAAGATCCGTTTCGACGACTTCCGCACCGTCAGCCGCTCCCAGACATTGCCGGAGCCGACCGCGGTCGGCCAGCGCATCGGCGAGGCAGCGCAGGGCCTGTTCGCGCTCATCGAGCGTCGTGATCCCATCCGCCTTGTGGGCGTCCGTGCCGAGAACCTCCGGCCCGCAGGAGGCAGCGCGCTGGCGCTGTGGGACGAGGACGAGGACTGGCGCAAGGTCGAAGGGGCCGTCGACGAGGCCATGGCGCGGTTCGGTTCGGCGACGATCAGCAGGGCGCGCCACATCGGACGCGGTGAAGGACGGGGCGCCGCGCGGCATCCGAAGGACCACGGCGTCGATTGACCGCGCGCCGCAGGCCGCCGTCGGCTACCGTGGGAACATGCCGAACATTGCACTGGAACTCGGGAATCAGGTCGCGTCTTTCGGCGTGAAGAGCGCGTACGGGGAACCGCAGGAGATCGACGGCGTCACCGTCACTCCGGTGGCGTTCACCTACGCGGGCTTCGGCGGAGCCAGCGGGGACGGCGGAGAAGGTGGCGGAGGTGGCGGCGTCTCGGTGCCGGTGGGCGTCTACGTCCGTCGTGAGGAGGGCCTGCGCTTCGAGCCGAACATCGTGACGCTCCTCGTCGTGGCCGTGCCCTTCGTCTGGGTCACCGGTCGGGCCCTCACGCGCATCATCCGTGCCCTCAAGAAGTGACGATGCGGTCGCAGCCGCCCTCTCGCAGGCCGCGACGCTGATCGTCGAGGACGTGCGCGCACTCGCGGCGTCCAATCCTGTCGTGATCATCGACGGCGGAAGCGGCGCCGGCAAGACCTCCCTGGCTGCGCGCGTGGCACGCGCCTGGCCGGTCGCCGGTCGTGTGCAGGTGATCGCGCTGGATTCCCTGTATCCCGGATGGGACGGGCTGGACGGCGGCGCGGAGCGGGCCCTCGATGGCATCCTCCGGCCGCACGGGCGCGGCCTTCTCGGGGCCTGGCGTCGATGGGACTGGGAGCGCGGCGAGGAGGCGGAAACGCATGCGGTCGATCCCGCACTCGGCGTCATCGTCGAGGGCAGCGGGATCCTGCGTCCGTCCACCGCACGGCTGGCCGACGTCCGCGTCTGGGTGGAGTCCGGAGAGCACTCGCGCAAGTCGCGGGCACTCGCGCGGGACGGAGACACCTATCGCCCGCACTGGGACCGGTGGGCGGCGCAGGAGCGCCGTCACGTCGAGCGGGACAGCCCCCGCGAACTCGCCACGCGGGTGGTCGAGGTTCCCTGAGCGCACTCAGCGGAGGGCGTCGGCGTCGCTCTCATCCACGGCTTCGATGAGGAGTTCGAGGCGGTATCCCAGCCAGTCGTACACCGCCTGACCGTCGCCGCCGACGTCGGGCGCGTCGTCGGTGATGCCGAGGCGCGTCGCGATCACGAGGCGGATGGCGGTGAGGGTGCGCAGCCAGGCGTCCACGTCTTCGCGGCGCACCAGAACGTCGCGGGAGACGCGGGCGTCCTCATCGGTCACCTCGGCGTCCGGATCGAACACCTGCAGCGACGCGCGCATCGTGCGGGCGTCGTGCAGGCGGCGATCGAGGAGATCCGCGCGGGTGGCCGACGCGAAGGCGACCGAAGCATCGTCGTCGTCCGGGTAGGCGTTCGGGGTCAGCCGCGCCACCCCGGGGTCATCCTGTTCGGTATCCCGGAGCAGTTCCATGAAGTCATCGACGAGCCGGGCCAGATGCATCCCCTCGATCGTGGCGACGGAGAGGGTGATCGGTGGGGTGTTCATACGGCCTTCCTGACGGTGGCCCAGAGCCCGTAGTCGTGCATCGCCTGCGCGTGCACCTCCATGGTCTCGCGGGGTCCGGTGGCCACGATCGCGTGTCCGTCGTGGTGGACGGCGAGCATGAGGCGGGTGGCATGCTCGCGGGTATAGCCGAAGTAGGTGCGGAAGACGCGGACGACGTAGCTCATCAGATTCACCGGATCGTTCCACACGACGACCTCCCAGGGCTCCAGGGGCGCAGCGGAGAGATCGGTGGCTTCATCGATCTCGGGAAGAGCGGTCGACACGGTCAGGCCCATCCGAGCTCGTGCAGGTGGGCGTCGTCGATGCCATGGAAGTGCGCGATCTCGTGGACGAGGGTGGTGTGGATCTCGTCGCGGAGTTCGTCGATGTCCTCGCATTGCGCGAGGTGCGGCTCCCGGTAGACGATGATGCGGTCGGGCAGCTCACCCATCCCGTACTGCGTGCGTTCCGGCAACGCGAGGCCGTCGTAGAGGCCGAGGAGATCCAGGCTCCCGTCCTCAGGACGGTCCTCCACGACGAACACGACGTTCTCGAGCTGCTCGACCATCTCGTCGGGCAGCTGGTCGAGCTCGTCGATCACGAGGGCCTCGAAGGCCGCGGCGTCCATGTCCATCCCCTCCAGCCTACGGGGGTGCGATGGGATCCTCAGTGCAGGAGGACGAGCAGCGCCGCGACGCCGATGAAGAGGCTTCCGAACACGGTGTTGAGGATCCGCTGGCCGCGCGGGGAGCGGGTGAGGCGCCGGAACGGGCGCGCCGCCGTGGCGAAGAACCCCCACATCACCAGGACGTCGACGACCACGACGGTGGCGACAAGAGCCAGATACTGGGGAAGCGGAGGCTGATCGAGCCGGATGAACTGCGGGATGAAGGCGAGGAAGAAGACGATCGCCTTGGGATTCAGCAGGTTCACCCAGAACCCGCGGCGCATCATCGACCAGTGGCTCTCCCGGGCATCCACCGGATCCGGCGCGTCGTCGAGCGCCGGAGCGGGGCGGGTCAGGATCAACCGGATGCCGAGGTACACGAGGTAGGCGGCTCCGGCGTATCGGATGAGGTTGAACAACACGTCCGAGCGCGAGACGAGGAGCCCGACGCCCGCGGCGACGATCACGACATGCACGATGAGCGCGATCTGCTGGCCGATGATGCCCCAGATCGATCGTTTCCAGCCCTGCGTGAGGGAGTTGGACATCGTGTTGATCGCGCCGGCCCCCGGCGTGAAGCTGATCACCACGGATGCGGTGAGAAGAGAGAACCAGACCGCCAGTGACACCAGGACAGTCTAGGGCCGCGGGAGAGGCGAAGAGACTCGGACCAAACCGGTCCGAGCCTCTTCGAGCTGGGGTGAGTAACGGGGCTTGAACCCGCGACCTCCTGGACCACAACCAGGCGCTCTACCAACTGAGCTATACCCACCATGCGCCCGCCGAAACAGGCAACCCCACGAGTCTATTACATGTTGGAGGCGAACTCCGACACGGTGCGCGCGGCGATCTCCTTGGCGTCGTCGCTGGAAGGCCCCGGCTCGTCCACGAAGACAGCGTCCCGGTAGTAGCGGAGCTCGCGGATGGACTCCAGGATGTCGGCCAGCGCGCGGTGGCCGCCGTCTTTCGCCGGAGCCTGGAAGAACACCCGGGGGTACCAGCGACGGGAGAGCTCCTTGATGCTGGACACGTCGACGTTCCGGTAGTGCAACCACTGGTCGACCTGCGGCATGTACTTCGCGAGGAACATCCGGTCGGTACCGATCGTGTTGCCGGCGAGAGGTGCGCGGCGCTCGAGCGGGACGAAGCGGCGGATGTAAGCCAGCGTCTGCTCCTCGGCCTCCTGGAGGGTGACTCCGTGCGGGATCTCGTCGATGAGCCCCGAGGTCTCGTGCATGGCGGTGACGAAGTCGTTCATGTGCGCGAGCGCGTCCGCGCTCGGACGGATGACGACCTGGAAGCCGGGGTCGAGCGGACGGAGCTCGAAGTCGGTCACCACCACGGCGATCTCGACGAGTTCGTCGACCGCGAGATCGAGACCCGTCATCTCGCAGTCGATCCAGACGAGGCGGTCGTTCTCCGAAGCAGTCACCATGTCGCCATCCTATCGACGGCCCCGACATCCAGCGGGGGAGCGCGGTACGGTAGAGACGTCCGCCTCCGTAGCTCAGGGGATAGAGCAGGAGCCTTCTAATCTCTTGGTCGCAGGTTCGAATCCTGCCGGGGGCGCAGGGAAATCCGGTCGAGACGACCGCTGTCAGCAGTGCCGCAGCGCGTCGACGGCGTCATCCGCGCGCCAGAACTCGCCGATCAGCCGGAAGCCGCCCGTCGCCAGGTGCAGCCGCTCCGCGCGGTAACGGAGGCCCAGAGGGTCGGCCACCACCCGCAGATGGCCGAGGACGTGATCGCGGCTGTCCTGGACACGCCACAGGTGATCGGCGGCACGGACGAGATGTTCTCGGCGCGATGCGAGCGGCGGTGCGGCGAGGGGCACTCCGGGAGCGGGGATCGAAGCGGTGGTGGCGGTCATGGTCTCTCCTTCCATGGTTCGAACGTACGACCGACCACCGACATTTGCCCGGGCCCCGGTATCCGCGGATGACCTGGCCTCTTCTGCACAATACACCGCCGCTCGAGCCTGTCCACGGATCACGGGATCGCGTCCCCGCCACCTGCTCTGCGCGGTGCACGCTGGAGGGCATCCGGCCGCCGAGCCGGCAGCGAGAGGACGAACAGATGATCGACACGGTGACCGTCGTCGGGAGAGTCGCGACGGAGCCCACACCCGGGCGGACGAGCGCAGGAGTGCCTGTCACGAACTTCCGGCTGGCGAGCACGCACCGGCGCTTCGACGCTGCGAGCGGTTCGTGGGTGGACGCAGGGACCAACTGGTTCTCGATCGCGGCTTTCCGTCAGCTGGCGGAGCACGCGCGGGCATCGCTGCGGGTCGGGGACAGCGTCATCGTCTCCGGACGGCTCCGGGTGCGCCCGTGGGAGAGCAACGGGAAGCAGGGGACGAGCGTCGACATCGACGCGGACACGATCGGGCATGACCTCCGGTGGGGGACCACGGCATATCGGCCGAGCGCCAGGCCCTCACCGGCGGAGGAGGGGGAGAGCGGTGACCTCTCGACGGCGGATCACGAGGTGCGCGGCGCGTGGGATCAGCCAGCGGAGAGCGAGGCGGCTTAGACTCTGCTCGTGCTCCGATCGGTCCTCCCGTCCCGCGCTGCGGCGCTCGTGCTCGTCGCCGGTGTCTCGGCCGCCGTCCTCGCCGGATGCGCGCCGGAGCCCGCGGCCACGCCGACTCCCACGGTGACGACCACCGCCGATCCGACGCCGTCCGCCGCTCCGGCTCTGGTGCCGGACGGGAGCGCCGAGGACAACCTCCCCGTCTTCACGGCGGTGGCGGAGCGGGTCTGGGGGACGGAGCAACGCGGGGAGGGGCGCGCGTACGTCGACGGTCTCGTCGCGGCGGGATTCGATCGGGACGCCATGCAGCTCACGCCGGACCAGTCGACGGTCGGGAACCCGGCGGAGAGCATCCAGTTCTCGGTCCGCTGGGGCGAGGAGGAGTGCCTGATCGGACAGGTCGGTCCCTCCACCGGTGCCGTCGTGACCACGGTCATGCCCCAGCTCGCCGGCGGGCGGTGCCTGGTGGGCGCGACGCGGCCGATCGACTGGTGACTCGCGTACACAGATAAGCCCACTCGCGGCCGGTAGGCTGGAGTGTCGATCTTCGACGCCAACAGAAGGAGCGGTTTTCGGTGGCTGAGTACATCTACTCCATGGTTCGTGCGCGCAAGGCGGTGGGCGAGAAGCTCATCCTGGACGACGTCACGATGGCGTTCCTGCCGGGCGCGAAGATCGGCATGGTCGGCCCCAACGGCGCCGGAAAGTCGACGATCCTCAAGATCATGGCCGGGCTCGACACCCCGTCCAACGGTGAGGCCAAGCTCTCGCCGGGGTACTCCGTCGGCATCCTCATGCAGGAGCCGGAACTCGACGAGTCGAAGACGGTCCTCGAGAACATCCAGGACGGCATCGCCATCAAGGCCAAGGTCGACCGGTTCAACGAGATCTCCGCGCTGATGGCCGATCCGGACGCCGACTTCGACGCACTCCTCGCGGAGATGGGGACGCTGCAGGAGGAGATCGACGCGGCGGACGGCTGGGACCTCGATTCCCAGCTCGAGCAGGCGATGGACGCCCTCCGCACCCCGCCCGGCGACGCGGCCATCGCTCCGCTCTCCGGTGGCGAGAAGCGCCGCGTGGCGCTGGCCAAGCTGCTGCTGCAGAAGCCCGACCTGCTGCTCCTCGACGAGCCCACCAACCACCTCGACGCGGAGAGCGTGCTCTGGCTTGAGCAGCACCTCCAGTCGTACAAGGGCGCCGTGATCGCCATCACCCACGACCGGTACTTCCTCGACCACGTGGCCGAGTGGATCGCCGAGGTCGACCGCGGACGCCTCATCGGCTACGAGGGCAACTACTCCACGTACCTGGAGAAGAAGGCCGAGCGCCTCGACATCCAGGGCAAGAAGGACGCCAAGCTCGCCAAGCGCCTGAAGGACGAGCTGGACTGGGTCCGCTCCAGCGCGAAGGGGCGGCAGACGAAGTCGAAGGCGCGTCTGGCACGGTACGAGGAGATGGCGGCCGAGGCGGAGCGGACGAGGAAGCTGGACTTCGAGGAGATCCAGATCCCCGCCGGTCCTCGACTCGGCAACGTGGTCATCGAGGCCAAGAACCTCAAAAAGGGCTTCGACGGCCGGTCGCTCATCGACGGTCTGAGCTTCAGCCTTCCGCCGAACGGCATCGTCGGCGTCATCGGCCCGAACGGCGTCGGAAAGACGACCCTGTTCAAGACCATCGTCGGGCTGGAGCCCCTGGACGGCGGCGATCTGAAGATCGGCGAGACCGTCAAGATCAGCTACGTCGACCAGTCGCGGTCGTCGATCGACCCGAACAAGACCCTGTGGGAGGTCGTCTCCGACGGCCTGGACTTCATCACGGTCGGCAAGACCGAGATCCCGTCCCGTGCCTACGTCTCGAAGTTCGGGTTCAAGGGCCCGGACCAGCAGAAGAAGGCCGGCGTGCTCTCCGGTGGTGAGCGCAACCGTCTGAACCTCGCGCTCACCCTCAAGGAGGGCGGCAACCTGCTCCTCCTCGATGAGCCGACCAACGACCTCGACGTCGAGACGCTGAGCTCCCTGGAGAACGCGCTGCTCGAGTTCCCCGGCTGCGCGGTGGTCATCACCCACGACCGGTGGTTCCTCGACCGGATCGCGACGCATATCCTCGCCTACGAGGGCACGGACGAGAAGCCCGACCAGTGGTACTGGTTCGAGGGCAACTTCGAGGCCTACGAGCAGAACAAGATCGAGCGTCTCGGCCCGGACGCGGCGAAGCCCCACCGGTCGACGCACCGCAAGCTCACCCGCGACTGAGGCGGCCATGAGCACCGACTCGCCGGGTTCCCGCCTGCACATCCCGATCCACCTCCGTTGGGGCGATCTGGATGCATTCAACCACGTCAACAACACCTCGATGCTCAAACTGCTCGAGGAGGCGCGCGTCCGCGCGTTCTGGCGTGCGGGGCCCGGCGAGGAAGCGCCGTCCACCGCTGTCCTCGACTCCGGGATCGAGGAAGGGATCCTGACGCTCATCGCGCGGCAGGAGATCGAGTACCTCGCTCCGGTTCCGTACCAGCGGCGCCCACTCGAGGTGCAGATGTGGTTCGGGAAGCTCGGCGGGTCCAGCGTCGAGGTCTGCTACGAGGTGCACAACGACCCCGCCGCCGAGCCGCGTGAGCTCTACGCGCGATCCACCGCGATCATCGTGCTCGTCGACGCGGGCACGGGACGGCCGACACGCCTGACGGCGGAGATGCGCGAGGCGTGGGAGCCGTACGTCGGCCCCTCCATCGAGTACGCACACCGCTGAGCACAGCGTCAGCGATCCTCAGGAACCCGGATCATGATCTCCTGAGCGACGCTCGCCACGAGCGTGCCCTCTCGGGTGTACACGCGCCCCGTCGCCAGACCGCGACCGCCGCGGGCGCTCGGCGACTCCTGCACGTAGAGGAGCCATTCGTCCACGCGCGCCGGACGGTGCCACCACATCGCGTGGTCCAGACTCGCGACCTTCAGCCCAGGGAGCGACCAGGACACCCCGTGGGCGCGCAGGATCGACTCCTGGATCGTCATGTCACTGAGGTAGGCGAGTGCGGCACGATGCAGCCGCTGGTCGTCGGGGAGCGGGGCCCGAAGTCGCATCCACACCGCCTGCCGCGGAACCCTCTCGTCGTCGTTCGGCAGATAGAGCGGGGAGTCGACGTGCCGGATGTCGGCGGCACGCTCGCTCAGCATGCGCCGTGCGCCGCCGGCGAGGCCGGGCACACGGTCCTCATCGGGAGCGAGGTCTTCCGGGACGGGCACACCGGCGGGCATCGGCTCGGCATGCTCCACCCCGGGGTCGGCATCCTGGAACGAGGCGATCATCGAGAAAATCGGCACCCCGTTCTGATACGCCTGGGTGCGGCGGGTGGAGAACGAACGTCCGTCGTGGATGCGGTCGACGGCGATGGTGATGCCCTGGCTCGCATCGCCGGGGCGGAGGAAGTAGCCGTGCATCGAGTGGACGGCGCGGTCCTCCGGGAGCGTGCGCTCCGCGGCCACGAGGGTCTGCGCGAGCACCTGTCCGCCGTAGATACGACCGCTCGGCATCGGGTGCGATGAGCCGGTGAAGATGTCCTCGGTGGTCCGCGCCTGGGTGGCGTCGAGGTCGAGGACGTCGAGAAGACGCTCCACGGTCTGGATGGCGTGCTCGTCGGCGCTCATGTGTTCCCCTCCGCGGCCCCGGGTCGCCGCTCGTTGGTAGTTTAGAACGCGTGACCCCTCAGCTCCTGCTCGCCGATCCGGACACGGCGAAGGATGTCCTCACGTTCACGGGCCGCGCGGCCCGGGTGTCCGACGAGGGTGTGCGTCTCCAGGCTCATCAGGGCGTCCTGGCGCTCACCACGGCGGTCCTCGCGCCTCAGGGGCTCTTCGATCAGACGCCGACGATCCTTGCCATGCGCATCGTCCGTGCCGACCCGGAGCTCGAGTGCGACCTCGTGATCGACGCCCTGAGCCCGACGGACGACCCGCAGCGCCTCGGGCTGCCGGAGACCGCTCTCTCGCCTGCGTGGGCCGGTGTCGCGCCGCCACGACAGGGATGGGCGCTGGAGTCGACGCTTCCCGCCTCCGTCGTCGCACAGCGCGCACAGTGGGGCATCTCCGCGGTCGCGCACGGCGCAGGACCGGGATCCGGCGAAGAGGCGGTGCGCGCGCTCCGCGCGGCGATCTGGGGAGAGCCGGACGACGACCTCGCCGGCCTGCCGCGAGGCGTCGCGTTCGCCGCAGACGCGCTCGGCTTCATCTCCGGCGAAGAGGATGTGCCCGTCACGCGTTCCGGTCGTTGGACGCGGCTCGCGTTCCGCCGCGGCCATGTGCTCGCGCGCGGTCCCGTGGCCTCCGGGCTGACCGGCGTGCGAGCCACCGGCACCCGGGCCTGACGGGGGCACGGGACCGGCGGGCAGCTCGGGATCAGCCGAGGGCAGCCGCTGCGCGTCCGGCCTGACGGCCGGAGAACAGGCACCCGCCGAGGAACGTGCCCTCCAGGGCTCGGTAGCCGTGCGCGCCTCCGCCGCCGAAGCCGCTGGCCTCGCCCGCGGCGAAGAGACCGGGAATCGGCGCGCCGCTTCCATCCAGGGCGCGACCGTCGAGATCCGTGTTGATCCCCCCGAGGGACTTCCTGGTGAGCACGTGCAGCTTGACGGCGATCAGCGGCCCGGCGGTGGGGTCCTGGAGCCGATGCGGGGCCGCGGTGCGGATGAGCTTGTCGCCGCGGTAGGCCCGCATCGAGCGCAGCATGCCGATCTGCGGGTCCTTGCTGAAGTCGTTGACCATCTCCCGGTCCCGGGCGACCACCTCGCGGCGTACGGCGTCGATGTCCAGGAGCTCGCCCCCGGGGTGGGCCGCCATCTGCTCCAGCAGCGACTCCAGGTCGTTCTCGACGATGAAGTCCTCGCCCTCGTCGAGGAACGACTGCACGGGCCCCGTCGGCCCTTTCGCGAGGCGGGATTTGAGGAGCAGGGCCACGTCCTTCCCCGTGAGGTCCGGGTTCTGCTCGCTGCCGGACAGGGCGAACTCCTTCTCCACGATCCGCCGCGAGGTCACGAACCAGGAGTGGTCGTGGCCCGTCCGCCGCAGGTGCTCGAGCGTGCCGAGGGTGTCGAAGCCGGGGAAGAGCGGCACGGGGAGCCGGTGTCCGGTCGCGTCGAGCCACAGTGACGAGGGCCCGGGCAGGATGCGGATGCCGTGCTGCGGCCACACCGGGTCCCAGTTCGTGATGCCTTCCACGTAGTGCCACATCCGGTCGCCGTTGATGAGGCGGGCTCCGGCGGCGGCGCTCACGCTCTGCATCGAGCCGTCGACATAGGCCGGCACGCCGGAGAGCATGTGCGCCGGGGGAGTGCCGAGGCGCGAGGGCCAGGCCGCGCGGACGAGGTCATGGTTTCCGCCGATGCCCCCGGAGGCCACGATCGTCGCCGTCGCGTCGATCTCGAACGCGCCGATCACGTCTCGGGACGAGGGGACGCCCCGGGCGGAGCCGTCCGACGCCAGCACGCTCCCGCGCGCACCGGTCACGCGTCCATCGGTGAGGATGAGTTCCTCGACGCGGTGTCGGGCGAGGACGGTGAGCCGTCCCTCGCGCTCTCCCTGCTCGACGGCGGCCGCGAACGGCGCGACGATCCCCGGCCCGGTGCCCCACGTGATGTGGAAGCGAGGGACCGAGTTCCCCGGACCGAGGGCGCCGTAGCCGCCGCGCTCGGCCCAGCCGACCACCGGGAAGAAGCCGACACCGCGGGCGCGGAGCCACGAGCGCTTCTCGCCGGCCGCGAACTCCAGGTAGGCCTCGGCCCAGCGCCGTGGCCACTCGTCCTCGGGGCGGTCGAATCCGGCGGTGCCGAACCAGTCCTGGGTCGCGAGCTCGAGCGAGTCGGTGATGCCGAGGCGGCGCTGTTCCGGAGAATCCACGAAGAACAGCCCGCCGAAGGACCACCACGCCTGCCCGCCCAGGTTCGTCCGCGGTTCCTGGTCCACGATGACGACCCGACGCCCGGCCTCGAGGGCCTCCGCGGCGGCGACGAGACCCGCCAACCCCCAACCGATCACCAGGACGTCTGCGGTCGGGGGTGTGGTCGTCATGGGGTCTCCGTTGATTCCTGACGGGAGCGGGTCTCCAGGGTCGTGCGCCCCTGCGGTGCCGTGCCGATGCCGGACGGCTCGAATGTGTTCACCATGGCATAGGCGGCGCGCTCCAGGTAGTCCCAGAGAGTGGTTTCGTGCAACGGGGACAACTGCGCCTCGTCCACGGCGGTGCGCATGTGACGAAGCCAACGATCCCGGGCGTCGGGGTCGACCCGGAAGGGCATGTGACGCATCCGCAGGCGGGGATGGCCGCGGGTCTCGCCGTAGGTGCTCGGGCCGCCCCAGTACTGCTCGAGGAACAGGAGCAGGCGCTCCTCGGCCGGACCGAGGTCCTCCTCCGGGTACATCGGCTTGAGCACGGTGTCGAGAGCCACCTCGCGATAGAACACCGAGACGATCCTCGCGAACGTCTCGCGCCCACCGACCTCGTCGTAGAACGTCACTTGTCTGCACTCCCGTCGCCGCCGGTGTTCTTCTTGCGCCGCCAGATGCCGCGATCCGGGATGACGGGCACCCCGGTGACGGCGTTGGGGCGCGTCTTCGGCGGGTTGGCGCCCCGGACGCGGCGCGCACCCTCCAGTCCGGTGGGCACGACGTCCGCGAGACGCGGCACGTCGATCTCCTTCTCCAGCAGAGCGGCCCGGAGACGGCGTCGGAGCTCCTGCGCCACGTCGTCGCGCGCGTTCGCCCTGGTCTTGATGACGGCGCGCACCACGAGGGCGTCCCCGTCCACCGACTCCAGGCCCCACAGTTCCGGCTTCTCCACGATGCGGGTGCGCCACTTCGGGTCTTTCGCCAGGCCCTGCGCCGTCTCCAGCAGGATGTGCTCGACCTGCTCGAGGTCGGAATCCGGCGCCACACCGATGTCGACGATGGCACGTGCCCAGCCCTGCGACATGTTCCCGATCCGGGTCACTTCGCCGTTGCGCACGTACCAGAGGGTCCCGTTCACGTCCCGCACCTGGGTCACGCGCACACTGACGTACTCGACGACGCCGCTCGCCAGCCCGAGGTCGACGACGTCGCCGATGCCGATCTGGTCCTCGGCGACGAGGAAGATGCCGTTCAGCACGTCCTTGACGATGTTCTGGGCACCGAAACCGAGGCCTGCACCGACCGCCGCCGTGAGAAGGGTGAGCGATCCGAGGAGAGCATTGTCGATCGCGTTGACGATGAGGATGATCGCGACGATCACGAGCATCACGTTGACGATGTTCTGCAGGATGGTGCCGAGTGTGCGTGTGCGCTGGACCAGTCGCATGTCGGCCAACGGGGAGCGTTCCAGCGCCTGCGTGTCGTCGACGGCGGCCCTGTTCTTGGCGGTGTCGACGATGCGGTGCACGACCCGCCTGATCACCCGGCGCAGTACGAGCGCGATGAGGACGCAGGCGCCGATGATCAGGGCGATCTGGAGGAGCTTGCCGCCGACCTTGGTCAGCAGCGCGAGCATGTCCACCACCCACGGGGGGAGTTCGGCGGGCGTCGGCGTGGGGGTCGTCTCAGCGGATATCAGCATCGTCTCGATGGTACCGAGAGGGCCTCTGCGCCGGCTGGAAGAGCGGCGGCAGAGGCCCGTGTCGGTGGTGGAGGGTCAGTCCTCGGCGTCGCGGGACTGCGCGGCGAGGGCACGCTCCACGTCCGCGAGGTTCTCCAGCACGAGACGGCGCAGAGCGGGCGGCGCGTCCTGGTGCTCGGAGAGCCAGCCCCGCGTCGCGTCGCGCAGCGCGACGTCGGCGAGAGCGGTGGGGAAGAGCCCGACGATCAGGTACTGCGCGATCTGGTAGGTCCGCGACTCCCACACCGGCAGGAGCATGTCGAAGTACTGCGGCACGAAGGCGCCCAGCACCTCCACACCCGCCGGATGGACGAAGCCGAGGGCAGCCGAGCGGACGATCGTGTTCGGGGCGTCGTCGCGCGCGATCAGCGCGTCCCAGGCCTCCTGCTTCGCGGCAGCGTCCGGAAGAGCGGCCCGCGCCTGCGCGGCGAACTCCGCACCCTTGGCGGTGTTGTCGGCGGCGAGCGCGGCGTCGATGGCACCGGCGTCGGTCGCGCCGATCGTCGCGAGGCCGACGAGGAGCTGCCAGCTCAGGTCGGCGTCCACCTCGAGCCCGGGGAGCGTCTCCTCACCCGAGCGCAGACGCCCGACGATGCCGGCGTGCTCCGGCGTCACCAGGTTGTTCGCGAAGGCGGTGACGAACTGGAGCTGGCTGTCGCTGCCGGCCTCCGCCGACTCGGCGAGTGCCCAGAGGCCATCCGCCACCTTCAGCCGTGCCGCTTCGCGCTCCGCCGGGGCGACGTACAGGGTCGCGGCCGTGCGCAGCTGCGCGAGGGTGGTGCGGACCGTGGCGGACTCGGTCTCCCGGCCGATGTTGCCGAGAACGAGGTCGATGTAGTCGGACGCCGCCGTCTCCGCGTCGCGGGTCTGGTCCCAGGCTGCTCCCCAGACGAGCGAGCGGGCGAGGGGATCGTGGATGTCGGCGAGGTGGGCGATCGCGGTCGCGAGCGACTTCTCGTCGAGACGGATCTTCGCGTACGCGAGGTCGTCGTCGTTGAGGAGGATGAGGTCGGGACGGTCGAGGCCCTGGAGCTCGGGGACCTCGGTGCGGTCGCCGTCCACGTCGACCTCGATGTGGTGGATGCGCGTAAGTGCGCCGTCCTGCAGCGAGTAGAAGCCGATGCCGAGACGGTGCGGACGGATGGTCGGGTAGTCGGCCGGAGCCGTCTGGGTGATGGCGAAGCGCGAGATCTTGCCGTTGTCGTCCTCGGCCACGACGGGCTCGAGGGTGTTCACACCGGCCGTCTCCAGCCACTTCTTCGACCAGGTGCCGAGATCGCGGCCGCTCGTGGCCTCCAGCTCCGTCAGCAGGTCGCTGAGCTCGGTGTTGCCCCAGGAGTGCTTCTGGAAGTACTGCGAGACACCGGCGAAGAACGCCTCGATGCCGACCCACGCGGCGAGCTGCTTGAGGACCGAGCCGCCCTTGGCGTAGGTGATGCCGTCGAAGTTGACCTGCACGTCTTCGAGGTCGTTGATCTCGGCGACGATCGGGTGCGTGGAGGGGAGCTGGTCCTGGCGGTACGCCCAGGTCTTCTCCATCGCGTTGAAGGTGGTCCAGGCCTCGGTCCACTCGGTCGCCTCGGCCGTCGCGATGGTGGACGCCCACTCCGCGAACGACTCGTTGAGCCAGAGGTCGTTCCACCACTTCATGGTGACGAGATCCCCGAACCACATGTGGGCGAGCTCGTGCAGGATCGTCACGACGCGACGCTCCTTGACGGCGTCGGTCACCTTGCTGCGGAAGACGTACGTCTCGGTGAACGTCACCGCTCCTGCGTTCTCCATCGCGCCGGCGTTGAACTCGGGGACGAAGAGCTGGTCGTACTTGGCGAACGGGTACGGCACGCCGAACTTGGACTCGAAGTAGGCGAAGCCCTCACGGGTCTTGTCGAAGATGTAGTCGGCGTCCAGGTGCTGCCAGAGGCTCTTGCGTCCGTAGACGCCGAGCGGGATCACGCGGCCCGAGGCGCTGGTGAGCTCCGAGAAGGTGGCCTCGTACGGTCCGGCGACGAGAGCCGTGATGTAGGAGGAGATCCGGGGCGTGGGCTCGAAGCCCCAGGTGGCCGAGACCCCGTCGTCGTGGACGATGGGCTCCGGGGTGGGGGAGTTGGAGACGACCTTCCACTCCGCGGGGGCGGTCACCGTGAACTGGAAGGTGGCCTTGAGGTCGGGCTGCTCGAAGACGGCGAACACACGACGGGAGTCGGGCACCTCGAACTGCGAGTAGAGGTACACCTCGCCGTCCACCGGGTCGACGAAGCGGTGCAGGCCCTCGCCGGTGTTGGTGTACAGGCAGTCGGCGTCGACGACGAGGACGTTCTCCTCCTGCAGCCCGGCGAGTGCGATCCGGGAGTCTGCGAAGACCTCGCGCGGGTCGAGCTGCTCTCCGTTGAGCGAGATCTCGCGCACGTCGCGGGCGATGAGGTCGATGAAGGTGAAGCTGTCGGGGGACGCGGAGAAGCGCACGACGCTCCGGGAACCGAAGACCTCGGCGCCCTTGGTCAGATCGAGGGCGACCTCATAGGAGTGCGTGTCGACGACGTCGCGGCGCTCCTGCGCTTCGATTCGGGTGAGGTTCTCTCCAGGCAAAGCTGTACTCCCAGGGGTGAGGGGATGTAACCGGGGGTCGGCGCAGTTGGCGCCGACGGCAACCATGACAGCCTACGCCAGAGCGACGCGCGCGCCGTCGATCCTCACGAACCGGGGATAGTCACGGTCGTGCGGACGCTCGTCGTCCGCGGAGGTGGGAAGATGGAGGGGTGACCGCGATCGAGCCGAATGTCGTTCCCTTTGCCTCGCCCGCCGCTGCCGGCGGCGACCCCTATGTGACCACGCCCGTCGCCTACGACGCCATCCTCTTGGCGAGCTTCGGCGGCCCGGAGGGCCAGGAGGACGTGATCCCCTTCCTCCGGAACGTGACGCGTGGTCGGGGCATCCCGGACGAGCGGCTGGAGGAGGTCGCGCACCACTACCGTCACTTCGGCGGCGTGAGCCCGATCAACGGCCAGAACCGCGTGCTCAAGGAGGCGCTGGAGAAGGCGCTCGCGGCCCGGGGGATCGACCTCCCGGTGTACTGGGGCAACCGCAACTGGGGTCCGTACCTCGAGGACGTGCTCCCCGAGGCGTCCGCCAACGGCCACACCACCCTCCTCGCCTTCGCAACGAGCGCCTACAGTTCGTTCTCCAGCTGCCGCCAGTACCGCGAGGACTTCGCCCGCGTGCTGACCGACACCGGCCTCGGCGAGACGGTCACCATCGACAAGATCCGTCCCTTCTACGACCACCCCGGCTTCGTCGAGGCCTTCGAGGCGGGCGTGCGGGAGTCGGTGCAGGGCTACCTCGACCAGGGCTTCGCGCCGACCGAGATCCAGGTCCTCTTCTCCACGCACAGCATCCCGACCGCCGACGCCGAGCGCTCCGGCGCCCGCGACATCGACTGGGGCGAGGGCGGGGCCTACGCCGCCCAGCACCTCGCCGTGTCGGAATGGACGATGGAGCAGGTGCGGGCCGCCGTCCCGGGAGCCGCCGACGTGCCCTGGGAGCTCGTCTACCAGTCGCGTTCCGGCCCCGCGTCGCAGCCCTGGCTGGAGCCCGACGTCTGCGACGTGATCGCGGAGCTCCCGGCGCGCGGTCGCAAGGCGGTCATCGTGGTCCCCGTCGGCTTCATGAGTGATCACATGGAGGTCCTCTGGGATCTCGACACCGAGGCCGCCGAGGCCGCGGAGGAGGCGGGCCTCGCCTTCGTCCGCACGCCGACGCCCGGTGTCCGCGAGGCTTTCGTCGAGGGCATCGTCGACCTCATCGAGGAGCGCCTGCAGGGTCGCCCGAACGCGGAGCGTCCGCACGTCACCGATCTGCCCGGTGCGTTCGACGTCTGCCGTCCCGGGTGCTGCGAGAACGTGCGCGCGGGGTTCAAGCCCGCGGCTGCCGGCATCGCCCCCTGAGTCGCGGACGGAGCGGATCCTAGGATGGAGACCATGCGCATCCACATCGCCACCGATCACGCCGGACTCGAGTTCTCGACCCGGCTGCAGGAGCATCTCCGCGCCGCGGGGCACGAGGTGATCGACCACGGTCCGGTGGAGTACGACGCGCTCGACGACTACCCGGCCTTCTGCATCCGGGCGGCGCAGGCCGTCGTCGTGGATCAGGCGACCGGGGTGCCGGCGCTCGGCGTCGTCTTCGGCGGCTCGGGCAACGGCGAGCAGATCGCCGCGAACAAGGTCGCCGGGGTCCGCGCGGCTCTCGTCTGGAACCTCTCGACGGCTGAGCTCGCGCGGGAGCACAACGACGCGAACGTCATCTCCATCGGAGCCCGTCAGCACACCTACGACGAGGTGACGGCATTCATCGACCGGTTCATCGCCACGCCGTTCTCGGGGGACGAGCGGCACGTCCGGCGCATCGGACAGATCGCCGATTTCGAGCGCGACGGCTCGCTCCTCCCGGACCCCCGAGCCTGACATGCCCGAGGGGCATTCCGTCCACCGCATCGCGCGGCAGTTCGATCGCAACTTCGTCGGCAAGACGATGAGCGCCTCCAGCCCGCAGGGACGATTCGCCGAGGGCGCTGCCGTGCTCGACGGACGCCAAGCCGTGAGCGTGCAGGCCGTGGGCAAGCAGATGTTCCTCGAAGCGGAGGGCGACCTCTGGCTGCGCGTGCACCTCGGACTCTACGGTGCCTGGGACTTCGCGGGGGAGATCCTCGTCGACCCCACCATCGCGTCGGCCAACGGCCGGATGGGCCAGACCAATCAGCGCGGCACCGCTCTCGACGAGGCGATCCTCGACGACGCGGGGGAGAACTCCCTCGCCTCGATCGGGGCGCCGCGGCGCGCCAGGGTCCACGTGCGGATGTCCGAGCAGACCAAGGGGCTGACCGACGAGGTCGACGAATGGCCGCCGCCCGTGGTGGGTCAGGTGCGGCTGCGCCTCATGACCGACATCACGGTTGCCGACCTGCGCGGTCCCACCGCCTGCGTGTTGCAGACTCCCGAGGAGATGCTGGCGACGGTGGCCAAGCTCGGTCCCGATCCGCTCGTCGGCGATCCGGCGGAGAACGAAGAGCGGTTCGTCCGCGCCGTGCGGAAAAAGCCGACCCCGATCGCGCTGTTGCTGATGGACCAGGCGGTCGTCAGCGGCATCGGCAACGTGTACCGCGCCGAGATGCTCTACCGGCAGCGGCTGAACCCGCACACGCCCGGCCGCGACGTCCCGGAGGATGTCGTCAGGGCGCTCTGGCATGACTGGGTGCGATTGCTGGCCATCGGCGTGGAGACGGGTCAGATGATGACCATGGACGGGCTGTCTCCCGAGCAGTACCGCGCAGCGATGGCGAGCCGCGACGATCGTCACTGGGTCTACCACCGGGCCGGCCTGCCGTGCCGGGTCTGCGGGACAGAGATCGCGTTGGAGGAGATCGGCGCCCGCAAGCTGTACTGGTGCCCGCGCTGTCAGGCCTGAGGGCGGGATCACCGGGGCTCCCGCCGCTCTAGGCTGGGATCCATGCGACAGAATCCGAGCTTCACGCTCGCCGATGTGGCCGAGATCCGCCGCGTCATCGACGCCAGCCCGTGGGCGACGGTGGTGAGCGCACCCGAAGGGGGTCTGGTCGCCTCGCACTATGCCGTCCTCCTCGACGACGACCGCGATGATCTGACGGTCGTGGGGCACGTGGGCCGCCCGGACGACGCCATCCACGGTCTCGGGCAGCGGGAGATCCTGCTCGCCTTCCAAGGGCCGCACGGGTACATCTCCCCGGGCTGGTACGGCGACGTCCCCGCGGTGCCGACATGGAACTACACCGCGGTGCACCTGTCGGGCGTTCCCGAGGTCCTCAGCACCGCGGAGAACCTCCGTGTGCTCGATGCCCTGGTCGCGCGATTCGAGTCGCGCGTGCCCGACCCGCGCCTGATGTGGCAGCGTCCGAACGACGCGGCCTTTATCGAGAGACTCGAATCCGGGACGGTCGGCTTCCGCCTCACCCCGACGAAGGTCGTCGCCAAGCGGAAGCTGAGTCAGAACAAGCCCGCGGAGACCATCGAGGCGGTGATCGCGGCGCTGCACGCCGAAGGACCGTACGCGAACGCCGCCCTCGCGGCGGAGATGCGTCGTGCGCAGGACGCACGGACGGGTGGCGGGGCGTGAGCGCCCTCGGTGTCGAGGTCGGAACGGTCCGTGCCGTCCGCCCCGTGGGTCCGGGGCGGGAGTTCCTGCTGGATGATGAGCCCGTCGACCTCCACCTCGCCGACGGACGCATCGTCGACATCGCGCCGACCGGGGGCCTGCCGACGCGCGGCGAGGTCATCGAGGCCGACGGTGCCTGGGCGGTGCCCGGGCTCTGGGACAACCATGTGCACACCGTGCAGTGGGCCCTCGCCGTGGAGCGCGTGCCGCTCGATGCGGCGGACTCGGCCGCCGAGGCCGCGAGGCTGATGCGCGACGCGCCCGTGCTGCCGGACGGACGGCGGATCGGCACGGGGTTCCGGGACGCGCTGTGGCCGGATCGGCCATCTGTGGCCGCGCTCGATGCCGAGACTGGCGTCGTGCCCACCTACCTGATCAATGCGGACGTGCACAGCGTCTGGCTGAACTCGGCGGCCCTGGCGCGCGAGGGCTTCCGCGGAGACGACGGTCTGCTCCGCGAGGAGGACGCGTTCGAGATCTCCCGCCGGCTCAATGCCGTCGATCCTGCCCACAGCGATGAGGCGGTCATCCGTGCGGGGGCGGCCGCCGCGGCACGGGGCGTGACCGGTCTGGTCGACTTCGACATGGCGTGGAACGCCGATGCCTGGCCGCGGCGGATCCTCGCGGGCTTCGCCGCGCACCGTGTCGAGTTCGCGTTCTACCCGGCGGATCTCGATCGGGCGATCGCCGCGGGCCTCCGCACGGGGGAGCGCCTTGCGGTGTCGGATCCGACCGGGCTGGTCGGGTCGCTCGTGCGGGTCGGGTCGTTGAAGGTGATCAGCGACGGCTCGCTCGGCACCCGTACCGCGGCGTGCTCACACTCCTACCCTGGCGACCCCGCGAACTACGGGGCGCTGACGGTGCCTCCGGAGGAGCTCACGGCGCTGCTGATCACGGCGGCGGGAGCGGGGATCGAGGTCGCCGTGCACGCGATCGGCGATCGCGCCGTGACGGCGGCCCTCGACGCGTTCGGCGCTTCCGGTGCCACGGGGTCGATGGAGCATGCGCAACTGGTGCGGCACGCCGACCTCGCCCGATTCGCCCGGCTCGGGGTACGCGCGAGCGTCCAGCCCCAGCATGCGGTGGACGACCGCGACCTCGTCGAGCACCACTGGGCGGAGCAGACCGCGATCGGCTACCCCCTCGCCTCGCTGCTGTCGGCGGGGGCGGAGGTGCGCTTCGGCTCCGATGCGCCGGTCGCCCCGCTCGACCCCTGGCACGCGATCTCCGCGGCGGTCTGGCGCACCGACGACGACCGGGCCGCCTGGCATCCCGAGGAGCGGCTGACGCTGGATCAGGCCCTCGACGCGAGTGTCCGCACGTCGCTCCGTCCCGGTCAGAGCGCGGACATCGTGATCCTCGGGAGTGATCCTCGCACTGCTGACGCGGCGGGGCTCCGGACGATGCCGGTCGCCACGACGCTGCTCGGCGGTCGCCTCACGCACGTCGCCTGAGGCGGCGCGCACACGACGAAGGGCGGCCCCGGACCGGAGCCGCCCTTCGTCGTGAACGTGGTGTCAGGCCGCGATGTGCGACACGAGGAACCAGCGGTCCTTCTCCAGCCCGCGCTGGATCTCGATCGCCACGTCCTGGCTCGTGAGGTCGACGTCGTCGAGGCCTTCCACGGCCGCCTTCACATCGACGAGGATCGCGTCGATGTCGGCGATCACGGCACGGATCAGCTCGTCCGACTGCGCGAAACCGGCGGGAACGCCGGTGGCGCCGGCCTTCTCGGCGACGGCGTTCACGCGCGCGTCGATCGGCAGGCCCAGAGCGACGATGCGCTCGGCCGCGGTGTCGGCGAAGTCACCCGCGTGGGCGACGATCGTGTCGAGCAGCTCGTGCACGCCGACGAAGTTGGCGCCGCGGACGTGCCAGTGCGCCTGCTTGCCGTTGACGGTCAGCGCCTGGAGGCCGAGGACGACGGGGGAGAGGAACTGCGCCGCACCGGCGGCCACAGTCGGGTCGATGGCGGTGGTGGAAACGGTCTGGGCCTTGCTCATCTTCTTGCTCCTCCGAATGAAGTTCTCTGTCTGACGAGTACAACGTTACTCAGGCTCAGGCATTCCGCAAGGAAGCTGAGGCTCCACTCACTTCCGCGTGATTCCGGGGGAGTGAGGGTAGTCTCGCCTCATGAGCATCGCTGCCGGAGCCTCCGTCCTCGCCCTCCCGGATCGCACCCCCGAGCTCGACGACACCGCCTTCGTCGCGGACGGCGCCCGCATCGTCGGCGCGGTGTCGCTCGGAGCCGGCGCCAGCGTCTGGTACAACGCGGTGCTTCGCGGAGACTCCTCGCCGATCGTCATCGGTGCTGGCAGCAACGTGCAGGACAACGTGTCGATCCACGTCGACGCCGGGCATCCCGTCCTCGTCGGGTCACGGGTGTCGATCGGGCACAACGCTGTCGTGCACGGCTGCACGATCGGTGACGGCTCTCTCATCGGGATGGGGGCCGTCGTCCTCAGCGGCGCCGTGATCGGAGAAGGCTGCCTGATCGCCGGCGGCGCGGTCGTGCTCGGTGGGACCGAGGTGCCGCCGGGTTCCCTGGTGGCAGGCGTTCCTGCAAAGGTGCGCAGGTCGCTCTCGGACGACGAACGCGCCTCGCTACTGGCGAATGCCGCGATCTACCTGGAGCATGCGGCCACGCACACACAGGCGAGCGAGGCGTGAGCCCTCGCCCCGCTAGGCTGGGGCGGTACGGGGCGGTGGCCAAGCTGGTTAAGGCAGTGGGCTCATAACCCAACGATCGTCGGTTCAAGTCCGACCCGCCCTACTACCCGTCGCGTCTGTCGTAATCGTCGCGGCGCTCTCCTGTCTCTCCTCTGGAGGTCTCGACGCCCGTCAGCCTCCGGATCGGAGCAAGAGCCATGACGACCACGAGTGGGCCGAACGCGGAGACGCGTCGTCGGATCGAGGACGTGGGGCAGCTCGCGGTGCGTCTCGCGGTCGCGGCGAGTTTCGCCCTCGCCGTCGCCGATCGGTTCGGGCTCCTCGGCGGCCCGGGGGCAGATGGTGTGTCGTGGGGATCGTGGACGATTTTCCGTGCGTACACGGCCCAGCTCGTCCCGATCCCCGTCGACGTGGTGGTGGACACGGCGGCCGTGTCGGCGACGGCTCTGGAGACCGCCCTCGCTCTGTTGCTGGCCGTCGGGCTGTGGACCCGGATCGCGGCGGGAGTCGCCGCGCTGCTCACGGTGACGTTCGGCGTGACGATGCTCCTCTTCCTCGGACCGCTTGCACCGTTCCGATACCCGGTCTTCGTCTTCACGTCCGCCGCGATCCTGCTCGCCGGGCTGAAGCGCTACCGGTGGAGCATCGACGCGCTGCGAAAGGAGGTGCCGGGAGCGGGGAGAGACAACGATGCCCCCGGCACCAGGTAGACGGCGAATGCCTCTACAGACGGACGGACGCGTCGGAAGGGGAAGCGATCCGTCACAGGAGAGATGACGAGGTGACCGTTTCATGACGCCGTTTTCCGCAGGATCACGGCATATTGCGTGTGCCGCGAAGAACTCGTTCGGCCGAACCGCGTAACAGAATGCGCCGTTCTGCATCCCTTCCTGGGGACATCACTCGCGCGGAAGAAGCCATCCGCGCGAGTTCATCGATCATCTGGGGAGTCGAAAGTGCCAGTCATTCAGCATGCAATCAGATCGGGCGCGCGGGGAACGCGCCTGACGACGTTCGTGGGTGCTCTGCTCGCGATCTGTCTGGCGGCCCTTGCGGCCGTCATCGCGACGCCGGCTACGGCCCGCGCTGCGGAGGTGGCGGGGATCACCTCGTTGACCATCACCGAACCCACCGACCAGATCAAGGTCTGGGACCGGATCGCGTTCGAAGCGACCTGGGCGGTGCCGGACACGGCGACCGCGGGGGACACGTTCCGCCTCGCGTTTCCGACGAGCCCGAGCCTGACCGGGGTGCGGGATTCCTTCGCCCTGACGGCGCCGGACGGCCAGACCGTCGGAACCTGCGAGGTGTCGACCGGTGAGCTCGTGTGCACGCTCACGGACTACGTCGACAGCCACACCGACGTCAGCGGCACCCTCCACTTCCGTGCCAGGGCAGACGAGGAGACCACGCTGACGGAGATCCCGTTCACGACGGGCGGCGGGACCGTCGTTCCGGTCGACGTTCCCGGCGGGATCGGGCCGGTCCCGGAGTTCCCGGCGCCGACGACCCCGACCAAGTGGGGCGACGTGACGCTCAACGGTCGGAACATCGCGTGGGGTGTGAACATCCCGTCCTCCGCGTTGGCCGGGGAGACTCCGACGCTCACCGACACGTTCACGGCTGGCCTCGTGCTCGATCCCGCGTCCGTCACCGTGGCGTACGTACTCGCGAAGGACTGGGCGGGAGGCAAGTACACCGTGTCCACGGCGCTGCAGTCGGGCAGCGATTTCACCGTCACGGAGGTCAGCTCCGAGTCGTTCACGGTGACGGTGGACGCGCCGATCGTCGCCGACGCGATCTACGTGCTCCGTTACAAGACGGCTCTGCCCGCCGACGTCCGTCCCGGTGATGCGTTCCACAACACCGTGGCCGGCTCCCGGTGGGTCACCGAGAGCACACCGGTCATCTACTCCCAGGGCGGGGGAGATGGCGAAGGGGTGCTCCCGGTCGGCGGGTTCACCGTGACCAAGGAGGTCAAGGGTTCCGGCGCGGCTCTGGTCCCCGACGGTCGCGAGTTCCGGGTGGCCTACTCGTATCAGCGCGCAGGACAGACGGTGGAGGGCGAGCTCGCCTTGCGGTCTGGGGAGACCGATGGTCTGAAGGATCTGCCGGCGGGAACGGTCGTCACCTTGTCGGAGATCACACCGGAGGACGTCGACGGCGTGAGCTGGCAGGCGCCGGTCTTCTCCGGCACGGGCGTGGCGATCACCGATGGCGGTGCCACCGTCACGATCGCACGGGGCACGACGGTCGCGGTGACGCTCACCAACCCGACGACGGTCACGCCGCCGCCGGTCGGGGGCTTCACGGTGACCAAGAAGGTCACGGGTCCGGGGACGTCCCTGGTTCCTGCGGACCAGACGTTCACCGTGGAGTACTCGTACGAGCTCGCGGAGCAGACCGTCACCGGTGAACTCACGCTCCGCGCCGGGAAGAGCGAGGGACTCGCGGATCTGCCGGCGGGAACAGTCGTCACGCTCCGCGAGAAGGCGCCAAGCGCCGTGGAGGACGTCACGTGGAAGAGCCCGCGCTTCAGCGGCGAAGGAGTCGACGTCCGCGACGGCGGCGCGACGCTCACGGTCGCCGAAGACGCGACGGTCGCGGTGGTCCTCACCAATGGGACCGCCGTCACTCCTCCGCCCCCTCCGGGTGGCGCTCTCGCCCTCACTGGATCCGAGGGACCCGCCGGCCCGCTCGCCCTGGGAGCGCTGCTGCTGCTTGCGGGACTGACAGCGCTCGGCGTTCGCCATCGGATGGCAGGTTCGCGCGCCGGTGATTGAGAGCTAGGAGAGGCCAGGCAGATCGATCACGCGACGATTTCTTCGTCGTCGCGTGATCGATCGTGCCATTCGGCGTCTCATGGTCATCGAGGAGTCTCCCTCGATGACCACGCCGACGCCGCAGCGCGTCGGAGAAAGGCATCTCTCATGAACAAGACGCTCATTGCCCGTGCCTCTGCCGCCTTCGGCGTCGCGGCCGCTCTCTCGCTCGGTGGAGCGGCGCTCGCTCCCGCCGCCCACGCGGAGGCGACCCCTGCGGACCCGGCCGTGTCGAAGCCGTTGAGCACGGGCGTGCTCGCGCAGCGCGTCGGGCCCGCCTGTCTCTTCTTCCAGTACACGTTCAACATGAGTCCGACCGATCCCCAGGTGGGGGACACTGTGACGTACACCATGCAGTTCCTCAACAACGGCGAGGTGGACTCCACGAAGAGCGCGCTCGCGTTCCGCCTGGACGGACTCCTCGACGACTCGACCTGGGCGGCGTCGACGCTGGAAGCGACCTCGGGCCGCCCTTCCGCGGCGGAGAACACCGTCACGTGGAACGGGCCGCTCGACGCCGGAGACGATGTCGAGCTGCGCTTCACCGGCGTGTGGACCGGCGAAGGCGATGGGCTCGCGTTCCCGCGGGTCGAGTCCTACGGCTACGCGAGGTGAGCGCGGGTCGGAGTCCTGTTTTCCACGGTATCCGCGTCGACGTGGCGCGCTCGTCGTCGAGAGGCTGAACAGACACCGACCGAAAGGCAGCCATGCAGCTCTCCACGGATTCCGAAGCGATCGTCCGCGCCACCGCCGACGTCGTCGCCACCCACGCCGACGAGATCACGACCTTGTTCTATCGGCGGATGTTCGAGGCGCATCCGGAACTGCTGAACGTCTTCAATCGCGCGCATCAGGCTCAGGGGGATCAGCCGAAGGCGCTGGCGGCGTCCGTCGTGGCGTTCGCCGTCCACCTCATCGATCCGGACGCGCCGGACTTCTCCCCGGTGATGCGACGTATCGCCCACCGCCACGTCTCGCTGGGGGTGTCGGCCCGGCAGTACACGATAGTGGGCCGCTACCTCCTGGCTGCTGTCGACGAGGTCCTCGGCGAGGCGGTCACCCCGGCTGTGCGCGCAGCCTGGGATGAGGTGTACTGGCTCTTCGGATGCTCGCTCATCGCGGAGGAGGCCCGCCTCTACGCGGAGGCGGGCACGGATCCGGACCACCCGTGGCGGCCGCACCGCGTCGTGGAACGCGTGGAGGAGGCCCGCGACGCGATCTCCCTCGTGCTGGAGCCGGTCGACGGTCACATACTGCCCCATCGCACCGGGCAGTATGTGGCCGTGGCCGTCGACCTCCCGGACGGCACCCGCCAGCCCCGCCAGTACACGATCTCTTCCGCGAGCGGCAGTGCGGCGCTGCGCGTCACAGTGAAGCGCGTGCGTGGCTCGGACGGCGCACCGGACGGTCAGGTCTCCACCTGGCTACATGAGAACGCCCACGTGGGGACGGTGCTCGACGTCTCCCAGCCCGCCGGGGATCTGCTCCTCGACGATTCTGATGACGCGCTGGTCCTGATCTCGGCCGGAATCGGCATCACGCCGGTCGCAGCGATCGTGGACGATCTCGCGCAGCGGCGTCCCGATCGGCCGGTGCACCTGTTCCACGTGGACCGGGAGCCGGAGACCCACGCTCTCGTCGCCGACGTGCGCGACCGTGCGCAGCGATTGAACGACGTGCGCGCGCTGACCTGGTACTCGGCGAGCGAAGCGGAGGGCTCGGCGGTGCGCTCCGGCCGGATGGACCTGGCCGACGTCGAACTCCCGCAGACGGCGCGGGTGTTCCTGTGCGGGCCGCTGCCGTTCATGCAGGCGATTCGAGGTGCCCTCGTGGCACGAGGCATCGCGCCGGAGCGCATCGAGTACGAGGTCTTCGGTCCGGATCGCTGGGCTCGTCAGCCGAAGTCCGGCGCTGCGTGAGCCTGCGTCGAAAGCTCTGAGTGCGGCCGTGTCAAGCCCCTCCTCGAGCCCGCGGGGAACTGGCATGCTCCCCGAGAGCGGCACCGCGCCGCGGGAACGGGAGAGACTATGAGCATCGGCAGCGGAATCGCGCTCTTCGTCATCGGAGCGATCCTCGTGTTCGCGATCAACGTCGACGTGCCGTGGGTCGACCTGGACATGGTCGGCTACATCCTCATGGGGGCCGGCGTGATCATCTTCCTCATCGGCATCGTGCTGCTCGCCCGTCGGCGCCGCACGGAGACGGTGTCGCGGACGTACGTCGACCCGGCGACCGGGGAGCCCACGACCCGGCGGTCCGTCAGCTCGAGCTCCGACGAAGGGCTCTGAACGGACGCAGACGGAAAGGAGAAGGGCCGCGGGAGAACCCGCGGCCCTTCTCGTCAGACGACGTCCGCGCCTTCGAGATGTTCCTCGACGAGGGTGATACCCCCGCTCGAGTTCGCGGAATGCGCGAGCTCCTCGATCCAGCGACGGCTCAGCTCGGGCGTCTCGGCCTCGTCGAAGACGAACCGGAGCGGGATCGACGGGTGCAGCCACAGGGTGGAACGGCCGGGAGCGTCGCCCTCCGGGTGGCGCCAGGAGAGCGTGAAGCTCTCGTTCCGCCGCAGCTTCGTGGCGATGACGACCTTGAGGTGCGCGAGCGCGCGGTCTTCGATCTGGATCGGCGTCTGGGTGTCGCCGTAGTACAGGCTGCCCATCGTCAGCCGACCTTCGCGGCGGGGGCTGCGGGAATGTTCATGGCGCTCCTTGGGAACGTGGGGGGAAGACGGCAGACCGCTCCCGGGGATACTTGGACTCTAGCCAATTTGCGCACGACATCGTGCGCATCAGGACGACGCGCCGTCCGGTGCGAACAGAATATGCGCGCGGTGTCAGTCGGTCGTCACAGGGCGGTCAACACGGGCGGATTCCCGTACGCCTCGCGATACGCCACGGCGAAGCGGGAGACGTTGCTGAAACCCCACCGGCGCGCGACCGCGGACACCGACGCGCCCTTGCCGTGTCGCAGATCGCGGTGTGCGCCGTCGAGCCGGGCACGCCGCAGGGCCTCGTTCGGTGTCATGTCGAGCGCGCGGCGGAACGCGTATTGCAGGCCTCGGGTGGAGATGAAGGCCGCCGCCGCGACATCGTCCACCGTGATGGGCAGGTGCGCATTGTCCTCGATGAAGGCGAGAGCACGGCGCACCGAGGCCGGCGCCGCGGAGCGTTGGGCCGGACGGTGCAGCGACTCGCTGAACGTGGTGGGGAACGCCGACATGGTCAGCAGCAGGGCGTGGCGCTCGAGCTCGGCGGCGATGAGGGGGTCGGCGCCGTCCGGTCCGAACGAGCCGTCGATGTAGGAGAACATCCGCTCCCACCGTGCCCCGTCCTCCCGCGTGTGCGGAGCGAGCCCGGTGGCACGGAGCTCGAGGCGGTCGTCGCCGGTGATCTGCCTGATCGAGTCGCGGGCCGCCGCGCGATCGAACACGAGAGCACGGACGCGGGCGACCTGGTTCCACTTCGCCTCGACCCGGACGCCGTCCGTGAGCCACGGCTGACCGGCGTCGAGTCCTTGCCGGCCCGACCAGATCCGGGCGTCGGTGGCATCGACGCGACACACCAGCAGCTGATCCTCCGGCTCGGCACGGGAGTGCACCTGGGCCGCGAGTTGATAGCGGACGAGCGACATGGACGACGCCTCCACCGAGCGCCAGTCGAAGCGGAACCGGCGGGGGTCCACGTCCTGGAGGGTCGCCGAGGGCACGAACTGCTGCCAGGTGGACTCCACCTGCTCGATGTCCGTGGATGTGAACTGCACCGACATACTCCTTGCTGCGCCTCGTTCGGGGGTCCGGGGCTTCTTGGACACTAACCCACGCCACTGACAAGACGGTGGGGACGCCCCGGGGGTATCCACCGACCAGGCGGGAACGCTGAGGCCTCGTAGACTCGGACCATGAGTGTGCCTTCCCCCTATGCGGAGCGATTGAGCCGGATTCCGGTGCAGCGCCAGGAGGTGGAGGTGCGCGGCGGAACGACGGCGTACTGGGTCTACGGTCCGGACGACGCTGAGACGACCGTCATCGCGGTTCACGGCTTCCGGGGTGAGCACCACGGACTCGAGTCGGTCATCGCCTTCCTTCCGGAGCTCCGCGTGCTCGCGCCCGATCTGCCCGGATTCGGGGAGTCCGCGCCGCTGCCCGGTCGTCGTCACGACCTGCAGGAGTACGCGGGGTGGTTGACCGACTTCGCCGCAGCCACGGCGCCGGGTGCCGTCATCCTCGGCCATTCCTTCGGCTCCATCGTGAGCGCGGCCGCCGTCGCCGGGGGACTGGAGACGCCGCGGCTGATCCTCGTGAACCCCATCGGCGCGCCGGCGCTCGAGGGTCCGAAGGGGATCATGACCCGGCTCGCCGTGCTGTACTACGCACTCGGCGCCCAGCTCCCGCCGCGGATCGGGACTGCGCTCCTGCGGAATCGTGTGATCGTCCGCGTGATGAGCATGACCATGGCAAAGACGCGGGACCCGGAGCTGCGCCGGTTCATCCACGACCAGCACGACACCTACTTCTCGCGGTTCTCCGATCGTGACGTACTGCACGACGCCTTCGTCGCCAGCGTCTCGCACGACGTCAGGGAGTTCGCCCCGGCAATCGACGTGCCCACACTCCTCATCGCCGCCCAGCGCGACGACATCACCCCGATCGAGGCGGAGCGGAAGCTGGTGACGCTCTTCCCCGACGCGTCTCTTGTCGAGATCGCCCAGGTGGGTCACCTGATCCACTACGAGACCCCGGCCGAAGCGGCCGGGGCGATCCGTCGGTTCCTCAGGATTCCCGTCGCGCGAGGCCGATGAGCCCGGCCACCCGGAACGGGATCACCTCACCCATGGCGAGCGAAGTCTCGGTCCGCTCCACACCTTCGATCGAGAGGATCCGGGCGTCCGTGTCGAACAGATGACGGGCGTCGCGGCACGCGACACGCGCCAGCAGATCGATGGAGCCGCTCAGGCCGTGCGCCTGGACGACCTCCGGAATGCGCGCCAGCTCGTTGATGATGCGGGGGAGTTCGGTCTGCCGGACGCCGATGCTGACGAACGCCTGCAGCGGGAACCCCAGGACGTCGGGGGAGAAGGCGCGCTCGTAGGAGAGGAAGACGCCGCTCTGCTCCAGCCGGGCCATCCGCGCCTGGATGGTGTTGCGCGACAGACCCATGCGCTCGGCGAGAGCGACGATCGTCACGCGCGGGTCGTCGGCGAGGGCGGCGAGAAGCTCGAGGTCGATCCGGTCCAGTCCAGGCATAGTGCCAAACCCTAGCAGCACGGCAGCGGAGAAAAATGAGCAACATGCTCAATCAGTATTGAGTTGCTTGAGCGAGGTGCTGACCGGACGTACCCTCAGACCATGCCGGTGATGACGCCGGCTCCATTGTGCGTCGCCCCACGAGGGCAGCCAGGGACGAGGAGGACGATGATGTCGCCGCAGACCACCCCCATCGCAGACACCGCCCAGGATCTGGAGCTCTCGGAGCGGATCCTCGCTCCGGACGGGACGCGTGTCTCGAACGCCCGCCTCGACCCGTTCGTCGCCGATGTCGACGCCGCGCAGCTGCGCGCCCTCCATCGCGACATGGTCATCCTCCGCCGCATCGACGCCGAGGGCGTCGCGCTGCAGCGCCAGGGGCAGCTCGGGCTCTGGGCACCCTGCCAGGGCCAGGAGGCCACGCAGATCGGCACCGCCCGGGCCCTCGATCCCCAGGACTACGTCTTCCCGAGCTACCGCGAGACCGGCGTGATCTACGCCCGGGGCGCCGAGCCGGGCGACTACGTGCGCATGTGGCGCGGCGAGGAGGGGGCAGCGTACGATCCTGCAGCCCTGCGGGTCGCTCCGCTGCAGATCATCATCGGCGCCCAGACCCTGCACGCGGTCGGCTACGCCCTCGGCATCCGGCACGAGAACGCGCCGGAGGTCGCCGTGACCTACTTCGGGGACGGGGCGACCAGTCAGGGGGACGTGAACGAGGCGATGATCTTCGCCGCGTCGTACCAGGCGCCGGTCGTGTTCGTCTGCCAGAACAACCACTGGGCCATCTCCGAGCCGGTCACGGTGCAGTCGCAGTATCCGATCGCGGGGCGTGCCCCCGGATTCGGGATCCCGAGCCTGCGCGTGGACGGCAACGACGTGCTCGCCTGCCTGGCCGCGATGCGCTGGGCGCTGGAGCACGCGCGCTCCGGAAAGGGGCCGGCGTACATCGAGGCGGTGACGTACCGGATGGGTCCGCACACCACCGCGGACGACCCCACCCGGTACCGGGACGAGGCCGAGCTGGAGTCCTGGCGGCGCCGCGACCCCATCGCACGCCTCGAGGCCTACCTCCGCGCCACCGGCGACCTCACCGCAGAGCACGTCGCCGAGACGCAGGCGGCAGCGGACGCCGTCGCCAAAGAGATGCGGGCGACCTGCCTCGGCATGGTCACCCGTCCAGCCCTGGCGGTCTTCGACGGCGTCTACGCCGAGCCGCACACGGGGCTGGAGCGGCAGCGCGACGAGTACGCCGCCTATCTCGCGTCGTTCGAGGGCGAGGCGTGACCATGACCGAACTCACTCTCGGCAAGGCGCTCGGCGCCGGTCTCCGCCAGGCGATGCGCGACGACGAGAAGGTCGTGCTCCTGGGAGAGGACATCGGCAAGCTCGGCGGCGTCTTCCGGATCACGGACGGCCTCCTCGACGAGTTCGGGGCGGCCAGGGTCATCGACACCCCCCTCGCGGAGTCCGGGATCGTCGGCACGGCCGTCGGCCTCGCCTTCCGCGGCTACCGCCCGGTCGTCGAGATCCAGTTCGACGGGTTCGTCTACCCGGCCTTCGACCAGATCGTCTCCCAGGTCGCGAAGCTCCACTACCGCACCCAGGGGCGCGTGAAGATGCCGATCACCATCCGGATCCCATGGGCCGGTGGCATCGGTGCCGCGGAGCATCACTCCGAGTCTCCGGAGGCGTACTTCGCGCACACCGCCGGCCTGCGGGTCGTCGCCGTCTCGAACCCGGAAGACGCCTATCGGAGCCTCCGGCAGGCGATCACCTCGGACGACCCCGTCGTGTTCTTCGAGCCCAAGCGGCTCTATCACCACAAGGGCGAGGTCGATCTCGAAGCTCCGCTCGCGGACGCGCCGCCGATGGGACTCGCGCGGGTCGTGCGCTCCGGGACGGACGTCACGGTCCTCACCTACGGGGCCATGGTGAGCACCGCGCTGCAGGCGGCGGAGGCGGCGGAAGACGAGGGCGTCGCCCTGGAGGTCATCGACCTTCGTTCCCTCTCGCCGGTGGACTACGACTCGGTCGCCGCCTCGGTGCGGAAGACCGGCCGCGTGGTCGTGGCGCACGAGGCCTCCCGGGAAGCCGGGCTCGCGGCGGAGGTCATCGCGAGCGTGACCGAACGCTGCTTCGAGTACCTGGAGTCCGCCCCGCTGCGGGTCACCGGCCACGACGTGCCCTACCCGCCGGCGAAGCTCGAGAAGTACCATTTGCCCGACCTCGACCGGATCCTCGATGCAGTCGACCGCGTGATGGATCGCCCGCACAGCCTGACGGGAGCAGACGCATGATCGCCGAATTCCGCCTTCCGGACCTCGGTGAAGGTCTCACCGAGGCCGAGGTCGTGCACTGGCTCGTCGCGCCCGGCGACAGCGTTGCGCTGAACCAGACCCTCGCCGAGGTCGAGACCGCCAAGGCGGTCGTCGAGCTGCCGTCGCCCTATGAAGGCACGGTGTCGACCCTGCACGCGGACGCGGGAGAGACCGTCGCCGTGGGAGCACCGCTGATCGCCTTCGACATCGAGGGGGAGGATCCGCCCCTGACGCCGTCCGGTGGCGAGCAGGAGGCTTCCCCGGAGAAGGCGCAGCCGAACCTCGTGGGCTACGGAGCCGCCCCGACATCGAGTGGACGCCCCGCGCGCCGGGCGCGGCGCCGGAGTGCCGCCCAGGTGGCCTCGGCGGCCGACACCGCCGTTCTCGAGGCGGCCCCGCACGACGCGACGCCGTCGGTCGCGGTCGAGCCCATTCTGGAGCGACCACGGTCCACCCCTCCGGTGCGCGCCTACGCGAAACGACGGGGCGTCGACCTCGTCCTCGTCGCCGCGGAGATCGGTGACCGCGTGATCACGAGGGCAGACGTGGATGCGTACGCGGAGCGCATCGGAGCGGATTCGTCGCGGCCCGCCCGGGCGCCCGAGCGCGTGACCACCGCGGCATCCGGAACCCTTCCGCCCGCGGAGGGGAGGCCGCGGGAGACGCGCATCCCGATCCGGGGGGTCCGCAAGCACACGGCGGCGGCGATGGTGCAGAGCGCGTTCACCGCGCCGCACGTGACCGTCTTTCACACGGTCGATGTGACCGCGACCATGGAGATGCTGGCACGCCTCCGCGACGACCGAGCGCTCGCGGAGCATCGGATCGGCCCGCTCGCCGTCGTCGCGAAGGCGGTCTGCCTCGCCCTGCGCCGTGCTCCGGGCCTGAACGCGCGGTGGGATGAAGAGTCCGGGGAGATCGTCGAGTACGGCTTCGTCGACCTCGGCATCGCCGCCGCGACCGAGCGCGGTCTCATCGTGCCGATGATCCGGGACGCGGAGCGGATGAACCTGGTGGAGCTGTCCGCAGCGATCCGTGCGCTCGCAGAGACCGCGCGTGCGGGGAAGACCTCGCCGGCCGAACTGGCCGGAGGGACGTTCTCGCTGTCGAACATCGGGGTGTTCGGGGTGGACGCCGGAACACCGATCCTCCCGCCGGGGCAGTCCGGCATCCTCGCGGTCGGCGCCGTGCGTCGGCAGCCGTGGGAGTACCGCGGCGAGATCGCGCTGCGTCAGCTCATGACGCTGAGCCTGTCCTTCGACCACCGCCTCGTGGACGGGGCCGAGGGTGCGACGTTCCTCAAGGACGTGGCCGACATCCTTGAGGATCCGGGGCGGGCGATGCTGCTCAGCTAGCGGCGCGCAGCGCGGCCTCGGCCATCGCGACCAGCACGGTCGCGGTGGCCGTGTGTCGTCTCGTCGCGGCTCGTGTGCTGTGCGGGGTCGAGTTGATGAGACCGAAGCACGCCTGCACGCGCAGCCGCAGCTCGTCGCGGTCCAGGGGTTCCGGACGATCGAGGGCGGCGAGCGCATCCATCCAGAGCTCGATGTAGGCGCGCTGCAGGCGACGGACCTCGGCGCGGTCGTCGGCGTCGAGGAAGGCGAGGTCCCGGTCCTGCACCTGGATCACCTCGGCGTTGCCGAGCGCGAATTCGACGTGGAAGCGGATGAGCCCGCGCATCCGCTCGTCGGCTGCCGTCGTCTCCGCGGATACGCGTCGTCCGCCCGCGACGAGGTCCTGACTGACCTTGACGAGGACCGCACCGAGAAGGGCCTGCTTCCCGGCGAAGTGGCGGTACACCGCGGGCCCGGACACGCCGACGGCGGCACCGATGTCCTCCAGGCTCACGCCGCTGTACCCGCGCGCGGCGAAGAGTCGTGCCGCGGCATGCAGAAGCGCGTCGGAGCGTTCCGCCTTGGCGCGGTCGCGGGCGGTGGCGGGGCTTGTCATCTCAGTTAATCCTCGCTAACCTGAATCAACGGGTTAGTGAACACTAACCGAGAATGCATGCAGCGCGCCAGGTTCCCTCCCGGCGCGACGTGGGTCGAGGAGGACGTCACGATGCCGGCAACCCAGGAAGCGCTCGCCCAGCAACTCCGCGACCGTCTCGCCGCGGCAGCGCAGGGCGGGCCGTCCGCCTCCCGTGAGCGCCACGTCGCCCGCGGCAAGCTGCTGCCGCGCGACCGGGTGGCGCGCCTCCTCGACGAGGACAGTCCGTTCCTCGAGGTCGCGCCGCTCGCGGCCGACGGCCTGTACGACGGCGAGGCACCCGGGGCCGGTGTCATCGCCGGCATCGGCCTGGTCCACGGCCGGCACGTGATGGTGGTCTGCAACGACGCCACCGTGAAGGGCGGGACCTACTATCCGCTCACCGTGAAGAAGCATCTGCGGGCGCAGGAGATCGCCCTCGAGAACCGCCTGCCCTGCCTCTACCTCGTCGACTCGGGTGGCGCCTTCCTTCCCCGCCAGGATGAGGTGTTCCCGGATCGGGAGCACTTCGGACGCATCTTCTTCAACCAGGCGCGGCTGTCCGCGCAGAGCATCCCGCAGCTCGCGGCGGTCCTCGGCTCGTGCACGGCCGGAGGCGCCTACGTTCCGGCGATGAGCGACGAGACCGTCATCGTCCGTGGACAGGGCACGATCTTCCTGGGCGGGCCGCCGCTGGTGAAGGCGGCGATCGGCGAGGTGGTCACGGCGGAGGAGCTCGGGGGAGGGGAGCTGCACGCCCGTCGCAGCGGCGTCGTGGATCACCTGGCCGACGACGACGAGCACGCCCTGGAGATCCTCCGCGACATCGTCGCCACGCTGCCGCCGCCGCTCGCCCCGGCCTGGGACGTCGGGGAGACTCGCGCTCCGGCGGAGCTCGGCTCCCTGTACGACGTGGTCCCCGTGGACGTCAACGCCGCGTACGACGTGCGCGAGGTCATCGCACGCCTTGTCGACAGCGACACCTTCCATGAGTTCAAGGCCGAGTACGGCACCACACTGGTGACGGGTTTCGCGCGGCTGCACGGCCACCCCGTGGGCATCGTCGCGAACAACGGCGTGCTGTTCAGTGAGTCGGCGCTCAAGGGCGCGCACTTCATCGAGCTCTGCGACCAGCGGGGCATCCCCCTGCTCTTCCTGCAGAACATCACCGGGTTCATGGTCGGGTCCGACGCGGAAGCCGGCGGTATCGCGAAGGACGGGGCGAAGATGGTCACGGCCGTCGCGACCACCCGCGTCCCGAAGCTGACCGTCATCATCGGCGGCTCCTTCGGAGCAGGCAACTACTCGATGTGCGGACGTGCCTACTCTCCGCGCTTCCTCTGGACCTGGCCCGCGAGTCGGATCTCGGTCATGGGCGGAGCACAGGCCGCCTCGGTGCTCGCCACCGTGAAGGACGACCAGCTGTCGGCGCGCGGCGAGTCCTGGACCGCGGAGGAGCGGATGGCGTTCGTGGAGCCGATCCGGGCGCAGTACGAGGAGCAGGGCGAGCCGTACTACGCGACCGCGCGGCTGTGGGACGACGGCATCGTCGACCCGGAGCAGACCCGCGACCTCCTGGGCCTCGCTCTGGACGTCGTCGCCCGCAGCCCCCTGCCCGAGCCGCGCTTCGGCGTCTTCCGGATGTGAGCCCCATGTCGTACTCGCCTTCCTTCTCGTTCTCCTCGGTCCTCGTCGCGAACCGCGGGGAGATCGCCCGCCGGATCATCCGAACCCTTCGCGACCTCGGCATCCGCAGCATCGCGGTCTACAGTGACGCGGACGCGGACGCGCCGCACGTCCGCGAGGCGGATGCCGCCGTGCGGATCGGTCCGGCACCGGCGGGGGAGTCCTACCTCGACATCGACGCCGTCATCACGGCGGCTCGCGCCTCGGGGGCGGAGGCCGTCCACCCCGGGTACGGATTCCTCTCCGAGAGCGTCGGGCTCGCACAGGCGTGTGCGGAGAGCGGCATCGTCTTCATCGGCCCCACCGTGGAGGCCCTGCAGATCATGGGGGACAAGGCGCGAGCCCGTGAGCACGTGAGCCGCAGCGGCGTGCCCGTGGTGCCGGGCTTCGACGCGCGCGGGCTGTCCGACGCGGAGATCCGTGAGGAGGCGGAGGCGGTCGGATTCCCCCTCCTCGTGAAGCCGAGCGCTGGCGGGGGCGGGAAGGGCATGGAGGTCGTCGCCGACAGCGCCGGTCTTCCCGGCGCCCTCGGATCGGCTCGACGCGTGGCGGCATCCGCCTTCGGCGACGATGCGCTCATCCTGGAGCGTCTCATCCGCCGACCGCGTCACATCGAGGTGCAGGTGTTCGGCGATGCGCACGGCACCGTCGTGGCGCTCGGGGAGCGCGAGTGCACGCTCCAGCGTCGTCACCAGAAGGTGATCGAGGAGGCGCCGTCCGCCGGGATCCCGCCCGCGACCCGCGACCGGCTGCTCGCGGCGGCCGTGCGCGCCGCGGAGAGCGTCGCCTACGTCGGAGCCGGCACCGTGGAGTTCCTCGTCGACGCGGACGCCCCTGAGGATGCCTTCTTCATCGAGATGAACACCCGGCTGCAGGTGGAGCATCCGGTGACCGAGGAGGTCACCGGACTCGACCTCGTCGCGCTGCAGCTCCGCATGGCCGATGGACAGCCGCTCGACGTCGAGCCCCGGACGACCGGCCATGCCGTGGAGGCGCGGGTGTACGCCGAGTCGCCGGAACGCGGGTTCCTCCCCTCGACGGGGACCGTGCTGCTCTTCGAGGCGCCTCCGGGCGTCCGGGTGGATGCGGCCGTCGAGTCCGGGAGCGTGGTGAGCGGGTTCTACGACCCCATGATCGCGAAGGTCATCGCGTGGGCGGAAGACAGGGAGACGGCCTTGCAGCGCCTGGACGACGCTCTCGCCCGCACCGTGGTGCTCGGCGTGGAGACCAACATCGCGTTCCTGCGCGGGCTCCTCCAGGATCGCCGGGTGCGCGAGGGAGACCTCGACACCGGCCTCATCGAGACCCTGCTCCCGCTCACACCGACGCCCCCGTCGGCAGCGCAGGTCGCGGCGGCCGCCCGCGTGGTGCAGAACCGCCCCGAGGCGTTCACCGCGCGCGCGGGAGCCGGCCCGCTGTGGTGGAGCCTCCCGGGATGGCGTCTCGGGGCCGCGCCGCACGCCCCCGAACCCGCCGCCCTGCTCACCGACGACGACGAGATCGTGCGCGCGACGCCGCCCCTGATGCGCTCCGAGCGGGTGCACGCGGCCCGCGACGCGGAGGGCGCGGTATGGGTCAGCGAGGGAGGACGGACGCTGCGGCTGCGCCCCCTGGACCGCCGCGGCCGGATGCGCAGGCGCCTCGCCGCTGCGGAACGCGAGGCCAGGGCCACGGAACCCGAGGCTCGCGCGCCCATGCCCGGCGGCGTCGTGGCCGTTCACGTCGAGGACGGGGCGGCGGTCCGGGCGGGAGCGCCCCTCGTCGCGATCGAGGCGATGAAGATGGAGCACCCCGTGCTCGCGCCGCACGACGGCGTGGTGCGGCTGCTGGTCGCGGTCGGCGACCAGGTGCGGCGCGACCAACCGGTCGCCCGCGTGACGATGGCGGAGGAGGACCGATGATGCACGATCTCACCGAGGAGGAGCGCGAGCTCGCCGCGATGGTACGCGAGTTCGCCGACACGGTCGTCGCGCCGCAGTCGTACGAGGCCGATCGCACACACACGCTCTCCATGGACGTCGTGCGGCAGATGGGAGAGCTCGGCCTCTTCGGACTGCCCTTCCCCGAGGAGTACGGCGGGCAGGGCGGCGACTACATGGCGCTCGGCCTCGCCATCGAAGCCCTGGGGCGCGTCGACCAGTCGATCGCGATCACCCTGGAGGCGGGGGTGAGCCTCGGAGCCATGCCCGTCTTCCGCTTCGGCACCGAGGAGCAGAAGCGCGAGCTGCTGCCGGATCTCCTCGCCGGTCGCGCCCTGGCAGGGTTCGGGCTCACGGAACCCGAGGCGGGAAGCGATGCGGGGGCGACGCGGACGACCGCGCGGCTCGACGGCGACGAGTGGGTGATCAACGGCTCCAAGCAGTTCATCACCAACTCGGGCACTCCGATCACCCGGTTCGTGACGGTCACCGCGGTCACCGGCCAGAGCGAGGGGCGCAAGGAGATCTCGACCATCATCGTCCCGAACGGAACCCCGGGATTCACGGTCGAACCGCCCTACGACAAGGTGGGGTGGAACGCGTCGGACACCCATCCGCTGACGTTCGACGGAGCGCGGGTGCCGGCGAGCAATCTCCTCGGCGAGCGGGGGAGCGGGTTCCGCAACTTCCTCAGCATCCTGGATGAGGGCCGCATCGCGATCGCCGCTCTGTCGACCGGCGCGGCGGAGGGGTGCCTGGAGGCGGCGGTCGAGTACGCCAAGAGCCGCACCATCTTCGGCAGCGCCCTCAGCACGCGGCAGAACGCCCAGTTCACGCTGGCGCGGATGAGGGCGCGCGTGCATACCGCGCGGCTCGCGTGGCACCATGCCGCGCGTCTCCGTGACGCCGGAGAGGCGTTCGCCGAGCAGGCGGCGATCGCCAAGCTCGTCGCGGGCGAGGCAGCGATGGACAACGCCCGGGACGCGACGCAGATCTTCGGCGGCAACGGGTTCATGAACGAGTTCCCGGTGGCGCGCCACTACCGTGACTCCAAGATCCTCGAGATCGGCGAGGGGACTACGGAGGTCCAGCTCCTCGTGATCGCCAGGGCGCTCGGGCTCGCCCGGTAGCGTGGAGGCATGACCATGCGCGAGATCGTGCAGCGCGGACTGTACTACGAGGAGTTCGAGACCGACGTCCGGTACGTGCACCGCCCCGGTCGCACGGCTACGGAGGCGGATAACGTCCTCTTCACGACGCTGACGATGAACACCCAGGCGCTGCATCTGGACGCCGCGTTCGCGGATGCCCAGGAGCCCTTCCACGCGCGCCTCATGAACTCCCTGTGGACGCTGTCGACGATGGTGGGCTCCTCCGTCGCCCAGCTCACGCAGGGAACGCTGGTGGCGCAGCTCGGCCTCGGCGACATCGCCTTCCCGCATCCGTTGTTCGCCGGGGACACGCTCACGACCGAGAGCGTCGTCGTCGACAAGCGGCTCTCGTCGTCCCGCCCCGGCCAGGGCATCGTGCAGATCGCGCACACCGGACGCAATCAGGACGGCACCGTGGTCGCGACCGCCGTCCGCACGGTGCTGGTGCGCTGCCGGCCGGAGGAGGACGCCGCATGACCTTCGACCTCGGCCCTGCCCTGCTGTTCTGCCCGGCGGACCGCCCGGAGCGCTTCTCGAAGGCCCAGGAACGGGCGGATGCCGTGATCCTCGATCTGGAGGACGCCGTGCTGCCGGAGGCGAAGAACGAGGCCCGCGAGAACATCGTCGCCGCGGACCTCGACCCCGCGCGCGTCATCGTACGGGTGAACGCCCCGGACTCCGCTGCCTTCGCGGACGATCTCGAGGCCCTGGCGCGGTCACCCTTCCGGACCGTGATGGTCGCGAAGACGGAGAGCGCGGTGAGCCTGGACGCCTTCGACACAGGCTTTACCCTGCTCGCGCTGTGCGAGACGGCGCGCGGGATCCATGCGGCGCCCGACATCGCCGCGCATCCGGCGGTCGCCGGACTGATGTGGGGAGCGGAGGATCTGGTGGCCTCCCTCGGCGGCACCTCGTCGCGGAACGCGAAGGGCGGCTACCGGGACATCGCGCGCTACGCCCGTTCTCGGGTGCTGCTGGAAGCCGGTGCGCACGGGAAGGCGGCGATCGACGCCGTGCACGTCGACATCGGCGATACCGCGGGGCTGGAGCGGGAGGCGGAGGATGCGGCGGCGTCGGGGTTCCGCGCGACGGCATGCATCCATCCGAGTCAGGTCGCGGTCATCCGGGCGGCATATGCCCCGGACGCCGAGACCGTGGCATGGGCGCGCGAGGTGCTCGCCGCTGCGGCGCAGGAGCGCGGTGTGTTCCGCTTCCAGGGACGGATGGTGGACGAGCCCGTTCTGCGGCACGCGCGCGCCGTGGTCTCCCGCGCCCGCTGAGGTCCGGTCAGAGGACGGGCGTCTCCTCCAGCAGCCGGAGGTAGCCGGGCGCGGCGACGAACCGGTGCGCGGAGCCGTTGCGCAGCACTTCGCCGTCCCGGGGGAGCGTGCCGCCGGAGACGTGGTCGATGACGGCGCGGATGACGCCGCCATGGGTCACGACGAGCACCGACTCCGCCTGCGGCGCCGACCTCCGCCGGGCGTCCCGCGCGATCCGGTGCAGCGCGGCGATGGCGCGCACGCCGACCTCGTGCAGCGACTCCGCGCCCGGGACCTCCGCGTGCCAGTCGCCGTAGGTGGAGATGTAGTCGGGGACGAGCATGCCCTCCCCGTCGCCGAACTCCCGCTCCCGGATGTCGGGGACCACGCCGGCGATCTCCAGACCCAGGCGCTCGGCGATGATGCCGGCGGTCTCGCTCGCCCGCACGAGCGGGCTCGTGTAGACGGCATGGTGCGTCGTGCCGGCGAGCTTCTCTGCCGCCCATCGGGCGTCCTCGCGGCCCGTCTCGTTCAAGGGGATGTCGGTCGACCCTTGGATGCGACGGGCGAGGTTCCAGTCGGTCTGACCGTGGCGGATGAGGGTGAGATAGGTCACGAGAGCATCTCCTGGAGGGCGGGGAGCACGTCGCTGGTGCCGGCGGCGATGGTGACATCGGCCCAGGCGTCCGCGCGGGTCGGCTCGCGATTGACGATGATCAGAGGGATGCCGCGCCGACGCGCACGGTTCACGAGGCGCACGCCGGAGTTCACGACGAGAGAGGAGCCGGCCACGATGAGCGCCTCGCTGGAGCGCAGCAACGACTCCGCGGCACGGAAGCGGTCCTGCGGCACATACTCTCCGAAGAACACCACGTCCGGCTTGAGCATGCCCTCGCAGACGGTGCAGGTCGGGACGAGGAAGCCCTCGGTGCTCTCCGGGAGGACGTCGCCGTCCGGCGCCAGCGCCACGTTCTCCGGGACGGTGATCCAGGGATTGCGCTCCTCGATCTGCACGGCGATGTCGCGACGGTCGAACACCTGGCCGCAGTGCAGGCAGAGCACGCGGCGCATGGTCCCGTGCACCTCGATGACGTGCGAGCTGCCCGCGCGGAGGTGCAGCCCGTCGACGTTCTGCGTGATGACGCCCGAGACCACGCCTCTGGACTCCATCTCCGCCAGGGCGTGGTGTCCGGGATTGGGCGCGGCCTGCGCGAACGCCCGCCAGCCGAGATGCCCGCCGACCCAGTAGCGGCGCCGCGCGGCCTCGTCTCCGAGGTAGGTCTGGATCGTCATGGGGTTGCTGCGCGTGCGCGCCCCCTCGCCCCGGTAGGCGGGGATGCCCGAGTCGGTCGAGATGCCGGCCCCGGTGAGGAGGGCGATCCGCTTGCCGCGCAGCAGGGTGGCGGCGTGGGAGAGCTCTGCCGACGGCTCAGCGGTGTTCGTCACGCTCACAGGACCTCCTCGATCGAGTCTACGGGGCGTGGGGTGGGCGAGAGCCGGGCTGGCAGAGTGGAGCGGTGGACCTCCTGCATGTGACCGACATCGACGACCCGCGGCTGGACGACTACCGCGGTCTCACCGACACCGCCCTCCGCGCCGTCCGCGAGCCCGCGGAGGGACTCTACATCGCCGAGACCGCCAAGGTGATCGAGCGCGCGCTGGCCGCCGGGCACGAACCCCGATCGGTGCTGGTCTCGGCCCGGCGCGTCGACGAGGTGCGGCGCATCCTGGGGGAGCGTGCCGTTCCGGTGCTCGTGGTCCCGGACGAGGTCGCGGAACAGGTCACCGGCTATCAGGTCCACCGCGGGGCCCTCGCCGCCATGCGCCGTCCGGCTCTGGCTCCGGTCGCCGATGTGGTGCGCGACGCACGGCTGGTGCTGGTGCTGGAGGACCTCGGCGATCACACCAACGTCGGCGCCGCCTTCCGCGCCGCCGCCGGCCTGGGGGCGGATGCGGTGCTCGTGTCGGCGCGCTGTGCCGATCCGCTCTATCGGCGCAGCGTGCGGGTGAGCATGGGGACCGTGTTCCAGGTGCCGTGGACCCGGATCGACGAGTGGTCGTCGGCGGTCTCGGATCTCCGTGAGCAGGGCTTCGACATCGCTGCCCTCGCGCTCAGCGATACAGCCGTGGATCTCCGGCTGTTTGCGGCACAGCGGCCCGCGAAGGTGGCGCTGCTCTTCGGAGCCGAAGGCGACGGTCTCACGCGGACCGCCCTCGACAGCGCGGACACCGTGGTCACCATTCCGATGGCCGGCGGCGTGGATTCGCTCAACGTCGCCTCGGCCGCCGCCGTGGCGCTGTGGGCACTCGCTCCTGCGGAGTGAGAGTGCGCGTCACTCCTTGCCGGGCAGGATGACCGGGGAGGGCTCAGGGCGCTTGGCAGCGATGTGGTCGCCGGAGGACTGGTGGCGCAGCCGGCGGAGCACCCAGGGCACGAGGTGCTCGCGGGCCCAGCCGAGGTCTTCGCTGCGAGCGGCACGCCAAGTCCGCAGCGGCAGGGGCTCGGGCTGCATGGCCTCGAGGTCGTTCGGCACGTTGAGGGCGCGGAGCACCATCCGCGCGACCTCGTGGTGGCCGAGCGCGTTGTAGTGCAGACGATCGTCGTCGAAGAATCGCGCATCCTGCACGACCTTCAGTGCCCACTGGTCCGCGACGATGCAGTCGTGGCGCTCGGCGATCGCGCGGACGTTCTCGTTGTAGATCGCGACCTTGCCGCGGAAGGGACGGAACACGGGCGTGAACCCCGTGTCGATGCCGGTGAACACGACGACGGCCGCGCCGGTGGACGACAGGCGCGCCACCGCGTCCTCGAGCTGGGCGGCGATGGCGTCCGGGTCGGTGCCGGGGCGGATGACGTCGTTCCCGCCGGCGCAGATCGAGATGAGGTCGGGGCGCAGCGCGACGGCGGGCTCCACCTGGTCGGCGACGATCTGCGCGATGAGCTTTCCTCGGACGGCGAGGTTGGCATAGGCGAAGTCGTCGACCTGCTGGGCGAGCACCTCGGCGACGCGATCGGCCCAGCCGCGGTGGCCCCCGGGGGCCGCCGGGTCCGGGTCGCCGATGCCCTCGGTGAACGAGTCGCCGATCGCGACGAACCGCCGCCAGGGGTGCGGGGTCTCGTTCGCGACGTACGGGGTCCTGGTCGATTCCTGATCGCTCATCCGGCTCTCCTTCGCGAAGGCGTGCGCGCACGATGGTGACCGCCGCGCAGTGACCGAGCCTACCCGTGCCGGTGCTTTCGAGGGGGGACGCGCGCGGCGTCGCGGTGGATGCCCCGGTGTCGGTGGGAGCGATTATCGTGGAGTCGATGCTCTCTCCGTCCTTCCCTCAGCGCGCCCCGTGGGGAACGGCGAACAAGCTGCGGGCATGGCAGCAGGAGGCTCTGGAGGCATACTTCCAGGCCGACCAGCGTGACTTCCTCGTGGCCGCCACACCGGGCGCCGGCAAGACCACGTTCGCCCTCACCCTCGCGGTCGAGCTGATGCGCATGGGCGAGGTGAACAGGGTCATCGTCGTGGCCCCCACGGAGCACCTGAAGACCCAGTGGGCCGACGCCGCCGCCCGCGTCCACATCCGTCTCGACCCGCGCTTCCGCAACAGCGATTGGGCTCCGGCGCGGCACTATCACGGGGTCGTGGTGACGTATGCGCAGGTCGCCGCGAAGTCGTCGGTGCATCGCCACCTCACCGAGGACGCGAAGACCCTGGTGATCCTCGATGAGGTGCACCACGGCGGTGATGCCCTGAGCTGGGGCGACGCGATCCGCGATGCCTACGGACCGGCGAAGCGCCGACTGCTCCTCTCGGGCACGCCGTTCCGGAGCGACACGGCGCCGATCCCGTTCGTGGAGTACCTCCCGGACGAGACCGGAGCCCGGGTCTCCAGCACCGACTACGCCTACGGGTACGGCCGCGCTCTCGCGGACGGCGTCGTCCGTCCCGTGCTCTTCCACATGTACGCGGGGAAGATGCGCTGGCGGACGAGCGCCGGCGACGAGCTCGAGACCCATCTCGGGCAGGACAACACGAAGGACGTGACCTCGCAGGCTTGGCGCACGGCCCTCGACCCCGAGGGTGACTGGATGCCGGCCGTCCTCTCCGCCGCCGACCGCCGCCTCACCGAGATCCGGCACCACATCCCCGATGCCGGCGGGCTCGTGCTGGCCACGGATCAGACCGTCGCCAGGGCCTACGCCAAGATCCTGCACAGCATCACGCGCGAGCAGCCGACGATCGTGCTCTCCGATGACGCCACCGCGTCCGAGCGGATCGAGAAGTTCTCGGAGGGCACCGCCCGGTGGATGGTCGCGGTGCGCATGGTCTCGGAGGGCGTCGACGTGCCGCGGCTCGCGGTCGGCGTCTACGCGACCTCGTCGTCGACCCCGCTGTTCTTCGCCCAGGCCATCGGCCGCTTCGTGCGCGCCCGTCGTCGCGGAGAGGCGGCGAGCGTCTTCCTCCCGCACGTCCCCGTGCTGATGAAGCTCGCGAACGAGATGGAGAAGCAGCGCGACCACGCGCTCGACCGGCAGTCCAAGGACGATGACGGACTCGACGACTCCCTGCTGGAGAGCGCGAACCGCGAGGACGAGGCCTCCGACGCACTGACCCAGGAGTTCAGCTACCAGGCGATCTCCTCCGTCGCCCACTTCGACCGGATGGTGTTCGACGGCAAGGAGTTCGGTCAGCTCGCCGAGCCGAACACGCCCGAGGAGGAGGAGTTCATCGGCTTCCCCGGCCTGCTCGAACCCGAGCACGTGCACGAGCTCCTCATGCAGCGGCAGGCTCGCCAGTCCCGGCATCGCGAGGTCCGGGAGGCCCAGGCCGAGCCGACGCAGACCACGACGCTGCCCGCACCGCTGCACCGCACCCTGCGCGAGCAGCGCCAGCTCCTGAACAGCCTGGTGGGCCTCTACGCACGGCAGTCCGGCCAGCCGCACGGTGCCGTCCACGCCGAACTTCGTCGCATCTGCGGCGGCCCGGCGGTGGCGCAGGCGACCGTGACGCAGCTCCAGTCGCGCATCGAGGTGCTGCGCAAACGCGTCCGCTCCTGAGGGCGATCTCGGCGCCGCTTCGGATCCCCGAAATGCTGGCAATCCATGCCAGGACGCGGCCTGCGCGACACCCCGCGGATAGCGTGGAACGGTTGCCCGGACGCCGGGCACCGTGACACCTGGAGGTTCCATGACCGCCCCTGCCGCAGCCGATTCCACGGCCGCCGACCGTCGGCGCTGGGCTCGCTATCTCGTCGAGGAACGGGCGGAGGGCGCCGTCTATCAGCGACTGGCCGCCCGCCGATCGGGGGAGGAGCGGGCGATCCTGCTCGGACTCGCCGAGGCGGAGCGCCGGCACGAGAAGCACTGGCTCGATCTGCTGGGGGGCGAACCGACGCGCCTGCCGCGGGCGGGGGTCCGCTCCCGCCTCCTGGGGTGGATGGCCGGACGCTTCGGCTCGATCTTCGTCCTCGCCCTCGCCCAGAGCGCCGAGGCCCGCTCCCCGTATGACGCCGAGCGCTGGGCCACCCCGGCCATGCGCGCTGACGAGAAAGTTCACCACGAGGTCGTCCGCGGTCTCGCCGCGCGGGGCCGTCGTCGCCTCTCGGGCTCCTTCCGCGCGGCCGTCTTCGGTGCGAACGACGGCCTCGTCAGCAACCTGGCCCTGGTCCTCGGGATCGGCGCCACCGGCGTGAGCTCGGGCTTCGTGCTGTTCAGCGGCATCGCGGGTCTCCTCGCGGGCGCACTGTCGATGGGGGCGGGGGAGTTCGTGTCCGTGCGATCGCAGCGGGAGCTCCTCACCGCCACCGAGGCGAACGAGGACGCCGCGGCGGCCGCGGCCGACCTCGACATCGACGAGAACGAGCTCGCGCTCGTGTACCGCGCCCGAGGGATGGACCAGGGCGAATCCCTGGCCAGGGCCCGCCGTATCGTCCAGGCCGCCCAGGAGGGCGTCCGCCGGGCCGCCACGGGGCCGGTGGCCGTCCAGGGCGGGGACGCGCACGAGGTCGTCGGCAGCGACTGGACGGCGGCCATCTCCAGCTTCCTCCTCTTCGCCTCCGGCGCGATCATCCCCGTCCTGCCCTGGATCTTCGGCATGGAGGGCACCGCGGCGATCGTGCTCGCGCTCGTGCTCGTCGGCATCGCGCTGCTCAGCACCGGTGCGATGGTCGGCGTGCTCTCCGGAGGCCCGCCCCTGCGTCGCGCCCTGCGGCAGCTCGCCATCGGCTTCGGTGCGGCGGCGGTGACCTACGCGCTGGGTCTGCTCTTCGGCGTCGGCGCGGTGTGAAGGCGGTGCGGTCCCGCCTCGCGCGGGACCGCACCGGAGCACCGTGGCCGCAGCGGGAACGACGAAGGCCCCGGATCCGTGGATCCGGGGCCTTCGCTCTCTGTGCGCGGAGGGGGACTTGAACCCCCACGCCCTATCGGGCACTAGCACCTCAAGCTAGCGCGTCTACCATTCCGCCACCCGCGCAGGTGTTGGATTTGATCGTTGCCGACCGAAGAATGAGATTAGCACGTTCTCGGAGGCGTCTCGAACCGGGCGTGACGCCCGGGCGTGGCACGCGGTTTCGATAGCCTGAGTCCATGACCGATTCCTCCCTGCCGGAGGTCGCCCGCGTCGCGAGCGACCTCATCCGCTTCGACACCTCCAACTACGGCGGCGGCAACGCGAAGGGGGAGCGGGAGGCCGCCGAGTACGTCGGCGCGTACCTGCAGGAGCTGGGGCTCGAGGTCGAGTACTACGAGCCCATCCCGCGGCGGACGAACGTCATGGCCCGGGTCCCCGGCCGTGATCGCACCAAGCCTGCCCTCGTCGTGCACGGTCATCTGGACGTCGTCCCCGCGGTCGCCGAGGACTGGACGGTGGACCCGTTCGCCGGCACCGTGCAGGACGGCATGCTGTGGGGCCGTGGCGCGGTGGACATGAAGAACATGGACGCGATGATCCTCACCGCCGTGGCCGACATCCTGCGCGCGGGGGAGCAGCCGGAGCGCGACCTCGTCCTGGCGTTCTTCGCCGACGAGGAGAACGGCGGGGTCGAGGGCTCCGCGCTCGTCGTGAAGGACCGGCCGGAGTGGTTCGCCGGCGCGACGGCTGCGATCAGCGAGGTCGGCGGCTACTCGATATCGGTCGACGATCGTCGGGCGTACCTGCTGCAGGTGGGGGAGAAGGCCCTGATCTGGATCCGCCTCGTCGCCACCGGTCGGGCGGGACACGGCAGCCGTCTGCACGAGGACAACGCCGTCACGAAGCTCGCCGAGGCCGTCGCCGCCATCGGCCGCACCCGGTGGCCGGTCCGGCTCACGCCGACCACGGAGGCGCTGCTCGAGGGTTTGAGCGCGTTGAGCGGCCGGAGCGCAGACGACCCCGACGCCCTCGCCGCCGCGGCCGGTCCGGCCGAGGCCTTCCTGCGATCGACGTTCCGCACGACGACCAACCCGACGGCTCTCACCGCCGGCTACAAGCACAACGTCATCCCGGAGCGCGCCGAGGCGCTGATCGACGTCCGGGTGATCCCCGGGACCGAGGATGACGTCCTCTCCGAGCTCCAGCGCATCGTGGGCGACGACATCCGGATCGAGACCGTGGTGCGCGATATCGGCATGGAGACGCCGTTCGCAGGGGAGCTCGTCGACGCGATGGTAGCGGCGCTGGGGCGGCACGACCCCGGCGTACCGGTCATCCCGTACCTCCTGGGGGCCGGAACGGACAACAAGGCGCTGGCTACTCTCGGCATCACCGGTTACGGCTTCGCCCCGCTGCGTCTGCCCGCCGATCTCGACTTCACCGGGATGTTCCACGGAGTCGACGAGCGTGTGCCCGTAGACTCACTTGTCTTCGGTCAGCAGGTGCTGGCCGATCTGCTGCGCACGTACTGAGCGGTCTCCACGCGCTCCGTGCCGTCCCGAAAGACGAAGGCCTCTCCATGCACCTGCTCGAAGCACTGATCCTGGGAATCGTCCAGGGCCTCACCGAGTTCCTGCCGATCTCATCCAGCGCCCATCTGCGTGTCGTCGGGACGTTCCTGCCCTCCGGGGAGGACCCGGGTGCGGCGTTCACCGCCATCACGCAGATCGGCACCGAGGCCGCGGTCGTCGTGTTCTTCTGGCGGGACATCGTCCGCATCATCTCCCAGTGGTTCCGGTCCCTCTCCGGCAAGGTGCCGCGGAATGATCCGGACGCACGCATGGGCTGGCTCATCATCATCGGCAGCATCCCCATCGTGCTGCTCGGGCTCCTGTTCCAGGACCAGATCGAGACCGTCTTCCGCTCGCTCTGGATCGTGGCGATCATGCTCATCGTGTTCGGCATCCTCCTGGGAATCGCCGATCACGTCGGTGCCAAGCGCCGCAAGCTCGACGACCTGACCTACCCGCACGGCATCGCCTTCGGTCTCGCGCAGGCGCTCGCCCTCATCCCCGGTGTGTCGCGATCCGGTGGCACGATCACCATGGGTCTCTTCCTCGGCTATGAGCGCGCCGCCGCCGCCCGCTACGCCTTCCTGCTGGCGATCCCGGCCGTGTTCGGCAGCGGCTTCTACCAGCTGTTCAAGAGCTGGGGCGAGCCGTCCTTCTTCTCGCTCGGCGACACCGTGGCCGCGACGGGTGTCGCCTTCGTCGTCGCGCTGGGCGTGATCGCGTTCTTCATGAACTGGATCTCGAAGCGCAGCTTCCTGCCGTTCGTGATCTACCGGATCCTGCTCGGCGGCGTGCTGCTCGTGCTGCTCGCGATGGGCGTCATCCCGGCGTCCGCCTGATCAGCGCTTGCGGTCGCCGCGGCCGTCGTCGCGGCGACGCAGGTAGCGCTCGAACGCCTGGGCGATCGCGTCCCCGGACGCGTCGGGGGAGTCCCACGTGTCCCGCGTGCGCTCCAGCTGTCGGATGTACTCCGCCATATCCTCGTCCTCGGACGCGGCGGCATCGATCGACGCCTCCCAGGCCGCGGCTTCCGTGCGGAGGTGCCGGCGGTCCACGTCCACCCCTGTCAGCTCCTCGAGGCGGTCGAGGAGGGCCAGGGTGACCTTCGGCGAGGGGGCGGCAGAGGCGACGTAGTGCGGGACGCTCGCCCAGAGGCTCACGGAGGGGATGCCCGCGTTCTCGGCGAAGTGCTCGAGCACCGTGAGGATGCCGACCGGGCCCTCGTACACCGACCGCTCCAGCGCATGCGCCTCACGGACCTGCTCGTTCTGGCTCGACGCGAAGATCGAGATCGGGCGGGTGTGCGGGACATCGGAGAGCATCGCGCCGAGGGTCACGAACCCCGTGATGTCGTCGCGCAGCGCGACATCGATGAATTCGGACGCGAACGCCTGCCAGGTGCGAGCGGGCTCGGCGCCGGTGAGGAGCCAGAACTCGGGGCCGGGGCCCGGGTCTCGCGGGCGCCACAGCCCCGCCTCCGGCCAGGTCATCTGGCGACGGCCCTCGGCGTCGAGGCGCGTCGCAGGACGGGTGTACTGGTAGTCGAAGTAGAGTTCCGGATCGACCGAGTGCACGAGGTCGTAGCCGCCGGCCGCCTGCAAAGCGCCGACGGCTCCGGTGGCGGCCTCACCGGCATCGTTCCATCCGTCGAAGGCGGCGATGATGATGCGCGAACCGAGAACGTCCATGCCGTGCTCCCTTCGAGGTCGTGGTTCTGGTCCCCCCAGGCTAGCCCGCGTCGAGGGGATGTGGGCGGGCCCGGCTAGCATGGGTTCAGTGAGCAACAAGCCCCGCGCGGTCCTCTGGGACATGGATGGAACACTCGTCGACACCGAGCCGTACTGGATGGCGGCCGAGACCGCTCTGGTGGAGTCGTTCGGCGGCACCTGGTCCCATGAGGACGCCCTGCAGCTCGTGGGCAGCGGCCTGATCGACAGCGCGATCATCCTCCAGGGCGCGGGGGTCGACATGGCTCCCGAGACGATCGTCTCGCACCTCACGACCGCCGTGCAGGAGTCGCTGCGGACCCAGGGCGTCCCCTTCCGACCGGGCGCCCAGGAGCTTCTCCGCGACCTCCGCGCCGCCGGGATCCCGACCGGACTGGTGACGATGTCGCTGCGCCGGATGGCGCTCGACGTGGTCGGGCTGATCGAGTTCGAGGCGTTCGACATCGTCGTCGCCGGAGACGACGTCGACAACCCCAAGCCGCACCCCGAGCCGTACCTTCAGGCCGCGGCACTCCTCGATGTGGACATTGCCGACGTCGTGGTCATCGAGGACTCGCCGACCGGTCTTCGCGCTGGTCTCGCTTCCGGAGCCCTGACGATCGGCGTCCCGCACATCGTCCCGCTCGACGGCCTGGGCGCTCACGAGCTCTGGGCGACCCTCGACGGCCGGGGCGCGGCCGACCTCGTGGAGCTCTTCGGCTCCCGCGCCGCGATCACGGAGGCCACTCGATGACGACCCCTACCGCTCCGCGCCCCAGCGGCCCCTTCCGCGAGGGTGATCGTGTGCAGCTCACCGGCCCGAAGGGCCGCCTGCACACTGTCACGCTCCGCGAAGACGGCGAGCTGCACACCCACCATGGCGTCCTCCGCCACCGTGATCTCATCGGCCTTCCCGACGGCTCGGTCGTGGCCAACAGCTCGGGGCACGAGTACCTGGCGCTCCGACCGCTGCTGCGCGACTTCGCGATGTCGATGCCCCGCGGCGCCGCGATCGTCTACCCGAAGGACGCCGCGCAGATCGTCATGCAGGCCGACATCTTCCCGGGAGCCACCGTCGTCGAGGCGGGTGTCGGGTCAGGCGCCCTGTCCCTGTCGCTCCTGCGGGCCGTCGGCTCGACGGGACGTCTGCTCTCCTTCGAGCGCCGAGAGGACTTCGCCGAGGTGGCGCAGGCGAACGTCGAGACCTTCTTCGGGGAGCGGCCCGACTCGTGGCGCGTCGTCGTCGGAGACCTCGTCGCCGCGCTGCCCGCGGAAGTCGAGCCCGGCACCGTCGACCGGGTGGTGCTCGACATGCTCGCGCCGTGGGAGTGCATCGAGGCGGTCGCGGAGGCGCTGACCCCCGGCGGTGTCGTGCTCTGCTACATCGCCACCGCCACGCAGCTCTCCCGTGTCGCCGAGTTCATCCGCGGTACCGGGCTGTTCACCGACCCGGAGGCGTCGGAGACGATGGTGCGCGGCTGGCATGTCGAGGGACTGGCCGTCCGTCCGGATCACCGGATGGTCGCCCACACCGGCTTCCTCCTCACGGCTCGCCGGCTCGCCCCGGGCGCCGTGGCTCCGTCGGTGAAGCGTCGCGCTTCGAAGAGCAGCTACAGCGACGAGGATGTGGAGCTGTGGACACCGGGTGCGGTCGGCGATCGCGAGATCACCGACAAGAACCTCCGCAAGCGCGCCCGTGAAGCAGGGAAAGCCGCCGAAGGCGCGCGGTTGGCGGCGGCATCGCGCGAATCCGACCACCCGACGGAATAGACTGGAGCGCGTGCGTAAAACGTCCGCCGTTCTGGCCTCCCTCAGCCTCGCCGCGCTCGCCTTGACGGGATGCAGCGTGACCTCTTCGTCCGCCGATGCCACGTGCGATCGCGACGGACACGCCAACGGCATCGACAGTGCCGTCACGGTCAGCGGCGAGGTCGGCTCCGAGCCCGAGGTGGAGATCTTCGCACCGGTGCGTCTCACGGAGACGTCCTACGCCGACGCGGTCACGGGGGACGGGCGTGCGCTCGTGGATGACGCCCAGCCGCTCATCGCGCAGATCTCGATCTACAACGGCGCGACCGGCGAGCAGATCTTCCAGACGACGTACGACGAGGAGGACACCCGCCCGTCGACGATCGGCTCCTGGGCCACGCAGTCTCCTGGGCTCGCCGATGTCCTGGAGTGCGCGACGGGTGGCACGCGCATCGTGGCGGGTCTGACTCCGGAGGACTTCGGCGAGGCGAACCTCGGTGGCTTCGGCATGGGCGAGGACGACATCGCGGTGTTCGTGATCGATATCGTCGACGCCTTCCTCCCGAAGGCCGAAGGCACGCTGCAGTTCAATGACGCGCAGGGCATGCCGACCGTGGTGCGCGCCGACGACGGCACCCCGGGCATCATCATCCCCGACAGCGCCGCCCCGGAGGAACAGGTCGTCCAGACGCTGATCCGCGGAGACGGCGAGAAGCTGACCGACGAGCAGACGCCGCTCGTCCACTTCACCGCGGTGAGCTGGGACGACAAGTCCGTCCTGCAGAGCACGTGGGGACAGTCCGCCACCGACAGCATCCGCCAGATCGCCGCCCCGGTGGCAGACGCGCTGGTGGGCAAGCCGGTCGGCTCCCAGGTCCTCGTCGTCCTGCCGAAGACCGAGAGCTCCGCCGCGATGGCCGTCGTGGTCGACATCCTCGGCGTGTCCCCGGTCTCCGCACCCTGATGGCTGCCCGGATCCCTGCCGAAGAGCGCCTGACGAACCTCGTCGTGGCGCTGATGGCGACGGAGATCGGGCTCACCAAGCAGCAGATCCTCGACAACGTCTCCGGCTATCGCCAGCGCGCCGATGCAGGGACGCGCTCGGATGCTCTGGAGAAGATGTTCGAGCGGGACAAGGACGAGCTGCGCGCTCTCGGCGTCCCGATCGAGACGATCGGTGACGCCGCCGACCCGAACGACCTGCGGGAGGCCCGATACCGCATTCCGCAAGCGGAATACGACCTGCCGGGAGACATCGAGTTCTCTCCTGCGGAGCTGGCCGTGCTCCGCCTCGCCGGTAGCGTCTGGAGTGCGGAGTCCGTCTCGGGAGACGCGCAGTCGGGCGTCCGGAAGATCCGCGCCCTGGGTATCGACGGCGATGAGCCGATCATCGGCTTCGCGCCGCGGATCACCGCACGCGACGCTGCTTTCGCGCCTTTGCAGGACGCGATCGAACGCCGCAGGGTGGTCTCCTTCGACTATCTGAAGCCGGGAGAGGACGCGCCCCGGCGCCGGCGTATCCGTCCGCTCGCGTTGGTGGACTATGAAGCGCGCTGGCATGTCTACGGCGTAGACGTCGACATCGAGGAGGACCGGACGTTCCTGCTCAGCCGCATCGTCGGCGACGTCGTCGTGAGTGCGACCACGTTCGACGCGGCGTTGCGGGAGGGCGCGGGGGAGCGGGCCTTGAGCGGCCTCGAGCGTGTCGCTGCCGAGAACTCAGCGCTGCTGGAGGTCACCCCCGGTACCGAAGCGGCACTGCGCCTGGGCCGGCGTGCGACACCCGCCGCCCAGGGCATCCATGTGCCCTTCGTCGATCTGCACATCCTGGCGGACGAGCTGGCTTCCTATGGACCCGAGGTCCGCGTGGTCGAGCCCGCACCGCTCAGGGACGCGGTGATCAGCCGTCTGCGCGCGGTGGTCGAGGCCCACACCGATACGGAGGTGTCGGCATGAGCGCCGCTCCCAAGCCTCTTCTCGCCGCAGAACGCGTCCGCCTCTACCTCACCCTCGTCCCGTATCTGCTCGAGCACGGACAGGTCTCGCTCGCGGAGGCCGCCGAGGAGTTCGGGGTGAGCCCGCGGGAGATGCGGGCGATGGTCGAGAAGCTGACCGTCATCGGCCTTCCCGGCGAGGCGGGCTACTGGCAGCAGCCGCAGGAGATGTTCGACATCAACTGGGACCTCCTCGACCTCGAGGACGTCATCGAGATCACGAACGACGTGGCCCTGCGTCGGGTGCCGCGTTTCACGGCGCGTGAGGCCGCGGCCCTGCTCGCGGGCCTGCAGATGGTCGCCGCCGTGCCCGCCGTATCCGACTCCGGGCTCGTGGCCGGACTCATCTCCAAGCTCTCGCGGGGGGCCGCTGACGCCCCGGCCGACGTCATCGTCGCCCCGACCGCGGTGGACGAGGTGCGCGAGGTCGTCTCCCGCGGCCTGCAGACGGGCGTGGCCGTCTCGTTCACCTACCAGGCTCCCGACGCGGCCCCGATGACCCGCACCGTGGATCCCGTGCAGATCCTCATCACGAACGGACAGTGGTACCTGCAGGGCTGGTGCCACATGCGCGAGGCGATGCGCACGTTCCATCTCGATCGTGTCAGCGCGCCGACCCTGACCGACATCCCCAGCACGCACGGCGGCGACCGGGTGCCGGAGGCGTTCGCCGGGCTGGAGGAGGAGCGCGAGGTCACCGTCCGCGTCCCGGAGCGCCTCGCTCCGCTGCTCAGCGGTTTCGTGCCCACGGAGACGCTCCGCATCGGCGACGGGATGGTGACGACGCAGCTCCACCTCGCGGACCCCCGTGGCATCAAACGGCTCGCGGCCCGTTTCGGCGGTGCGATGGAGGTCACGGATCCGGGGATCGCGCGGACCGCAACCCGGGAGTGGGCTGCCGCCGGACTCGCGCTCTACCACCGGCCAGATGCCGAGGTTTGATCTGTAGACTGGGCGGAAAGCCCCCCTACGACGGGATTGTCGATATGTTCGCTGGAATGCAAGGCTGGCACCTGCTCATCGTGCTGGCCGTTATCCTCCTCCTCTTCGGCGCTGCCAAGCTGCCGGCTCTCGCGAAGAGCATGGGCCAGTCGGCCCGCGTCTTCAAGGGTGAGATGAAGGCCATGAAGGAAGAAGACGCGGTTCGTGCCGAGTCGGCTCCCGCGGAGCCGACGACGGTGAAGGACTCGGGCACCGACCCTGAGACTCCGCCTCGCGCCTGACCGGCCGTGGCAGCCATCGAACCGACCGTGATGCCGACGGCGGATCGGGATCGGCGGATGTCGCTGGGCGCACATCTCGTCGAACTGCGCAAGCGCCTCATGTACGCGGCGATCGCTCTGGTCGTCGGCATGGTCGTGGCGTTCATCATCGCGGACCCGGTCATCCATTTCATCACCGGTCCGATCCGTATCATCTCGGAACAGCGCGGTGATGACTTCAGCGCCTTGAACTTCGCGACAGTGACGTCCGCGTTCGACATGCGTATGCGCATCGCCTTCACGATCGGCCTGTTCCTCTCCGCACCTGTCTGGCTGTGGCAGATCTGGGCCTTCATCATGCCCGGCCTCACCCGCAAGGAGATCCGTTACACCGTCGGCTTCGTCGTCGCCGCAGTGCCGCTGTTCTTCGCAGGCTGCTATCTCGGGGTGCAGATCATGCCGCACGTCATCGAGCTCATGTGGAGCTTCACCCCGGAGGGCGGCACCAACTTCTACTCCGCCCAGGAGTACTACGACTTCGTGTTCAAGCTGATGATCGTCATCGGCATCTCGTTCGTCCTTCCCGTCTTCCTCGTGGCGCTCAACCTCGCCGGGGTGATGTCGGGTCGCGCGATCCTCAAGGGGTGGCGGGTGGCGATCCTCATCGCGACGATCTTCGCCGCGCTGGCGACCCCGGCCGCGGACGTGGTGAGCATGCTCATGCTGGCCGGCATCCTCATCGTCCTCTTCTTCGCAGCGGCAGGACTGTCGCTCCTCTTCGACCGACGCAAGCGCAAGCGGGACACCGCCGCTGGACTCGTCCCGGACGCCACATGAGTTCGCCGTCCGAGCGATATGCGCAGGCGCAGGAGAGTGCGGCGCATCCGGAGACGGCAGCTTTCGCGGCGCGCCAGCGCTTCCAGCTCGACCCGTTCCAGCTCGCCGGATGCCACGCGCTGGAGAACGGTCGCAGCGTACTCGTGGCGGCCCCCACCGGCGCCGGGAAGACCATCGTGGGGGAGTTCGCCATCCACCTGGCGATGCAGACCGCGACGGACAAAGCCTTCTACACCACGCCGATGAAGGCGCTCTCCAACCAGAAGTTCCGCGAACTCGTCGATGTCTACGGTGCGGACGACGTCGGTCTGCTGACGGGCGACACCAACATCAACGGCAACGCCCGCATCGTGGTCATGACCACCGAGGTCCTGCGGAACATGATCTATGCCGACTCCGCGGCGCTGCGCGACCTGCGCTACGTCGTGATGGACGAGGTGCACTATCTGGCCGACCGCTTCCGGGGAGCCGTGTGGGAAGAGGTCATCATCCACCTCCCGCCCCGTGTGCGCCTGGTGTCGCTGAGCGCGACGGTGTCGAACGCCGAGGAGTTCGGCGACTGGCTCGACACGGTTCGCGGTGACACCGAGGTCATCGTCTCCGAGATCCGTCCGGTGCCGTTGGAGCAGCACGTGCTCGTGCGTGACGACCTGCTGCCGCTCTTCGACGACCGTGCCGGCATCGCCACGGCCCAGGTGAATCAAGAGCTCATGCGGATCCGGTCGTTCACCGGTTCCACCTACGAGAGCAACCGCCAGGCCCAGTCCTACCGAAGCAACCGGCACGCCGGGCGCCAGGCCCCTCGTCCGCCTCGGGGCGGACGCCGCCCCGTGCGCGCCGCGAACGCGCGCCGGATCGAGCGCATGGACCGTCCCGATGTGGTCGAGCTCCTGGCGCGATCGAACCTTCTTCCCGCCATCTTCTTCATCTTCAGCCGCGTGGGCTGCGACGCGGCGGTGCAGCAGGTGCGGCGCTCCGGTCTCCGTCTGACCTCGTCGGAGGAGCGGGCCGAGATCCGGGCCATCGTCGAGGAGCGCACCCGCACACTCCAGGACGAAGACCTCGGGGTGCTCGGCTACTGGGACTGGCTGGACAACCTCGAACGGGGCGTGGCCGCCCATCATGCCGGCCTCCTGCCCGCCTTCAAGGAGGTCGTCGAAGACCTCTTCCAGAGGAAGCTGCTCAAGGTCGTCTTCGCGACCGAGACGCTGGCCCTCGGCATCAACATGCCGGCGCGGACGGTGGTCCTCGAGAAGATGGAGAAGTTCAACGGCGAGGCTCGAGTCGCGATCACCTCCGGTGAGTACACACAGCTCACGGGCCGCGCTGGGCGTCGCGGCATCGACGTCGAGGGGCATGCGGTCGTGCAGTGGAGCGAGGGCATGGACCCGCAGGCCGTCGCCGCCCTCGCGTCTCGGCGGACCTATCCGCTCAACTCCAGCTTCCGGCCGACGTACAACATGGCCGTCAACCTGATCGATCTCTTCTGTCAGACCAGAGCCCGGCAGATCCTGGAGTCGTCGTTCGCCCAGTTCCAGGCGGACCGCGCGGTGGTCGGACTCGCCCGACAGGTGCGGGAGGCCGAGGAGTCGCTGGCCGGCTACCAGTCGGCGATGGCGTGCGAGCACGGCGACTTCCCGGAGTACGCCGCCATCCGCCGCGAGCTGAGCGACCTCGAGAAGAAGAACCGGCAGGACACCCAGGCCCCGCGCGCTGCTCGGGACAAGCGGATGAAACGGATCCAGACGCTCCGGACGCGGATGCAGCGCCACCCCTGTCACCGGTGCCCCGACCGCGAGAAGCACGCCCGGTGGGCCGAGCGCTACTGGAAGCTCAAGCGCCAGACCGATCGCACGCGCCGTCAGATCGAGACCAGGACCGGCACGGTGGCCCGCGTCTTCGACCGTGTCGTCGAGGTGCTGGAGACGCTGGACTACGTCCGTCGCGGCGAGGATGGAATGCACCTGACCGATGCCGGGCGCACGATGCGGCGGATCTACGGTGAGCGCGACCTGCTCGTGGCCGAATCGCTGCGTCAGGGCCTCTGGAAGGGGCTGGATGCGCCGTCGCTGGCCGCGATGGCCTGCTGCCTCGTGTACGAGCCGCGCCGCGACGAAGCGAATGCAGGGGAGCGGGGCCTCCCGAGAGGCGCCTTCCGAGCGGCCTACGAGAAGACGACCGCGCTGTGGGCTGAGCTCGACGACCTGGAGCAGGACCACCAGTTGCCGGGAAGCGAGCCCCTGGCGGCCGGGCTCGCGGGTGCGATGCACGCCTGGGCGCGCGGCGGGATGCTCGATCGTGTCCTGATCGATGCCGACATGGCGGCCGGCGACTTCGTGCGGTGGGCGAAGCAGACCATCGACCTCCTGGATCAGCTGTCCATCGTCGCGGAGGACGCTGCGCTGGCACGCACTGCCCGGGCTGCCCTCGATGGTGTGCGCCGTGGCATCGTCGCCTACTCCTCGATGTGAGATCCACCCGCATGACCGAAACCTCCGTCCGTCGACGCGCCCTCCTGCCCCTGTGGGCCGCCGTTCCCGTGGCCGCACTGGCTGCGCTGCTCATGGACCTCGCGTTTCCCGAGGCCGCGGTCTGGATCCTGGCCTTCCCGGCCACGGGGCTTCTGCTTCTCGCGCTGATCGGCCGACGGGCCGGCGGAGCACTGCTCGTGGGGCTGGTCTACGGCATCGTGTTCTTCGCTGTGCTCGTGTCCTGGACCTCGCGGTACCTCGGGCCACTGCCGTGGGCCGCCCTGAGCGTCGTCGAGGGCGTCCTCACGGCCGTCGCGCTGATCCCCCTGACCCTCGCGTACCGCTGGCTGCCCCGCGCCTGGCCGGGCACCGCAGGGCGTCTGCTGACCCTCCCGGCCGTGATCGCTGCGCTCTGGGTCGGGCGGGAGCTGTTCCTCGGCTGGTGGCCGTACGGCGGCTTCCCCTGGGCCCGCCTCGGGATGAGCCAGGCCGAGAGCCCCCTCGCCGCGCTGTCCTCCTGGGTCGGCGTGAGCGGGCTGAGCTTCCTGATGGTGTTCCTCGTCGCGATGGTGATCGAGATCGTGCGCCTGGAACTGTGGCGGCGACCGGTCGCCCTGCTCGCGCCTGCTGCCCTCGTCCTGGTCCTCTTCTTCACGCCGCTCTTCCCGACGACGCCGTCCGGATCGATGCGGATCGCCGCGGTGCAGGGGAACGGGCCGACCGGCTACTTCGACGAGCGCGAGCCCTTCGCCGTGATCCAGGCACAGACCGAGGCGACCGAACCGCTGTACGGCGAGGACGTCGATCTGCTCGTGTGGCCGGAAGGCGGCCTCGACACGGATCCCTTCGCGAACTCCGCCATCGCACGACGGATGACTCTGGTGTCGAACCGCATCGATGCGCCGCTGCTCGCCAACGCCGCCACCGGCCGCGGGAACCTCTACTACAACACCTCGATGCTCTGGCTGCCGGACGGCACAGCGCCGCAGAAGCACGACAAGCGTCATCCCGTGCCCTTCGGCGAGTATGTGCCGGATCGCGCGTTCTTCAACGCTCTCGCGCCCGATCTCATCGGACTGATCCAGCGCGAGTACACCCCGGGGGCGAACCCGCCGATCGTCGAGGTCGACGATGTGCGGGTCGGCCTGGCAATCTGCTTCGACGTCATCTACGACGACGTCATCACCGAGGGCCTTTACGGCGGCGCCGAGGTACTGGTCTTCCAGACGAACAACGCCGACTTCCGCGGCACCGATGAGAATCTCCAGCAGCTCGCGTTCGCGCGGATGCGCGCGATCGAGACGGGCCGGAGCGTCGTCAACATCTCCACGGTCGGCACGAGCCAGGTCATCCTCCCGGACGGGCGGACGGTCACGAGCCTGGACGCGGATGAGGCCGGAGCGATGCTCGAGGATGTCGAGCTCCGCTCCGGCCTCACGGCGGGAATCGTCCTGGGCCCCTGGCTGCAGCAGGTGCTGCTGTGGGGCGGGCTGGGCGCACTCGGTCTCGGGTGGTGGCGCGCCCGTCGGCGCTAGGCGCCGATCTTCTCGCGGGTGGGGTCCTCCCCGGCACCGCGCCGGGCTCGGATGTAGGCGAGACGCTCCTCGAGAAGCTCCTCCAGCTCCGCACGGGTGCGACGCTCCATGAGCATGTCCCAGTGCGTGCGAGCGGCCTTCTCGTCGGTGGCCTCGAGGGTGACGGCCTCGCCGTCGACCTTCAGGCGGGCTTCCGCACCGCAGGAACGGCACTCCCAGGTCTGAGGCGGTTCGGCATCGGCAGCGAACATGAGCGTGGTGTCGTGTCCGCAGGTGTCACAGGTGTAGGTGGTCTCACGGCGCTCCATGAAAACGACGCCCTCTTCGCTCTGTAGGCTCTGGGCGCCGAGTCGGATGCCGCGCAGGCTGCGATCTGCCATTGTGTGGTCCTCTCGTCGCTGTCAGGTATAACGTTCGAGCCTGTGCGCTTCATCCACGTCGGGACGTTCTCCGCGGTATTCACAGGGGAATCCCAGCGCCGGAGGATAATGGGGGCTCAGGGCTTCCGGAGCGTGGCGACGGCGAGGTCGGCGCGATCGGTCACGATGCCGTCCACGCCGGCGTCCACGAGGCGGCGCATGTCGTCCGCGTCGTTCACGGTCCAGACGTGGACCTCGGTGCCGGCCCGGTGGGCGGCGCGGAGGAGCGCCGGCGTCAGCACTCGGATCGCCCCATGACGCTCGGGGATCTGCAGGGCGTCGATCTCCCGGAGCGCTCTGGCGGGGGAGAGGCGCACGGCGGAGAGCGCACGCACCGCCGCGATCGTCCGACTACCGCCGGAGGTGGCGGGACGGAGCCCGGTGCCGATCTGCCGTACGGCCTCCAGCGTCGCCCGCCGGTTGGCATCCGAGAAGCTGGTGACGAGGACACGATGGGTGTGCGCCGCGAGGATGGGGCCCAGCGGCGCCGCGGCGGCCGGTGTCTTCACGTCGATGTTGAACCGGGTCTCCGGGAAGGCGGAGAGCGCCTCGGCCACCGTGAGCAGACCGCCGTGCTCGGCGAACAGGGCGCTCAGCTCCCGCGTCCTGACCTCGTGCACAGCGCGCGGATCGTGAACCAGACGGCGCAGGTCGTGATCGTGGAAGAGCACGACGTCGCCGTCCGCGGTGACCTGGCAGTCCGTCTCGATGTACTCGGCTCCGGCGGCATGCGCCGCGGCGAAGGCGGCCGCGGTGTTCTCCCAGACGCCGGACTCCCGCCCCTCGGCGGTCACGAGACCCCGATGGGCCAGGATGCGGGGCTGCTCGGCCTTGACGAAGTACGGGTGGGTCACGCGCCCGCGGGGGGAGTGGTCGACCCGGGTCCGACCTTCGGGGTGAAGGCGGTGCCGATGCCCTTGAGCGCCTCGGTCAGCTCGCTCGGGATGATCCAGAGCTTGCTGGACGGGCTCTCGCTGATCTTCGGGAGCATCTGCAGATACTGGTACGCGAGGAGCTTGTCGTCCGGCGCGCCCTGGTGGATCGCGGAGAAGACGCTCTGGATCGCCTCCGCCTCACCCTGGGCGCGGAGGACGGCGGCCTGCTTGTCACCCTCGGCGCGGAGGATCTCCGCCTGACGGAGGCCTTCCGCTTCGAGGATCGCGGACTGCTTCGTGCCCTCGGCGGTCAGGATCGCGGCACGGCGGTCCCGCTCGGCGCGCATCTGCTTCTCCATGGAGTCCTGGATGGACACGGGCGGGTCGATCGCCTTGAGCTCGACGCGGCCCACGCGGATGCCCCATTTGCCGGTCGCCTCGTCCAGGACGACGCGGAGCTGCCCGTTGATGTTGTCACGGCTCGTCAGCGCCTCTTCGAGGTTCAGACCGCCCACGACGTTACGGAGAGTCGTCGTGGTGAGCTGTTCCACGGCGCCGAGGTAGTTCGCGATCTCGTAGGTCGCCGCGCGGGCATCGGTCACCTGGAAGTAGACGACGGTGTCGATGGAGACGACCAGGTTGTCCTCGGTGATCACGGGCTGCGGCGGGAACGACACCACCTGTTCGCGCATGTCGATCAGCGGCCGCAGGCGGTCGATGAACGGCACGAGGATGTTGAGCCCGGGGGAGAGAGTCTTGTGATAGCGGCCGAGCCGCTCGACCACTCCCGCGGTCGCCTGCGGGATGATGCGGATAGCCCGCGCGATCGTGACGATCACGAAGATGATGACCGCGATCACCAGGATCCAGATGATCACGGTCGGGATGATCGATGCGTCGTCCACGCGTGCTCCTAGTCGTTGAGGGGTCGGACGATGGCGGTCGCGCCGTTGATCGCGCTGACGGCGACAGGCGCCCCCGCGGGGATCGCCATCGGGGTGGTCGTTCGGGCGGTCCAGGTGTCGCCGTTCGCGAGCTTCGCCTGACCGGAGATCTGCGTGATCTCGCTGAGCGCGATGCCCCGCAGGTCGACGAGCGCCTCCACGTTCGAGCGTGTGGGGTCGGCACCGCGGTGCAGGCGCCGCAGGAGCGGCGGCCGCAGGAAGAGGATGAAGAGGGCGGATGCCAAGGCGGCGATGAGGATCTGGATCCAGACCGGGAGCCCGACGAAGTCGGTGACGAGTCCGATCACGCTGCCGAAGCTCAGCATCAGGAAGGTGAAGTCGAGGGAGAGCATCTCGATGACGAGGAAGACCGCGATGAGGACCAGCCATCCGATCCATGCCCAGTGGTCGATGAACGTGACGAACGTCGAGAAGTTGTCCATGCGGCCTCCTTTGCCGTCAACGTACCACGCGCGGCGGCAGCCGACCGGCCGCCACTGCGCCCCTTGGTAATCTGTGAGAGCCGTGCGCTCACGGCGTTCCACGCACCATGAGGAGTCACCCGTGACCGACGTTCTTCCCGCAGGATCCCTCGACGGCAAGGTGGCCCTCGTCACCGGCTCATCGCGGGGGATCGGCGCCGACACCGTGCGATACCTCGCCGAGGCCGGCGCCGACGTCGTCATCAACTACCGGAACAAGGCCCCGCGCGCGGAGAAGCTCGCGGCGCAGCTGCGCGAGCTCGGCCGCCGGGCGCTCGTCGTCGGCGCGGACCTCACCGACCCCGCGTCCGTGGCCGAGATGTTCGACGCCGTCCGCGCCGAGTACGGACGCCTCGACGTTCTCGTCCTGAACGCCTCGGGCGGCATGGAGTCGGGGATGGCCGAGGACTACGCCCTGAAGCTCAACCGCGACGCGCAACTCAACGTCCTCGACGCCGCGACGCCGCTGCTGTCGGAGGGCGCACGCGTCGTGTTCGTCACCAGCCACCAGGCGCACTTCATCCGCACGACGCCGACGATGCCGGAGTACGAGCCCGTCGCGCTGTCGAAGCGGGCCGGTGAGGACGCGCTGCGGGAGCTCATCCCCGGTCTCGCGGAGAAGGGGATCGGCTTCACGGTCGTCTCCGGCGACATGATCGAGGGCACGATCACCGCGACGCTGCTCGAGCGCGCGAACCCCGGTGCCATCGCCGAGCGCCGCGAGTCCGCCGGGCGCCTCTACAACGTGTCCGAGTTCGCCGCCGAGGTTGCCAAGGCCGCGATCGACCCCATCCCCGCGGACAACACCCGCCTCGTCGGCGACGTGAGCGCGTTCGCCGCGGAATAGCCGTCAGACGCGAGACGCCCCGGACCCGCTGCTGCAGGTCCGGGGCGTCTCGCGTGTGCGGATCAGACGGCGGCAGCACCCGTGGTGAAGGCCTTCTCGTCCTTGCCGAGCGTGATCGCGCGGATGATCTGCACGATGCCGAGCACGACGAGCGAGATGCCCAGGAGCAGCCAGAGCGCGAATCCGGCGATGACCGGCGAGAAGAGGACGATGATTCCGGCGATGATGCTGAGGATCGCGTAGATCAGCGTCCAGACCCGCGATCCGTCGCTGCCGAGCAGCGAGAGTGCCACGACACCATCGACGATCCAGCTCACGCCGATGAAGATCACGACGACCAGCGCCAGGGTGGCGGCGGCGACGTTCAGGTTGAAGAACGCGATGACGCCGGCGACGATGTAGAGCAGGCCGAGCACGATGTGTCCGACGCGCGACCAACCGCCCTTCGCGCGGGAGAAGATGCCGAGGCCGATGTACACGACTCCCGCGACGATCAGGTAGGACGCGAAGATCGCCGTCACGATGACGGCGGACTTCACCGGCCAGACCAGCAGCGCGATGCCCGCGAGCAGCGCGAGAACGCCGGAGACCGCGAGAGCGACGCGGATGGATTTGAAGAACGACTTCGTTTCAGCGAGTGCTTCAGACATGGCGGTGAACCCCTTCTGAGAAAATCCTGTGAGGATGCCCCCAGGGTAGCGCCGGATCTCCGACAGGCGGGGGAGGAGGGCCTCCGCGCGTCGCGGATGGTCATTCCGCGTCTTCCGGGGTCATGGCAGGATCGTCACGTGACACCGGTGGATGAGGCTCGCCTGCGGGAGCTGGTCGTGATGCGGAAGGTCCGCGACCGCATCGACCGCGAGTACGCGAAGCCCTTGGACGTCGAGGCTCTGGCGCGGGGCGTGCACCTGTCGGCCGGCCATCTCAGCCGGCGGTTTCGCGAGACGTACGGCGAATCCCCGTACTCGTATCTGATGACCCGCCGCATCGAACGCGCCATGGCACTGCTGCGTCGCGGCGACCTCACCGTCACCGAGGTGTGCTTCGCCGTGGGCTGCTCCTCGCTGGGAACCTTCAGCACCCGGTTCTCGGAACTGGTGGGTGTCTCACCCCGCGTGTACCGTGAACGCGCCGCCGACGTCGAGGGCATCCCGTCGTTCCAGGCCAAGCAGGTCACCCGACCGATCAGGAATCGAGAAGCGCCGCGCCCCGAGGCGCACCTAACGTGAGCATCATGAAGATCCGCATCCATTACGCCTTCCTCCCGCACACCGACGCCGAGGCAGCCCTCGGCTTCTATCGCGACGCCCTCGGCTTCGAGGTGCGCAACGACGTCGGGTACGACGGCCTGCGCTGGCTCACGGTCGGCCCGGCCGGCCAGCCCGAGACCTCGATCGTGCTCCATCCGCCGGCCACCGACCCCGGCATCACCGACGCGGAGCGGCAGACCATCCTGGAGCTCATCGCGAAGGGCAGCTACGGCGCGCTGACTCTGGCGAGCGACGACCTGGACGCCCTGTTCGACCGGCTGGTCGCTGTCGGCGCCGATGTCGTCCAGGAGCCGATGGACCAGCCCTACGGCGTCCGCGACTGCGCCTTCCGCGATCCCGCCGGCAACCTGCTCCGTATCAATCAGGCCGCCTGACGGCCCCACCACCACGAAGGACGCCGCATGACCGCTGCCGAGCACCCCGCGGACACCCACGACCTCATCCGCGTCCAGGGCGCGCGAGAGAACAACCTCAAGGACGTGAGCGTCGACATCCCGAAGCGACGTCTGACGGTCTTCACCGGAGTCTCCGGGTCGGGGAAGAGCTCTCTCGTCTTCGACACGATCGCCGCCGAGTCGCGTCGGATGATCGACGAGACGTACAGCGCGTTCGTGCAGGGGTTCATGCCGTCTGTGCCGCGGCCCGACGTCGACGTGCTGGAAGGGCTCACCACGGCGATCATCGTGGACCAGGAGCGTCTCGGCGCGAACCCGCGGTCGACCGTCGGCACCGTGACGGATGCCAACGCCATGCTCCGCATCCTGTTCAGCAAGCTGGGCCAGCCCTACATCGGCGGCCCGACGGCGTTCTCCTTCAACATCCCGACGCAGAAGGCCAGCGGCGTCATGACCGGGCCGGGTGGCGAGAAGAAGATCGTGAAGGACGCGATCTACCTCGGCGGCATGTGCCCGCGCTGCGAGGGCAGGGGAGTGGTGTCCGACCTCGACCTGTCGCAGATCGTCGATGAGTCGAAGTCCCTCGACGAGGGCGCGATCATGGTGCCCGGGTACACCGCCGACGGCTGGATGGTGAAGGGGTTCTCGCAGTCCGGGTTCTATCCGGGGGACAAGCCCATCTCGTCGTTCACAGAAAAGCAGCGTCACCTCTTCCTCTACGGAGAGGTCACGAAGGTCAAGATCTCCGGCATCAACATGACCTACGAGGGCCTGATCCCGAAGATCACGAAGTCCATGCTCTCGAAGGACCTCGACGCGCTCCAGCCGCACATCCGCGCGTTCGTCGAGCGCGTTGCCACCTTCGCGGTGTGCCCGGAGTGCGACGGCACCCGGCTCACCGAGGGCGCACGGTCGTCGAAGATCGACGGCGTGAGCATCGCCGACGCGTGCCGCATGCAGGTGACGGATCTCGCCACGTGGGTCCGCGGCCTGGATCTCCCGGGAGCCGGGCCGCTGCTCCAGGCGCTGAGTGCCAACCTCGACGCCTTCGTGACCCTCGGCCTGGGGTATCTGAGCCTGGATCGACCGTCGGGCACGCTGTCCGGGGGAGAGGCGCAGCGGATCAAGATGCTGCGCCATCTCGGCTCCTCGTTGACTGACGTCACGTATGTCTTCGACGAGCCGACGATCGGGCTGCACCCGCACGACATCGAGCGGATGAACGGCCTGCTGCTCCGCCTTCGCGACAAGGGGAACACGGTGCTCGTCGTCGAGCACAAGCCGGAGACCATCATGATCGGCGACCATGTCGTGGATCTGGGTCCGGGTGCCGGAAGCGCCGGGGGAGAGGTCTGCTATCAGGGGAGCGTCGAGGGTCTCACGGCCAGTGGAACGCTGACGGGGCAGCACCTCAACGACCGTGCACAGCTCAAGGACGCCGTGCGTGACCGCACCGGCGCGATCGAGGTGCGCGGCGCATCCACGAACAACCTCCAGAACGTGGACGTCGACGTCCCGACCGGCGTCCTGACCGTCGTCACCGGTGTCGCCGGCTCAGGTAAGAGCTCGCTCATCCACGGTTCGGTGACCGGACGCGAGGGCGTGGTGGCGATCGACCAGTCCGCCATCAAGGGCTCACGTCGCAGCAACCCCGCGACCTACACGGGGCTGCTCGAGCCCATCCGCAAGGCCTTCGCGAAGACGAACGGCGTGAAGCCCGCCCTGTTCAGCGCGAACTCCGAGGGCGCCTGTCCTACGTGCAAGGGTGCCGGTGTCATCATCACCGAGCTCGGGTTCATGGACACGATCGAGACACCCTGTGAGGACTGCGGTGGTAAGCGCTTCCAGGCGGCGGTGCTGGAGTACAAGCTCGGCGGGAAGGACATCACCGAGGTGCTCGACCTTCCGGTGTCTGAAGCCCGTGTGTTCTTCAGCGAGGGTGACGCGAAGCTCCCGGCTGCGGCCGCCATCCTCGGACGCCTGGAAGACGTGGGGCTCGGCTACCTGTCGCTCGGACAGCCGTTGTCGACTCTGTCGGGCGGAGAGCGCCAGCGCATCAAGCTCGCGATCCAGATGGGTGAGAAGGGCGACGTCTACGTGCTGGACGAGCCGACGACGGGTCTGCATCTCGCCGACGTCGACACGATCCTCGGTCTGCTGGATCGACTTGTCGATGCTGGCAAGACGGTGGTCGTGATCGAGCATCATCAGGCCGTCATGGCACACGCCGACTGGATCATCGACGTCGGACCGGGAGCCGGCCATGACGGCGGTCGCATCGTGTTCGAGGGAACGCCCGCCGAGCTCGTCGCAGACGGGTCGACGCTGACGGGCGAACATCTCGCGGCGTACGTCAACGCATGACCGAGGGCCACGGTGGCGACTTTCCCGCCCTCTCTCGTCCCGCAGATCCCTGGTACGGATTATCCGATAATGCACATTATGTCAGCTTGAGAACAGAACGCTACCGCGACCATCTCCCCGTCATCCCTCGAACGCCCACCCCATGATCGCCTGCTGCACGCTCTTCAGGTGACGTTTGAACTCGTAGCCCACGAACGCGGGATGGTTGGCGGCAGCGACCGAAACCTCACGCCCGCGGACGAACGGCGGGCACGGCGCGAAACGAACACCGTCAGGGGCGCTGTCCAGGAGATCCGCAGTGATCCGATAGGGCGCCATGGCCGCACTGTGCTCCCCCGGCCCATCTGTGATGATCACGTCGGCCTCCTGCACGGCATCGCTGAGATCCTCCTTCCACGGCAGCGCGGGTGTGCGGACCTTCTCCGGGCAGGCCTGCACGACATCGATTCCGAACGCCCGATGGGCTTCCTCCCAGGCTCGAGCGATGTTGCCGTCTGGTCCCACTACGAGGACTCGGAGTGAGCGGACATCCGTCTCGCGCGAGAGCGCGAAGAGATCGGACAGCACCTCGCAGGGGTGGTTCGCGTCGGTCATCGCGTTGACCACCGGGAGAATCCCAGGGGCAGCCAGCTCACGAAGCACTTGGAGATCGGCATGCCGGACGACGAGGAGTTCGACCCACGCTGACAGGTATCCGACGATGTCAACCGCGTCCTCGACGGTGTCGAGCGCCTCCGGAGGGAAGACGATCGGCTGCAAACCCATCTCCGCAGCGCCGCGTTCGAACGAGACACGCGTCCGCAGGCTCGAGGAAGGGAAGAACAGCGCGGCCGCGCCGTCCCTCCTCGCTAGGGTTCCCGCTTCGATCCGCGCGGCGCGCGCGAAGATCTCCCTCAGATCGTCCCAGGTGAGTTCGGTCAATGAGAGAAGGTGGCGCACTCCCCTGTTGTCGCGGACGGCTCCAGCCTCATGACGTCGTGAAGATCTCTTGCGCCCGCGCAACGATGTCTTCCACTCGCGCTTGGAGGAACGGGCCGGGACACTCCGTTCCCGACCACGTCTCCTGGTGGGTGATGACGTGTACTCCGGGGCTCCGGTGAAATCGAGCGTCTCCACCGCCACGGACCGCCAGTTCCAGTCCGCGCCGGTGGACGACGGCTTCGCTCCCGGGCGGATGGTCTCGATGACCGAGCCGTCGTGCCGAAGATCGAAGGTGGGAGCCGATGATCTCCTGTTGCAGCGGGAGAAGAAGTCCAACTGATCCGTTGTCGTGCCGGTGTGGTGGATGATGAAGCGGTCGATGACCGGACTCACGGTTCGACGTTCGCTGCCCGCGATGCCCCGGTCTGCGCGAACCGTGGGGTGGGCGCAGTCGTCGAAACCGAGCGGTACCTCGAGACCTGTGACCGCGCGGTCGTAGACCGGCTCGTACTCGGACAGTCCTCGGGGGTTGTCGGGGCGTCCGGTGACGTCTGCCTCTCCCCCGGAGCTCGTGGAGAGCCAGATGCCGACGCCGGTCACCGCGACGCCGGTTCCGGCAGCGATGAGGAATCCCCGCCGCGTGTGCGTCGGGACGTGCTCATCGGCGTCCCGTGCTCCCGGGCCCTCCGGATGCTGACCCTCCCTGCCCGTGCTCACGCGGCCTGGTCGTCGTCTCGGGGTGCGCGGAACCCACCCCGCCGGCGTCGCCGTGGCCAGACGAAATGCGCGACCGAGAAGGCGAGGACCGACCACGAGATGACGAACACCCACCACGCGAGTGCCGCTCCCCCGCTAACGCTCGCCAGCACGACCGACACGATGCAGGCGCCGAGTCCGACGACGACCCCGACGACGGTGAGCTCGCCGTGGGCGAGCCACCGCGCGCGCAGCGCCGAGACGAGGCGAAGGGGCAGACCGATCACCAGCGCGGTGACGATCGACACGACGGATAGCACGACGGCGATGATGCTCGCCCCGGTGAAGGACGTCACCCCGTCGTACTCTTCCGCAACTCCGAGCGCGAGGAAGAAAGCCACGATGAACAGGAAGAAGCCACCGACGAAGAACTGGCCAAGGATGAGCGAGGCGGTCGAATCGTCGGCTCCCCGAAAGCCCCCGCGTTTCCGCAGGTCTGCCGGGATGCGGCGAGGGGAGGTCATGTCGCGATCCTACGAGATGGGATGCGCGCGTCGGTCACAATGATCGGCGGAACGTGATCATCGGCTCGCCCCCGAGCGGATGATCCGCCGGGCCCGAAGTGGCCCGAAACCCGAGGGCCTCGTACAGGCGGACGGCTGGGTTCCCTCGACGCACGGCCAACTCCATCGCCGACCGCCCTCGTCGCCGGGAAGAGTCGATGGCATCGGTCAACAACGCCCGCCCGATCCCCTGCCCGGTCTTCCCCGGTGCGACCGCGATTCGCTCCAGTACCGCCGTCATCGGCTCGCCGACTTTCCCGACAGTCACCGCGAACCCCGAAAAGGGATGGTCGACGATGGCGAACCTGATGAGCGGACGACCGAAGACGCCACGTGTCCTTTCGCCGACCGCGTGGCTGTCGACTTCTCCGTCTCGTGCGAGGAGAGCACGGACCCACAGTTGGACACATCGGTCCACATCGTCAGGGAGCGTGCCGCTCACGATGACCCCGTCCGGCACCGCCGCCACCCTCCCCTCGGCGCGGGAACTCTGGCTGAGCGTCCTGACGGTCAGGATGTTTCGACCGTGGACGGAGGACGGGCGTTCCCGTCCGGATTCGACGAAGCCGAGCTTCTCGAGCACGCGCCGGGACGGGAGGTTCCATTCCCAGACGCCGGCCCAGACGCGGCCGATTCCCACCCCAGCTGCCCATGCCACGACAGCCTGGGCAGCTTCGGTGGCATGCCCCCGATTGTGCTCGGCACGGAGCAGCTCGAACGCGAGCTCCGGCTCATCGCCCACGCCGTCACCGCCGTAGACGAGACCGCAGTACCCGATCGGATCCCCGGTGTCGGTCCGTTCCACGGTGAGCAGCGACGACTTCTCGGCATCGCGGATCTGCGCTCGGATGTCGTCCACGTCGGGGCGACCGTCCGGGTCGAGCCGCCGGTGCGCGGGGACTCGTTCGTCACGTTCGGTCCACAGGTGCCGGAACACGGTAGCGTCCTCGATCGCCTGCCTGCGCAGGCGGAGGCGCGACGTCTCCATCTCCGGGATGCGGGGCGGGTGGCTCATCCTCGCAGTCTGGCACTCATCCGCCCCGCGCTGTGTTCTGCAGCGCCTAGTGGGAGGACCAGACGCCGAGCTCGTTGCCGCTCGGGTCGGCGAAGTGAAGGCGCCGGCCACCGGGGAACGCATACGGCTCCTGCAGGATCCGGCCGCCTGCGTCCTGGATCGTCTCCCTCGTCGCATCGAGATCGTCGGAGTAGAGCAGCACGAGCGGACCGCCGACGGGTCGCGGTGCGTCCGCGAGCAGGAGCCCGCCGACCTCGCTCCCGTCTCCGCGGGGCGAGAGGATGCCTGCATAGCCAGGGCCGTAGTCCTGGAAGCTCCACCCGAAGGCGGTGGCGAAGAAGCGTTTCGCCACGTCGAGATCCGTGACGACGAGCTCGACATAGTCGAGGGCGTGGTGCTGCGAGGAGGCTGTCATGCGGGCACTCTAGCCACGGCGTCGGACATCGCCGGTCAGGAGTAGCGTGGAAGGGTGCCTCAGGTCTCCCACTCGCCCGTCTCCACGCCGGGGTGGCGGGCCTGGGCGATCTGGTCCGTCGGCGTCGCGGCCTACGTGCTCGCCATCACCAACCGCACATCTCTGGGCGCGGTCGGTGTCGAGGCCGCCGACCGCTTCCAGGCGGACGCCTCCACGCTCGCGCTGTTCGCGGTCGTGCAGCTCGCCGTCTACGGGGGGATGCAGATCCCGGTGGGAGTCCTCCTCGATCGCTTCGGATCCCGTCCGATCATCACGGCGGGGATGCTGCTCATGGCGGCCGGACAGCTCACCATGGCCCTGTCCCCCAGCATCGGCATCGCGATCGTCGCGCGTGTCCTCCTCGGAGCCGGTGACGCCGCGGTCTTCCCCGCCGTGCTGCGACTCGTCGCCACGTGGTTCCCCGCGCAGCGCGGCCCCGTCATGGTCCAGTTCACCGGGATCATCGGGCAGGCCGGACAGCTGATCGCGCTGGTGCCGGTCGCCGCCCTGCTGCACGCCACCACCTGGTCGATCACGTTCGGCAGCATCGCCGGTCTCGGCCTGCTCTTCACGATCCTCGTGTGGCTCATCGTGCGCAACAACCCCGCGGAGAGCGGTCCCGACGTGTCGGTGAACACGGACACCGGAGTCGTGCGTGTCGTGACGTCGGCGATCGACACGGGCGTCGGCATCCGGGCGGCCTGGGCGCATCCCGGCACACGGCTCGCGTTCTGGTCGCACTTCACCACCCCGTTCGCCGGCACGGTGTTCGTGCTGCTGTGGGGCATGCCGTTCCTCACGGCCGGCGAGGGCCTGACCACCGCCCACGCGGCGGGGATCATCTCGATCTACGTGGTCGCGGGCATGATCCTCGGCCCGATCATCGGCGATCTCTCCCGCCGCCTGCCGAACCACCGCTCCCTCGCCCTCGTCCTCCCCGCCGTCGGTGTGCAGATGGCCGCGTGGATCGCGGTAATCGCCCTCCCCGGCCCCGCCCCGGACTGGCTGCTCTGGGTCCTCGCGATCGCTCTGGCGACCGGGGGCCCCGCGTCGATGATCGCCTTCGACCACGCGCGCACGCACAATCCCGTGCATCGCCTCAGCACGGCCACCGGCGTGACGAACGCGGGCGGCTTCATCGCGGCCCTGATCGCCGTGTTCGTGATCGGTCTCCTCCTCGACGCCCAGGGCGCCGGCACCCCGGACACCTACACGCTCGGCGCGTTCCGTGTCGCGTTCCTCACTCTGATCCCGCTCTGGGTCCTCGGAGTCGTGTTCATCCTGATCGAACGCAAGCGGACGCGGATCCGCATGGGGCTGGATCCCGAGCGGCGTCGCTGAGCGCCCATAGGATGAGGCTTGGCCTCCGCTCCCCCGTCGACCGCCGCCCTCCCGCGCGCCCGAGACGGCCGCACGAGGCCGCCGTTGACGGCGGGACTGCTCGCCGGACTGATCCTCGGCGCACTGTGGATCGTCTCCGGCGCCATCGCCCGACTGACCGGTTCCGACATCGTGCTGACGCGGTTGCTGAGCTTCGCCGGTATCGGATCGCTGCAGAGTCATGCCTGGCTGCTCCCCGGTGCGTGGGGCGTCCTCGTGCTAACGGTGACGGCCGCCGTCCTGTGCAGCGTCGTCTGGGTCGCGGGACGGGGTGCGCAGGGCGTCGGCCGGGCACCCGCGGTCGTCGAGTCCGCGCCGGACACCGCCTACTGGGGATTCGCCTGGGGCTGGATCCCCGCCTGGGCGTTCTCGCGCAGGGCCGGTGAGGAATCTGCGCGGCGGTGGTCCCCGCGCCTTCTCGGCGTCACCGTCGCGAGCGTGGTCGCTCTCGTCGTCGTCGGGAGCCTTCGTCGATCCGGCGGCCGTGGGCGATCCGGTACCGGAGCGGGCCCCGGGGGCCTCGACTCCCCAACTCCCCGCGGACGCCTGCACTCCCGACCGGGCCACGCTGCTACTCGGAACGGCCGACGGGGCCACGGGGCACCGTGCCCAGAGCATCCGTCTGATGAACATCAGCGAGGAGCCGTGCGTGGTCGAGGGGTATCCCGACATCGCCTTCGCCGACCAGAACGGGCATGCGCTCGACGTCGAGGTGCGACCCGGTTCGTCCTTCCTGGCCACCGACCCCGGCTCCGCGCCCGTCACCGTGCTGCCCCAGGGCGAGGCGACCGCGGTGATCGGATGGGACGCGAATGCCACGGACGGCGCTCTCGTGGCGCGTGCGTTGCACGCCTCGCTGCTCCCCGGGTACGACCGCGGTTCGTGGCCGGTCGAACTCGACATCGTGTCGGGCTCCGAGGTCGCGATCACCGCCTGGCACCTCGGCGCCGCACCCGCCGCGCCGTGACGGCACTCCGCGCCGTCAGCGCAGCAGGTGCTGGACCGTCTCCACGATCAACTCGACGCTGACGCGCTCCGGCACCTCCGCGTCGCCCGCCTCGAACTCGGCGAGCTCCACGCCGCGGACGTCCGCGGCCGGGATCGCGGCGAACAGCGCGGCCACCTGGTGCGGCAGCAGACCGTCGCCGACCCGATAGGCCGCGGGGATGTAGCCGGGCTCCAGGACGTCCCAGTCGACATGGATCCACACCGGTCGCCCGGCGATGAGAGCGCTCAGTCGCTCCGGCGTGCTCTCCGCGGGGCTGAGGACGGTCACTCCCGCGCCGGCGAGGAGCTCTCCCTCGGCGGGGTCGATGTCGCGGCCGCCGACGACGATGACCTGCCGCGGGTCGATGCCCGCCCCGTGGCCGCTGTCCCACAGCCCGCAGGCGGCGGCGAGGACCATGCCGCCGAGGTAGCCGGAGTCGGTGGTGTCCGGCGTGTTGAAGTCGCCATGCGCATCGATCCAGAGCACCACCGCGTCGGGGTGGTGCTCGGCGACGCTCGGCAGCGTTCCGAGGCTCGCCGCACACGTGTTCGTCACGAGGAGCGGCGTCGTCTCCCCCATGATCGCCTCCTGCACCGCGGCACGGAGGCCCGTGAGCGTGTCCGAGGCCTCGGGCAGCGCGACCGACCAGTCGTCGAGCCGACCGGGCTCCGGAGTGCCGACCACGACGGGCTCCCGCCGGAGGAGCGAGGACAGGGCGTCGGCGACGCGGCGCGCCCCGACGAGGGCTCCGTCCGTGCGGTCGGCGACGCGACCCTGGTTGAGGATGAGCGCGAAGGGCCTGGTCATCCGCTCAGTCTCCCACCCGGCACAGATCACGGCCAAAACCGCCGCACCCGGCCTGCACTAACGCCGGCGCGGCGTCCATCCCGACGGGAGCCCTCCGTCGACGAAGGCGCGGTCCCTGTCCGCTGCTGCCGACCAGCCCTGCGCCTCCTCCTCGGTGTCGAAGGCGCCGCGGGCCACGCGGAAGCCGACGTCCTCGTGGTGCATGCGCGGCGCTCCCCCACGGCGGACCGAGGCGCGGACGCTCCAGGCGTCGTCGGCGAACCCGCCGCCCCGGAAGACCCGGTAGTCGTCGTACCGCGCGGGGTCGAGGAGGTCCCAGCACCATTCCCACACGTTCCCGAGCGTGTCGAAGAGCCCGTGCAGGTTCGGGAGCTTCCCGCCCACGTCCTGCGGCGTGCCGACTCCGTCGGCAGCCGTCCAGGCGGCCTCCGCCAGCGGCGCGTAATGCGGCCCGGTGGAACCGGCGCGGCAGGCGTACTCCCACTCGGCCTCGGTCGGCAGGCGGTAGCCGTCCGCTGTAGTGTCCCAGGCCACATCCTCACCCTCGAAGTGGTAGACGGGATCGAGCCCCTCCCACTCCGAGGCGGCGTTGCAGAAGTGGATGGCCCGCAGCCAGCTCACGTCGGCGACCGGGCGACGAGGATGCCGTGACGGGGTGCCCAGGACCTCGGTGACCTGTTCTTCGGTCACCGGGAAGACACCGAGGGCGAAGGGTTCGAGTTCCACGGTGCGGCGCGTGCGTCGCCGGGCGTCGTGCAGCGTCACCGTGCCGGCGGCGAGACGGACGAGCTCGATATCGCTCATGCGCGGGGTACGGCGACGCTCACGCCGGAGTCCGTTCGACCCAGGTGGGGTACTTCGCTGCGCGGCCGTCTCCCGACGAGGTCCTCGTCACGCGTCGACGCACCCAGGGCCCGACGAACTCCCGGTAGTAGGCCAAACCCGCGGGGCCGGCGGTCCAGCGATCGAGCGGCGCCCACCAGGCTGCCGGCGGCTCGAAGCCGAGTCCGTGCAGCACGCGGGCCGCGACGCGATGGTGTCCGGCCGCGTTCATGTGAAGCCGGTCCTCCGACCAGTACGCGGGCTTCGAGAGCTCCGTGTCCGGCCAGTTGAGGGCGCGGATCACGTCGGGGCGGTCCTCGATCCGCCGCAGGACCGCCTCGGAGAGCAGGTCGCCCCGGCGCTGCACGAGGGAGCCCATCGGAAGCTGCCCGCTGGGGTTGGCGCCGGAGAGCAGGATCATCGTCACCCCCTCTTCGTCGCACCGTCGCAGGACCCGGCTGAACGCATCGGCGATGTGCTCCACGTCGGTCCGCGGCCGCAGCATGTCGTTGCCGCCACCGTTGAACGACAGGTGCGTGGGACGCAGGGCCAGCGCTGGTTCGAGCTGCTCCTCGACGATCGGCCAGGCCAGCTTCCCCCGGATCGCCAGGTTCGCGTACTGGATGGTGTGCCCCGCGGCATCCGCCCACCCCTGCGCGGCGATGTCGGCCCAGCCGCGCTCGCGCCCATCGGGGAGCACATCGCCCACGCCTTCGGTGAAGGAGTCGCCTATCGCGACGAAACGTACATCAGCCACGCGCCCAGCCTATTCCCGGTCCCGGACGTCACCGGTCGTCCAGCGCCGCTCCGCTCCGGTCGACGAGTCCCCACGCGGCGGCCGCCGCGACGAGGAAGCAGGCCGCGAACACGACGAACAGCAGAGGAGCGCCGCCGGCGACGAGGAGGACAGGAACGGCGAGGGGCGCCACGATGGAGGCGATGCGTCCGACCCCCGCGGCCCAGCCCGCCCCGGTGCCGCGCAGCGAGGTCGGGTAGATCTCAGGCGTCACCGCGTACAGCGCGCCCCACGCGCCGAGGGTGAAGAACGACAGGGCCATGCCGGCGCCGATGATCATCGGCACGGTCGTGGCGGTGCCGAAGACGACGGCCGAGGCGGTCGCCCCCAGGAGGAAGACCGACAGCGTGATGCGTCGTCCCCACACCTCGATGAGCCAGGCCGCCACGGCGTAGCCCGGGAGCTGCGCGAGCGTGATGATGAGGGTGAAGCCGAACGAACGGACGAGGTCGAATCCGGCGTCGACGAGGATGCTGGGGATCCAGATGAAGGCCCCGTAGTAGGCGAAGTTCACAGCCAGCCACACGAGCCAGAGGCAGGCCGTCCGCACCCGGAACTCCGCGTTCCAGAGGGTCGTGAGCCGGGCCCGCGCCGTCTTCGCGATCGCCCGCGACGCCGGCTCCTTCCGAAGAGGCGGGGTGTACTCGACCCCCGCATCGGCTTCGAACGCCGCCACGATGCGATCGGCTTCCGCGATGCGTCCGCGGGACGCCAGCCAGCGCGGCGACTCGGGCAGACCCCACCGCACGACGAGCGCGTAGACCGCGGGGATCGCGCCGAGTGCGAAGGCCCACCGCCAGCCTGCCTCGGAGGCGGGGATGACGAAGTACCCGATGAGCGCGGAGGCGGTCCAGCCGACGGCCCAGAACGCTTCCAGGATGACGATCAGCCGTCCCCGGATGCGCGCGGGGGCGAACTCGCTCACGTAGGTCGAGGCGACCGGCAGCTCCGCCCCGAGCCCGAGGCCGACGAAGAAACGCAGCACGAGCAGGGCCGCCACTGACCCGACCAGAGCACTCGCTCCGGTGGCCACGCCGTAGATGAGCAGCGTGAGGGCGAACACCTGCCGGCGGCCGAAGCGGTCAGCGAGAAGACCGCCGAGGGTCGCACCGACCGCCATGCCGACGAAGCCGAGCGAGGCGATCCAGCCGGCCTCCCCCTTGGAGATGCCCCACTGCTGTGTGAGCGCCGCGATGATGAAGGAGATGAGCCCCACGTCCATCGCGTCCAGGGCCCAGCCCACGCCGGACCCGGTGAGCAGGCGCAGGTGTCGGCGGGTGAACGGAAGGACGTCGAGGCGCTCGGCGAGCGACGTGCGGCTCGGCAGGGCGGTATCGGCCATGATTCTCATCGTAGGGCCGTCCCGTCCCGCCGAGCCGCGAGATGACGCCGGCTCAGTCGCGGTCGGCGAGGAGCTTCCGCACCCGAGGGATCACCTCGGTGCCGTACAGCTCGATGCTGCGCATCATCGACTCGTGCGAGAGGGTGCCCGTCGCGTACTTGAGGTCGAAGCGGCCGAGCCCGAGGGTCGTGATCGTGTCGGCGATCTTCGCCGCCACACGCTCGGGCGAGCCGGCATAGAGGGAGCCCTCGGGACCGATGTCGTTCTGGAACCGCGCACGGCTGTAGGGCGGCCAGCCGCGCTCACGACCGATGGTGTTGTTCATCGCCTCGAAGCCCGGGTAGGCCTCGTCCCATGCCTCCGCGTCGGTGGGCGCGATGTGACCGGGCGAGTGCACGGCCACCGGGTGCGCCGTCGTCCCGAAGGAGGCGACCGAGCGGTGGTACAGGTCGACGAACGGCTTGAACCGCCCGGCCGGGCCGCCGATGATCGCCAGCATCAGGCCGAGACCGTGACGCGCGACACGCACGACGGACTCAGGACTCCCGCCGACGCCGACCCACGTGCGCAGACCCTTCTCGGTCTTCGGGAACACGTCCGCGTTGTCGAGCGACGGCCGCAGCGACCCAGACCACGTCACGGGCTCCTCCTTGAGGAGCTCGACGAACAGCTCCAGCTTCTCCTCGAAGAGCCGGTCGTAATCGCGCAGGTCGTAGCCGAACAGCGGGAAGGACTCGATGAACGAACCGCGCCCGAGCACGACCTCCGCCCGCCCTCCGGACAGGGCGTCGAGGGTCGAGAAACGCTCGAACACGCGCACCGGGTCGTCCGAGGACAGGACGGTCACGGCGGTGCCCAGCCGGATCCGCTCGGTACGGGCGGCGATCGCCGCGAGCACCATCTCCGGTGAGGACACCGCGAACTCGCGCCGATGGTGCTCCCCCACGCCGAAGAAGTCCACGCCGACGGTATCGGCCAGCTCCGCCTGGGCGACGACGTTCCGGATGGTCTGCGCGCCGCTGAGCAGCTCGCCGTCCTGATCCCGGGTGATGTCGCCGAACGTGTCCAGCCCGAATTCGATGTCCATGTCACACCTTCCTATTCAGGTGAATGGAACGCGCGGACTCGAGCCGGCATTCCCGTCACCGAGGGAGCAGCGCGCTCCGCAGCGTGTCCAGTCCGACGCCGCCCAGATCGAGGGCGCGCTTGTGGAAGCCCTTGAAGCTGAACGCGTCGCCCTCCGCCTGCTGGACGGCGTCGCGGACCTGCTCCCAGATGCGCTGACCGACCTTGTACGACGGCGCCTGACCCGGCCAGCCGAGGTACCGGTTGACCTCGAACTGCACGAACTGGTCCGACATGTTGACGTTGCGACGGAGGAAGTCGAGCGCGTAGTCGGCATCCCAGACGCCGTCACCGTCGAGACGGGGCTTGCCGAGGTGCACGCCGATGTCGAGGACCACGCGCGCCGCCCGCATCCGCTGCCCGTCCAGCATGCCGAGGCGATCCGCCGGGTCGTCCAGGTAACCGAGCTGCTCCATCAGTCGCTCCGCATACAGCGCCCAGCCCTCCGCGTGGCCGGAGGTGCCGGCGAGCAGCCGTCGCCACGAGTTGAGCTCGGCGCGGTTGTACACGGCCTGGGCGATCTGCAGGTGATGCCCCGGCACACCCTCGTGGTACACGGTGGTGAGCTCGCGCCACGTGTCGAACTCGGTGACGCCCTCGGGGACCGACCACCACATGCGGCCGGGGCGCGAGAAGTCGTCGGTGGGGCCGGTGTAGTAGATCCCGCCCTCCTGCGTCGGCGCGATCATGCACTCCAGGGTGCGGATGGCCTCCGGGATGTCGAAGTGCGAGGCGCCGAGCTCGGCGACCGCGCGGTCGCTGGTCTCCTGCATCCACCGCTGAAGCGCCTCGGTGCCGACGAGCTTGCGGGCGGGGTCGGACTCCAGATGCGCGACGGCCTCTTCGACGGAGGCGCCGGGGAGGATCTCGTTCGCGATCGCCGTCTGCTCGGCCACCATGCGGGCGAGCTCTTCGCGACCCCACTCGTAGGTCTCGTCGAGGTCGATGGTGGCGCCGAGGAATCGACGGGAGTTGAGGGCGTAAAGGTCGCGCCCCACGGCGTCCGTCTCACCGGCCTCGGGCGCGAGCTCCTCGGCAAGGAAGCGCCGCAGCTCCCCGTACGCGACCCGCGCAGCCGCGGAGTTGTCCGCCAGGGTGCGGGCGAGCGAGGCGGGAAGCTGGCCTTCCTCGGGATCGGCGTGCGCGACGAACGCCGCGAAGAAGCCGTCGTCGGCGATGTAGCGGTCGATCTGCGTCGCGACCTCCGCGACCTGGCGTCGTGCGGGCGTCACGCCCTCGGCGATGCCCAGGCGCAGCGTCTCGACGTATCCGCGCAGCGCCGCGGGAACCGCGGAGAGCCGGGTGGAGATGACCTCCCAGTCCTCGACCGTCGCGGTGGGCATCAGGTCGAAGGCGGAGCGGACGTCCTGCGCGGCGGAGGCGATGACGTTCAGGTCGCGCAGGTGCCACTTCGCGTCGTGCAGCTCGAGGTCGAGGCGCAGCTCCGCACTGAGGTCGGTCTTGGTGACCTCGTCGATCGCGTCGACGGGCTCCAGCGCCGAGAGCTTGTCGAGCGTGGCCCGCGTCGCCGCGGCGATCTCCTCATGACCTTCCGGGCTCAGATCGCCGAACCGGTCGTTGACCTCGGAGCGGCCGATGTAGGTGCCGAGAGTCGGCGCCAGAACGGCGATCGTGTAGACCCATTCATCGGCGACCTTGTCGATGGCGGAGGGGGTGCGGGGTGCTGAAGTCATACCTTCCAGCCTAATCCCCGCCCCCGGCGGCCACCGGGATCAGTGCGCGGCTTCGTTCCAGTCCCGACCGCGGCCCACCTGCACGTCGAGCGGCACGGAGAGCTGAGCGGCATCCCCCATCCGCGTGCGGACGATCTGCTCCACCGCATCCCACTCCCCTGCCGCGACCTCGACGACGAGTTCGTCGTGGATCTGCAGCAGCACCCGCGACTCCAGCTTCGCGGCGTGGAGGTCGTCGTGGATGTGGAACAGCGCGATCTTCATGATGTCGGCCGCGCTCCCCTGGATCGGGGCGTTCAGCGCCGCACGCTCGGCGTTCTCCCGCAGCACACGGTTGGGGCTCGCGAGGTCGGGGAACGGCCGCCGACGCCCGAAGATCGTCTCGGTGTAGCCGACCTCCTTCGCCTTCATCACCGAGGCCCGCAGGTAGTCGCGGACCGCGCCGAACCGCGCGAAGTACTCCACCATGAGCTGCTTGGCCTCGGACTGCTCAATGCGCAGCTGCTTGGACAGCCCGAACGCGGAGAGGCCGTAGACGAGGCCGTACGACATCGCCTTCACCTTGGTGCGCATCGCCGGCGTGACCTCGGAGGGATCGACCCCGAACACGCGGGCGCCGACGAAGCGGTGCAGGTCTTCACCGCTGTTGAAGGCCTCGATCAGTCCCTCGTCGCCCGAGAGGTGCGCCATGATGCGCATCTCGATCTGCGAGTAGTCGGCGGTGAGCAGGGTCTCGTACCCCTCGCCGACCTCGAAGGCGCTGCGGATGCGCCGCGACTCCTCGGTGCGGACCGGGATGTTCTGGAGGTTCGGGTCGGTGCTCGACAGGCGCCCGGTCTGACTGCCGGTCTGCACATAGGTCGTGTGCACCCGGTGGTCTTCGCGGATCGCGGTGTCGAGGGACTCGATGATCTGCCGCAGCTTCGTCGCCTCACGGTGCTGCAGCAGCAGGCTCAGGAACGGGTGCGGGTGCGACTCCTGGAGGTCGGCGAGCACTGCGGCATCTGTCGAGTACCCGGTCTTCGTCTTGCGCGTCTTCGGAAGCTGCAGGTCTTCGAACAGCACCTCCTGGAGCTGTTTCGGGGACCCGAGATTGAACTCGCGACCGACGACCGCGAACGCCTCCTGGGCCAGGGCATCCGCCCGCGTCGCGAGCTCCGCCGAGAACGTCGACAGCACCTCGTGCGACACGGCGACGCCCGCGAGCTCCATGTCGGCGAGCGTGCGGAGCGTCGGCAGCTCGATGTCGCGGAGCACCGCATCCACCGGCTCCGGCAGATCGTTCCGCAGCGCCTCGGCCACGCGCAGGATGAACCACGCCTCCTGCGATGGGGTGGCGCCCTCGGTCTCCGGCACGAGTTGCGACGGATCGGCCTCGGGGAGCTTCTCCCCCAGGTAGCGCTGGACGAGGTCGGACAGCGTCTTGTCGGGGAAGCTGGGGCGCAGCAGCCAGCCCGCGAGACTCGTGTCGTAGGCGAGCCCGCCCAGACGGATGCCCTGACGGAGCAGCGCCTTCACCTGCGGCTTGGCATCGTGCAGCACCTTCGGCGCGTCGGACTCCAGCCACGGGCGCAGCGCCGCGGCCGCCTCCTCCGACCAGTCGAGCTCGCGCAGCTCGCTTCCGGTGGCGACACCGACGCGCGCCGGTGCCCCGGACTGCACCACGACCCGGAGCGCGACGTGTCCGGCCTGAGCCGCGGCCCAGGTGGCCAGATCGGCGGCGGACACCTGTGCCGGCGCGGGCATCTCGACGACGGAGGCCGGGTCGTCGGCAACCTCGCCCGCACCGACGGCTTCGAAGACCCGCGGCAGCAGCGTCCGGAACTCCAGCCGGGCGAAGATGTCGCGGACGGCCTCGGCGTCGATCGGGGCGACCGCGAGGTCGGCCGGTGCGACCGGCAGCTCCACGTCGGTGAGCAGGCGGTTGAGCTTGCGGTTGCGGCGGACGTCCTCGATGTGGTCGCGGAGGTTGCCGCCGACCACGCCCTTGATCTCACCGGCACGCTCGAGCAGCTCGTCGAGGGAGCCGAACTGCGTGAGCCACTTGACGGCCGTCTTCTCCCCCACCTTCGGCACGCCGGGGAGGTTGTCGCTGGTCTCACCCACGAGGGCGGCGATGTCGGGGTACTGCTCGGGACGGACGCCGTAGCGCTCCTGCACGGTCGCCGGGTCATAGCGCTTGAGCTGCGAGACACCCTGCACGGACGGATACAGCAGCGTGACGTCGTCGGTGACGAGCTGGATGGTGTCGCGGTCTCCCGAGACCACGAGCACGTCGTAGCCCTGGGCCGCCCCCTGCGTGGAGAGGGTGGCGAGGATGTCGTCGGCCTCGATGCCCTCCTGCGTCAGCACGGGGATCGACATGGCGGCGAGGCAGTCCTGCAGCAGCGGGATCTGGCCCTTGAACTCCTGCGGCGTCTCGGACCGGGTGGCCTTGTACTCCGGGTACTCGTCGGTGCGGAACGAGTGACGGGAGGTGTCGAACGCGATCGCGAGGTGCGTGGGCTGCTCGGCCTTGATCAGGTTGACCAGCATGGACAGGAACCCGTAGATGGCGTTCGTGTGCTGGTTGTCCTTGGTGGTGAAGTTGTCGACCGGGAGGGCGAAGAAGGCCCGGTAGGCGAGCGAGTGGCCGTCGACGACCATGAGGGTAGGCTTTGCGGAGTCCGTCACCCTGTCAGCCTAACGAGGAGCACGGACACCCGCAGAGGAGGATGCATGAGCGAGGTCGCCACCAGCGAAGGACTCGAGTGGGCGGCCGCCCGCCGCATGGGTGCGCTGGCCGAGAAGATGGGCATGGAGTTCGTCGAGTTCGGCGTCGATCGGTGCGTGGCGACGATGCCGGTGGAGGGCAACACCCAGCCGGTCGGTCTCATGCACGGCGGCGCCTACGTCGTGCTCGGCGAATCGCTCGGCTCGATGGCGGCCAACCTGCACGCGGGCGCCGGCCGCCTCGCTGTCGGCGTCGACATCAACGCCACACACACCCGGTCAGCCACCTCGGGCGTGGTCACCGGAGTCTGCACGCCCGTGCACCTGGGCCGGAGCATCACGGTGCACGAGATCGTCGTGACCGACGATCAGGGCCGGCGCTGCTCGACGATCCGCATCACCAACATGATCAAGGACGCTCCCGCCGCGGGCTGAGCGGCTCCTCCAGCAGCAGCTGGAACAGGATGTGGTCCTGCCACTCCCCCGCGATCCGCAGGTACTTCGGGGCGATGCCGATGCGCTCGAAGCCGGTGGCGGCGAGGACCCGCTGCGAGGCGACGTTGTGCAGCAGCGTCGACGCCTGGAGGCGGTGCAGCCGCAGCTCGTCCCGCGCGTGCTCCGCCACGAGGGCGACCGCGCGCCCGGCGAGCCCGCGGCGCAGTCGGGTGGAATCGATCCAGTACCCGAGATCGGCGCTCCAGAACGCACCGCGCACGATGGTGTTGAGGTTGACCCGGCCGCGGATCTCGCCGTCGTCCGAGAGGATCACGAACCGGGAACTCCGGCCGAGGGCGGCTTCCGCGACGCACTGCTGCGCGTTCTGCTCCTGCCAGTCCTCGGTGAAGAACGCCTCGGAGCGCTCCGGCTCCCACGGGGCGAGGTGCTCTCTGTTCGCGAGGTACGCGCGCGCGAGCGCCGCACCGTCGCCGGCGCGGACCGGCCGCAGAACGTGCTCTGCGTCCAGCCGGAGCACCGGATGCCCTACTTCTTGGGAGCGAGCTGTTCGATGATCGCCTTGGCGACGTCCTGCATCGTCAGGCGACGGTCCATCGACGCCTTCTGGATCCAGCGGAACGCCTCGGGCTCGCTCAGGCCCATCTTCTCGTTGAGCAGGCCCTTGGCCCGATCGACGAGCTTGCGGGTCTCGAAGCGCTCGACCATGTCGGCGACCTCGGCCTCGAGGGTGATGATTTGCTCGTGGCGGGCCAGGGCGATCTCGATCGCGGGGAGGAGGTCGTTCGGGGTGAAGGGCTTCACGACGTAGGCCAGGGCTCCGGCCTCGCTCGCCCGCTCCACGAGCTCCTTCTGGCTGAACGCGGTCAGCAGCACGACGGGGGCGATGTTGCCCTTGTGGAGCTTCTCGGCAGCGCTGATGCCGTCGAGCTGGGGCATCTTCACGTCCATGATGACGAGGTCGGGACGCAGCTCGGTGGCGAGTGCCACCGCCGTCTCGCCGTCGCCGGCCTCGCCGACGACATCGAAGCCGTTGTCGCGGAGGATCTCGACGATGTCGAGACGGATCAGCGATTCGTCTTCGGCGACGACGACGCGTCGGGGTGCGGATGCCGTGGGCTGCTCAGCCTGTTCTTGCTCGGTCACCCCTCCATCCTAACGGAGAGGCCCCCGCCGCCGGCTGAAGACGGCGGGCGCGCGGGGAACCGTCCGTCGTCTGCGCTACAGTCGAAGTCGCGAGACACGGGCCGGCGTGGCGGAATGGCAGACGCGGAGCACTCAAAATGCTTTGTCCGAGAGGGCGTGTGGGTTCGAGTCCCACCGCCGGCACCAGTATCGCGAGCCCCTCGCCCCGTCACTCGGTGAGGGCGGCGAGTTCGGCCATCACGCGGGGGTGGGCGAGGATGCGGAAGTGTCCGCCCGTCTCCAGGACGACGTTCTTGGCACCGGGCAGCTCGCTCCCCTCCGGGATGTGCGGATCGAACGCGGCGTAGATCGAGACGATGCGCGCGTTCACGTCGAGCTCCCGCCCCAGCGCGACGATCGAGGGGTCGTCAGGCGCGAACGCCCGCAGCACCCGACCGGGCAGGAGCCGCGCATATCGGGAGCCGCCGAACGGCGTCGCGATGGCGAGCATGCCGCGGATCCGCGCACCCTCCGGGCCGGTCATCACCAGCTTCCCGGCGAGACCGCCCTTGCTGTGGGCGACGAGGAACACGCCGGAGAGGTCGTGCGCGCGCAGGTAGTCGGCCACCTGATCGGCCTCATCCTGCACCGGGAACTGGTTGCGGCGCAGCGCATCCACGACATGGACCGGATGACCCCTCTCGTGCAGCGCGACGATGAGCGGCTCCAGGAAGCGCCAGGTCTCGTAGACACCGGCGAGCACCACGATGGGGGCGCGGTCTCCGGTGGCGAAGTCGTCCGCCTGGTCACGGCCGAAGAACGAGCGGACCTGCCAGAACCCCGCGTAGGCGTAGTCCGCAGCCCACCAGCCCAGGATCCTCAGGACGCTGATCGTGCCCTCCCCCGTCGGATGGGTGCGGCCGGCACCGCCGTCGGCCATGCTCCCGTCGTGTGGGCCAGGATCGCGGACGCCACCGCCCGGGGCGCGGACTGCTGCGCGACATGATGATGACCGGGGATCTCCACCAATCGCGAGACGGCCGCCGCGTCGCGCAGCCGCCGGCACCACGCGCGTCCGGCGATCGGATCGTCGCTCCCCCGGACGACGAGCACCGGCATGGTCAGAGCCGCAACCCTCTCCTCCAGGGGATACGCGAGCATGTGCCGGACCTGACCGAGATACCACCGCACGCCGCAGCGCAGATAGTCGGTGAAGACGACGGCGTTGATCGCAGGGGTCTCACCGAACGTATCGAGGGCCAGTGCCTGGGCCTGGGCGCGGAGAGTCCGGTGGGCGTCATCGGCGACGGGACCGATCGTCACGACGGTCCGGACGTACTCGGGATGCCGCAGCGCCGTGTCCACGGCCCACTGCACGCCCATCGAGTGCCCGACGAGCACGACCCTGTCGTCGTCGAGGCTCGCCACCACCTGAGCCAGGCCCGCCGCCATCTGCGGGATGGAGACGTCGAACCGGGGCTTCGGCAGGCCGCCGAAGCCCGGCAGGTCGACGGAGACCACCCGGGTCGTATCGGCGAGCACGGCGTGCAGCCGCGACAGGTACCGGTGCGACATCCCGATCCCGTGCACGAGGACCACGGTCGGAGCGGTGCTGCCGGCGGGCCGCGGACTCTCCAGGATGCGGAACGTCAGCCCGGAGGTGACGAGGAGACGACGGAGGACCATGGCAGCACGCTAACCGAGACCGCCGCCCCGGCCGAGAGGCTTGACGCCCCGGCCCGGAGATGACAGAGAGGGGCGAGACCGAAGCCCCACCCCTCTCGGAACGCCCTGCGTCAGACGCCGGCCTTGTAGATCGGCGCGGCGCCACGGAGCGCATCGCCGACCTTGTGCACGCGCAGGTCGTTCGTGGATCCGATGATCCCGGGAGGGGAACCGGAGATGACGACGACCTTGTCCCCCTCGACGGCGAGGCCGTTCCCGAGGAGGTACTCGTCGACCTGGTGGTACATGAGGTCGGTGTGCTGCACCATGTCAACGAGCGTGGAGCGCAGGCCCCAGGTGAGCGCCATCCGACGACGGATGCCCGGCTCCGGCGTGAAGGCCAGCATCGGGATGCGGGAGCGCAGGCGGGACAGACGGCGCGCCGAGTCGCCCGACTGCGTGAAGACGCACAGGAACTTGGCGTCCACGAACTCCGCGACCTCGAGGGCCGCGAGCGTGATGGCCCCACCCTGCGTGCGCGGCTTCGTGGTGAGCGGCAGGATGCGCTCCAGACCGTGCTCCTCCGTCGACTCGATGATCCGGGCCATCGTCTCGACGACGACGACCGGGTAGTCGCCCACGCTGGTCTCGCCGGAGAGCATGACCGCGTCGGCACCGTCGAGGACGGCGTTGGCGACGTCGGAGGTCTCGGCGCGGGTCGGCACCGGGCTGTTGATCATCGACTCGAGCATCTGCGTCGCCACGATCACGGGCTTGGCGTTGCGACGGGCCAGCTCGACGGCGCGCTTCTGCACGATCGGGACGGCTTCGAGCGGCAGCTCCACGCCGAGGTCGCCACGGGCGACCATGATGCCGTCGAACGCGTCGACGATCTCTTCGAGCGCGTCGACGGCCTGCGGCTTCTCGATCTTGGCGATGACCGGGACGCGGACGCCCTCCTCCGCCATGATCTCGTGCACGCGGGTCACGTCCGAGGCGTTGCGCACGAACGACAGCGCGATGAGGTCGGCACCGGTCCGGAGGCCCCAGCGGAGGTCCTCCTCGTCCTTCTCGCTGAGCGCGGGGACGTTGACGGCGACGCCGGGCAGGTTGATGCCCTTGTTGTTCGAGACGGCGCCGGCGACGACGACACGCGTGGTGACCGTCACGCCGTCGGTCTCGACGACCTCGACGCGCACCTTGCCGTCGTCGATCAGCAGGAAGTCGCCGGGCTTGACGTCCTGAGGAAGCCCCTTGAACGTCGTGCCGCAGATCTCCTTGTTGCCGATGATGTCCTCGGTGGTGATCTTGAAGATGTCGCCCTTGGCGAGCTCGTACGGGCCGTCCTCGAAGCGGCCCAGACGGATCTTCGGACCCTGGAGGTCCACGAGGATGGCGACGGCACGACCGGAGTCCTCCGCCGCACGGCGCACGTTCGCGTAGTTGTTCTCGTGCACGGAGTAGTCACCGTGGCTGAGGTTCAGTCGGGCGACGTCCACACCCGCATCGATCAGTGCGCGCACCGTCTCATACGTGGAAGTGGCGGGGCCCAGGGTGGCGACGATTTTCGCGCGTCTCAACATGTCTCCAGGGTAGAAGTGGGGGATTACAAACAGGCGACACTGCCGGCCTCAGCCTACGCGGGCTGGAGGCCGATCGCGACATCGCTCGGGCGCACCGGCTCCGGCAGCACGGTGGTGCCCATGAGGAAGCGGTCGACGTTCGCCGCCGCCGCCCGGCCCTCCGCGATCGCCCAGACGATGAGCGACTGCCCGCGTCCCGCATCGCCGGCGACGAACACGCCAGGGATCGACGACTCGTAGCTCGCGGCACGACGGAAGGCGCCGCGCTCGGTCACCTCCGGCCGGGTGTCCTCGGTGTAGCCGTCCTGCTCCGGTCCGGTGAAGCCCATCGCGATGAGCACCAGGTCGGCCGGGATCTCCCGCTCCGTGCCGCTCTTGGGCACGCGGCGACCGTCGATGTACTCGGTCTCGGCCACGCGCAGCGCGCGGACCTCGCCGACGTCGTTCGACAGGAACTCCACGGTCGAGGCGAGGAAGACCCGCTCTCCGCCCTCCTCGTGAGCCGAGGCCACCTCGAAGATCGTCGGCATCATCGGCCACGGCTGGTGATCCGGCCGCGTCTCGCTCGGCTGCTTGCCGATGGCGAGGTTGGTGACGCTGAGCGCGCCCTGGCGGTGCGCGGTGCCGATGCAGTCGGCGCCCGTGTCGCCGCCGCCGATGACGATGACGTGCTTGCCCTCGGCGGTGATCTGGTCCGGGACGGTGTCGCCGGCGACCGCGTGGTTCGACTCGACGAGGTACTCCATCGCGAAGTGGACGCCGTCAAGATCGCGACCGGGGATCGGCAGGTCGCGCGGGAGCGTGGCGCCGGTGGCGATCACGACCGCGTCGTACCGGGCGCGCAGGTCGGCCCAGGAGATGTCCTTGCCGATCTCGACGCCGGCACGGAACCGCGTGCCCTCCTCCTGCATCTGGCGCAGGCGCGCTTCGAGCTGGCTCTTCTCCATCTTGAAGTCCGGGATGCCGTAGCGCAGCAGGCCGCCGATGCGGTCGTCACGCTCGAAGACGGCGACGGTGTGCCCCGCGCGCGTGAGCTGCTGGGCGGCCGCGAGACCGGCGGGGCCCGAGCCCACGACGGCCACGGTCTTGCCCGTCAGACGCTCCGGCGGCTCCGGCTCGACCCAGCCCTTGGCGAAGGCCTCGTCGATGATGGAGACCTCGATCTGCTTGATCGTCACGGCCGGCTGGTTGATGCCGAGGACGCACGAGCTCTCGCACGGGGCCGGGCAGAGCCGTCCGGTGAACTCCGGGAAGTTGTTCGTCGCGTGCAGCCGCTCGATCGCCGCGCGCCCCTCCCCGCGCCAGGTGAGGTCGTTCCACTCCGGGATGAGGTTGCCCAGGGGGCAGCCGGAGTGGCAGAAGGGCACGCCGCAGTCCATGCAGCGACTGGCCTGGCGACGGAGCACCGCCTTGTCGCCGGGCTCGTACACCTCTTTCCAGTCCATGATGCGCACGGGCACCGGACGGCGAGCGGGAAGTTCCCGCTCGGTCACCTTCAGAAAGCCTTTGGGGTCAGCCACCGGTCACCTCCAGGATGCGGTTCCAGACGATGTCGCCGTCGGGGTCGATCCCCTCGGCCAGTGCCTCCTCGCGCATGCTGCGCACGGCGGCGAAGTCGCGCGGGAGCACCTTCACGAACTCCGCCGCGCTGGCGTCGAAGTCCTCCAGCAGGGCGGCGGCGCGCGGGGACGCCGTGCGCTCCACATGCTCCACGAGCAGCCCGCGCAGCACTTCGAGGTCCGCGCGGTCCAGCGGCTCGAGCCGCAGCTCGCCGCTGCCGAGCGACTGCGCGTTGACCTTCGCGGTGTCCAGAGCGTGCACGTAGGCCACTCCCCCGGACATGCCGGCGCCGAAGTTGCGGCCGGTCGATCCGAGGATCACCGCGAGGCCGCCGGTCATGTACTCGAGCGCGTGGTCGCCCACGCCCTCGACCACCGCGGTCGCACCGGAGTTGCGGACGAGGAAGCGCTCGCCCACCACACCGGAGATGAACATGGTGCCGGACGTGGCGCCGTACCCGATCACGTTGCCCGCGATGACGTTCTCGTGCGGGGCGATCGCGGAGCGGCGGGGCGGCCGGATCGTGATGTCCCCACCGGAGAGTCCCTTGCCGACGTAGTCGTTCGCGTCGCCCTCCAGCCGGAGGATGATGCCCGGCGGAAGGAACGCCCCGAGCGACTGCCCGGCCGTGCCGGTGAGGGTGACGTCGATCGTCTCCTTCGGCAGTCCGGTGGCGCCGTGGCGCGAGGTCACCTGATGGCCGAGCATCGTGCCGACCGCGCGCTCGGTGTTGGCGATCGGGAGCTCCGCCATGACGGGCTCTCCGTTCAGCAGCGCCGCCTTCGCGATGTCGATGAGCTGCACGTCGAAGTGCTTGTCGAGTTCGTGGTCCTGGGCGCGGCCGCTGCGACGCGGCTCGCCGGCCGGGAACGCCGGTCCCTCCAGCACCGGGCTGAGGTCGAGCCCCTCGGCCTTCCAATGCGCGATCGCCGCGTTCGTCTCCAGGAGCTCGGTGCGACCGACGATCTCGTCGATCGAACGGTAGCCGAGCTCGGCGAGCAGCTCGCGCACCTCCTCGGCGATGAACTCCATGAAGTTCACGACGAACTCGGGCTTGCCGGTGAACCGGTCGCGCAGGACGGGGTTCTGCGTGGCGACGCCCACCGGACAGGTGTCGAGGTGGCAGACGCGCATCATGATGCAGCCGCTGACCACGAGGGGCGCGGTGGCGAAGCCGAACTCCTCGGCACCGAGCAGGGCGCCGATGATGACGTCCCGTCCGGTCTTGAGCTGCCCGTCGACCTGCACGACGACGCGGTCGCGCATGCCGTTGAGCATGAGCGTCTGCTGCGTCTCCGCGAGCCCGAGCTCCCATGGCGTTCCGGCGTGCTTCAGCGAGTTCAGCGGGCTGGCGCCCGTACCGCCGTCGTGACCGGACACGAGGATGACATCGCTGAGCGCCTTGGCGACACCGGCCGAGACCGCGCCGATGCCGGACTGGCTGACGAGCTTCGTGTGGATGCGCGCCTCGGGGTTGGCCCGCTTCAGGTCGAAGATGAGCTGCTTGAGGTCTTCGATCGAGTAGATGTCGTGATGCGGTGGCGGCGAGATGAGGCCGACCCCTGCAGTGGCGTGCCGGGTCCGCGCGACCCACGGGTAGACCTTGGTGGGCGGGAGCTGGCCGCCCTCACCGGGCTTGGCGCCCTGGGCGAGCTTGATCTGGATGTCGTCGGCCTCGGTGAGGTAGAGGCTCGTGACGCCGAATCGACCGGAGGCCACCTGCTTGATCGCACTGCGCCGCTCGGGGTCGACGAGACGGTCGGGGTCTTCCCCACCTTCCCCCGTGTTCGACTTGCCGCCGATCCGGTTCATCGCGATCGCGAGCGTCTCGTGCGCCTCCTTGGAGATGGAGCCGTAGCTCATCGCCCCCGTGGAGAAGCGCTTGACGATCGCCGAGACGGGCTCGACCTCGTCCAGCGGCACGGGCTTGCGCGTGCCGGTCCGCAGCGAGAACAGGCCGCGCAGCGTCTTCAGCTCCGCCGCCTGGTCGTCGACGAGCTTCGTGTACTCGCGGAAGATGTCGTAACGGCGGGTCCGCGTGGAGTGCTGCAGCTTGAACACCGTCTCCGGGTTGAAGAGGTGCGGAGAGCCGTCGCGGCGCCACTGGTACTCGCCACCGGTCCACAGCCGCTCATGGGCACGGGCCGCGGCATCCTCCGGGTAGGCGTAGTCATGGCGGGCCTGGTTCTCGGCGAAGATCTCCTCGATCCCGATTCCGCCCAGCTTCGACTCGGTACGCGTGAAGTAGGCGTCGATGAACTCCGGGCTGAGGCCGACCGCCTCGAACACCTGCGCTCCCGCATAGGACGACACCGTGGAGATGCCCATCTTCGACATGATCTTCAGCACGCCCTTGCCGAGCGCGTAGATGAGGTTCTTGACCGCCTTCTCCGGGGAGATGCCCGTGATGTAGCCGGTCCGCACGAGGTGCTCGACCGTCTCCATGGCGAGGTAGGGGTTGATCGCCGAGGCACCGTAGCCGATGAGCGTCGCGACGTGGTGCACCTCGCGCACGTCGCCGGCCTCGACGATCAGACCGACCTTCATCCGGTTCTCGCGCCGGATGAGGTGGTGGTGGATGGCCGACACCATGAGCAGCGACGGGATCGGGACGAGGTCCTTGTTCGAATCGCGGTCGGACAGGATGATGAACTCCGCACCGTCCTCGATGGCCTGATCGACCTCGGCGCACATCTCGGTGAGGCGCTCCGCGAGGGTGTGGGGTCCCGCGTCGAAGTGGTAGAGGCCGCGGATCGTGGCGCTCGAACGCCCGGGCAGCGCCTTGTCGATGTGCCGGATCTTCGCGAGCTCGTCGTTGTCGATGACCGGGAAGTCGAGCGACACCGTGCGCGTGTGCTCCGGACCCCAGGTCAGCAGATTGACCTCAGGTCCCAGACCGAGCTTGAGGCTCGTGACGACCTCTTCGCGGATCGAGTCGAGCGGCGGGTTGGTCACCTGCGCGAACTGCTGCGTGAAGTAGTCGAAGAGCAGCCGCGGGCGCTTGCTGAGCACGGCGATCGGGGTGTCCGATCCCATCGCGCCCAGCGGCTCGACACCCGTCTGGCCCATCGGGGTGAGGAGGATGCGGACCTCCTCCTCGGTGTAGCCGAAGGTCCGCTGTCGCCGGGTGATCGACGCGGGCGGGTGCACGATGTGCTCCCGCTCGGGAAGGTCGGCGAGGCGGACGGAGCCGGCGTCGAGCCACTCCTGCCACGGGTGCATCGTCGCGAGGTCGTGCTTGATCTCCTCGTCCTCGACGATCCGGCGCTGGGCAGTGTCGACGAGGAACATCTTGCCGGGCTGCAGCCGGCCGCGACGCTTGATGCGCTCGGGCTCGAAGTGCAGGACACCGGTCTCGGAGCCGATGACGACGAGCCCGTCGGTGGTCTCCGTCCAGCGTCCGGGGCGCAGGCCGTTGCGGTCGAGGGTCGCGCCGACGAGCGTGCCGTCGGTGAAGATGAGGGCGGCCGGGCCGTCCCACGGCTCCATCTGGTTGGAGTGGTACTCGTAGAACGCGCGCAGCTCCGGCGAGATGTCGGCCTGCTTCTCGTAGGCCTCCGGCACCATCATCATGATCGCGTGCGGCAGGCTGCGGCCGGTGAGGGTGAGCAGCTCCAGCACCTCGTCGAACGAGGCGGAGTCGCTGGCGCCGTCGGTGCAGATGGGCAGCAGGGGCGAGATGTCGCCGAGGAGCTCGGACTCGAGCTGCGACTGGCGGGCGCGCATCCAGTTGCGGTTGCCGCCGACGGTGTTGATCTCGCCGTTGTGGGCCAGCATCCGCAGCGGCTGCGCGAGCGGCCACGACGGGAACGTGTTCGTCGAGTACCGCGAGTGAACGACGGCGAGCTCGGAGGCGAAGCGCTCGTCCTGCAGATCCGGGTAGAACGGCTCGAGCTGGAGCGTGGTGACCATGCCCTTGTAGCCGAGCGTGCGGCTGGACAGGGAGACGAAGTAGGCGCCGAGCTCGTGGCCCGCCCGCTTGCGGAGGCGATAGGCGACGCGATCGAGCGCGATGCCGGTCAGCGGCGCATCGGCCAGGGTGGCGCCGCCGGCGCTCACGAAGAGCTGCTCGAAGGCCGGACGGGCCTCGTCGGCGAGCTTGCCGAGGTTCTCGTTGGCCGTGGGGACCTCGCGCCAGCCGAGGACGCGGAGCCCCTCCGCGCGGGCGATCTTCTCGATCCCGGCCTTCTGCTGGCGGCGCTCGCTCGAATCGCGAGGAAGGAAGGCCAGCCCGGCCGCGTACTCCCCCACGGGCGGCAGTTCGAAGCCGGTGACCGCGCGGAGGAACTCGTCCGGCATCTGGGTGAGGATGCCGGCTCCGTCCCCGGTGCCCGCATCGGACCCGATGGCCCCGCGGTGCTCCAGGTTGCGCAGGGCCTCGAGGGCCAGCGCGATGATGTCGTGCCCGGCTTCGCCGCGCAGCGTTGCCACCATGGCCAGGCCGCAGGCGTCCTTTTCAAACGCCGGGTTGTACATGCCCTGCTTCGGGGGGTATGCGCCGGAGGCGCCGTAAGGGGGCTGGAAGTACACCAGTTACCGTCCTCAGATCTTCAGTGAAACCCGGGGACGTCGTCGGCCCGCTCGTTCAGTGCAATGGTTCTCCCGCCGCGAGTCGGCGTTATCGGGAGCCGTCCCCGCTCGAGGGAGCAGCGCTTGTGGCAGTGGCTCCGGCGGCGACTTCTTCGGCCGGAGGCTCGCTCACGTCCACGAAATCAGAGGGATTGTCCTGCGATTGTACATCAGCGTCCACGTCCTTCCGTCCGCGGCCCGGCTGGTACGGCGAGGGCTCGAGACCGGGGTGACGGCGCGTCTGCACCACGAGGATGACGAGGCCGAGGACCACGCCGATGATGGCGGCCCAGACGTTGCTGCGCAGGCCCAGGATGATCTCGCTCGGGTCGATGCGGATCGACTCCCACAGGATGCGTCCGGCGCTGTACCAGATGAGGTAGATCGCGAAGAGACGGCCCCACTGGAAGAACAGCTTCCGGCCGAGCCACAGCAGCACGAGGACGCCGAGGCCGTTCCAGATGACCTCGTACAGGAAGGTCGGGTGGAAGAGGGTGCCCTCGGGGAGACCGGGAGGGAAGGCCGAGTTGTCGGACGGGATCTCCAGTCCCCACGGCAGGTCGGTCGGCAGGCCGTAGAGCTCCTTGTTGAACCAGTTGCCGAACCGGCCCATCGCCTGCGCGAGGAGCAGTCCGGGAGCCAGCGCGTCCGCGAACGTCCAGAAGCGGATGCCCGTCCACCGGCAGCCCAGGTAGGCGCCGACGGCACCGCCGATGAGCGCACCGAAGATCGCGATGCCACCCTCCCAGATCGCCCAGACCGAGCCCGGTTCGAACGGGTTCCAGGTGTTCTTGCCCTCGCCGAAGTAGAAGTTCGGGTGGGTGAGCACGTGGAAGATGCGCGCGCCGATGATGGCGAGCGGCACCGCGAGGATGGAGATGTCGATGACCACCCACGGCTCTGCGCCGCGCTTGGTGAGACGGTGGTTCGTCATCAGCACGGCGACGATGATGCCGGCGATGATGCACAGCGCGTAGAAGTGGATCCGGAGCGGGCCGAGATCGATGTACGAGACGGACGGGCTCGGGATGCTGGCGAGCACGCTGGCGGCGGTGCTGTGGAGCGCGGAGGACATGAGTGCGATCCTACTTCTCTGAGGCGAAGCGCGCCGACGCGGTGCCGGCGGCCAGGGTTCGGGTGACTTCGGCGAGGGCCGGCACGCCGCCGTCGCGGAGGGCGCGGACGAGCGCGGTGCCCACGATGGCCCCGTCGGCATACTCGGACACGCCCGCGATCTGCTCCGGCGTCGAGATGCCGATGCCGACGCAGGCGCGGCGGGCGCCGTGGTCGCGGAGCCGCGACACGAGGGTGCGCGCCGCACGGTCGAGCTCGGCCCGCTCCCCCGTGATGCCCATGGTCGAGACGGTGTAGACGAAGCCCGTCGAGGACCGCACGACGAGGTCGAGGCGCTCGTCAGACGAGGTCGGAGCCGCGAGGAAGACCCGGTCGAGACCGAGCCGCTCGCTGGCCGCCATCCACTCGCCTGCGGCCTCCGGGGTGATGTCCGGGGTGATCAGACCCGCGCCGCCCGCGGCGAGCAGGTCCTCGGCATACCGGTCCACCCCGTACTGCAGCACCGGGTTCCAGTAGGTCATCACGAGGACGGGGACGTCGGTGGCAGCGGTGATCGCACGGATCGCCGTGAAGAGGTCCTTCATCCGGAAGCCCGCAGCGAGGGCCTTGGTCGTCGCCTCCTGGATGATGGCGCCGTCCATGACGGGATCGCTGTAGGGCGGGCCGAGCTCGATGATGTCCACGCCGTTCTCGGCGAGGGCGATCGCGGCCTGGATGCTGGTCTCCAGGTCGGGGAAGCCGACGGGCAGGTAGCCGACGAAGGCGCTGCGGCCGGCGTCGTGCGCACGCTGGATGGCCTGTTCGACGCGGCTCACAGCTGCGGCTCTCCCTTCGAGGCCGCGTCCTCGGCGGCGCTCTCGTCGGACACGTCGTGCGCGAGGGCGTCCTCGTCGTAGAGCTCGAAGTAGCGGGCGGCGGTGTCCATGTCCTTGTCGCCGCGACCGGAGAGGCAGATCGCGATCAGGCCGTCGGGGCCGAGCTCGCGGCCGATCCGCAGCGCGCCGGCGAGGGCATGGGCCGACTCGATGGCGGGGATGATCCCCTCGGTCCGGCTGAGCAGCCGCAGGGCCTGCATCGCTTCGTCGTCGGTGGCCGGGATGTACTCGGCGCGACCGATGTCGGCCAGCCAGGAGTGCTCAGGGCCCACGCCCGGGTAGTCGAGACCCGCGGAGATCGAGTGCGATTCGACCGTCTGGCCGTCTTCGTCCTGCAGCACGTACGTCTTCGCGCCGTGCAGCACGCCGGGCCGACCGCGCTCGATGGAGGCGGCGTGCTTGTCGGTGTCGACGCCGTCGCCCGCCGCCTCCACGCCGTACAGCCGCACGCCCTCGTCGTCCAGGAACGCATCGAACATGCCGATCGCGTTGGACCCGCCACCGACACAGGCGACGACGGCGTCCGGGAGCCGGCCGACCTCGTCGAGGATCTGGGCGCGGGCCTCCTCCCCGATGATCTTCTGGAAGTCGCGGACCATCGCCGGGAACGGGTGCGGGCCCGCGGCGGTGCCGAAGATGTAGTTGGTGGTCTCGACCGAGGCCACCCAATCGCGGTAGGCGTCGTTGATCGCGTCCTTCAACGTGCGCGATCCGGAAGTCACCGCGACGACCTCGGCGCCCAGCAGACGCATGCGGGCGACGTTCAGCGCCTGCCGCTCGGTGTCGACCTCGCCCATGTAGATGGTGCAGTCCAGCCCGAACAGCGCCGCAGCGGTCGCCGTCGCGACGCCGTGCTGACCCGCTCCGGTCTCGGCGATGACCCGAGTCTTGCCGAGGCGCTTGGTGAGCAGGGCCTGGCCCAGCACGTTGTTGATCTTGTGCGAACCGGTGTGGTTGAGGTCCTCGCGCTTGAGGAAGACCCGCGCGCCGCCCGCGTGCTCGGCGAACCGGGGCACCTCGGTGAGCGCGGAGGGGCGCCCGGCATAGGACGACAGCAGATGGGAGAGCTCGGCTCGGAACTCCGGGTCGGCGATGGCCTCCTCGTACGCGACGGTGAGCTCGTCGATCGCGGCGACCAGGGATTCCGGCATGTACCGTCCTCCGAACTCGCCGAAGAACGGACCGTGCTGGTCGCGCAGACTCACTTCGCCTCCAGGAAGCTCTCGAGAGTGGCGACCGGGTCTCCGGTCACCAGGGCCTCCCCGATCAACACGACATCGGCACCGGCCGAACGGTAGTGCGCGACGTCGGCCGGGGTGAGCACCGCGGACTCCGCGATCTTGATCGCCGAGTCGGGGATGCGGCCCACGAGCCGGCCGAACAGATCGCGGTCGAGCTCGAGGGTCTTGAGATTGCGGGCGTTCACGCCGATCAGGGCGGCGCCGAGATCGATCGCGGCGTCCAGCTCGTCCGCGGAGTGGGTCTCCACGAGCGGGGTCATGCCGAGCTCGAGGATGAACCCGTACAAGTCGCGGAGGACGTCGGGCTCCAGGCCCGCGACGATCAGGAGCACGAGATCGGCACCCGCGGCACGGGCCTCCAGCACCTGGTACCGAGTGGCGATGAAGTCCTTCCGGAGAACCGGCAGCGAGACCCGGGCGGTGACCGCCTCCAGATCGGCCAGACTGCCGCCGAAGCGGCGCTCCTCCGTGAGGACGCTGATCGCAGAGGCGCCGCCGGTCTCGTAGAGCGCAGCCTGGTGCGCGGGATCCGGGATCTCCGCGAGGGCACCGCGGGATGGACTCGCCCGCTTCACCTCGGCGATGATCTTCACCCGGTCGGCGGGAGCGAGGAACGACAGCGCGTCCTTCGCCGCGGGGCGCGCGAGGGCGTCACGCTCCACGACCGAGAGCGGACGGGACTCGGAACGACGCTCGGCGTCTGCGACAGCGCCGGCCGTCAGGTCGGCGAGGACCACTAGTGCGCCTTCGGAGCGTACTTGGGACCCTTCACGCCGTATCCCGCCTTCGCGAGCACCCAGCCGACGATCGCCCCGATCGGGATCAGCGCGGCGGAGATCCACACCAGGGTCGGCTGCTCGAAGCAGAACGCGACGGTCGCGGCGGCGAAGCCGACGAGCATGATCACGACGGCGGTCCAGGCCGCAGGCGAGTGTCCGTGGCCGGGGTCAGCGATCGGGTTGGTCATGTTCTCCTCCGGGGGACGACGTGGGATCTGGATTCAGTCTATCGGGGTCAGCGTGTCGGGTCGGACCCGCGGGACAGCTCGTCCCAGGAATCGACCGCGTCGACGGGACCATCATGCCGCGCCTCGGCGGGCGTGTCGGTGCGGTAGCGCCGACCGCCGACCTTCCAGCGTCGCCAGGTCGTCAGCACGAGGACCGCGGCCGCGAGCAGGATCGCCCAGCCGACGAGGGCGAGGTACGGCCAGGCCGACGGCACGATGCTCGCCGCGACCTCGTGGACGGCTCCGCTCCCGGCGAGCCCGGTCGTCTCGGTGACCGTCGCGGCCACGGCGCCGTACGCGTCGCCGAGGAGCAGCTGCAACGTGGACCACCCCAGGAACAGCGCCGCCGCGGCAGCCAGCACACCGAAGACGATGCGCACGGCACGGCCGGCGATCGCGAGTGCTGCACCGAGGGCGAGCACGGCGAGGCTCAGCGGGGCGAGCAGCACGAGGGCGGAGGCACCAGGGACGAGGATGTCCTCCCCCGCATCCGCGCGCTGCACGGTGAACCAGGTCTGCGTGGAGGAGATGATGCCGATGGCGCCGGCCAGCAGGAATCCCGTCACGGAGAGGGAGCGGCCGCGCTGCGCGATGCTCACGAGGCGCTCACCCCGTCGACGGCGTCCAGGTCGGTGGTGTCGAAGCACGTCCGCGTGCCGGTATGGCATGCGGGGCCGGTCTGGTCGACGAGGAGCAGGAGCGCATCCCCGTCGCAGTCGAGCCGGGCCTCCCGCACGACCTGGATGTGGCCGGACGTGTCACCCTTGCGCCAGTACTCCTGGCGGGAGCGGGACCAGTAGGTCGCACGACCGGAGGTGAGCGTGCGGCGCAGCGCCTCGGCGTCCACCCACGCGAGCATGAGCACCTCGCGCGAATCCCACTGCTGCACGATGATCGGGGCGAGCCCGTCGGCGTTGAAGGCGACCTGTGCGATGCGGTCGTCGACGGAGACCTGCTTCGGTGTATCGGTCATCGGACGAGCACTCCTTCCGCGCGCAGCGCGTCCTTCACGTCGCCGACGGTCAGAGCCCCGGTGTGGAACACGCTCGCCGCGAGCACCGCGTCGGCTCCCGCTTTGATAGCCGGTGCGAAGTCGGTCGCCCGCCCTGCACCGCCGGAGGCGATCACCGGGATCGGCGCCACCTCGCGCATGAGGCGGACGAGCTCGAGATCGAAGCCGTCGCGGGTGCCGTCGGCGTCGATCGAGTTCACGAGCAGCTCCCCCGCGCCGCGCTCGGACGCCTCGCGCGCCCAGTCGAGCGCATCCAGCGTGGTCTGCGTACGGCCGCCGTGCGTGGTGACGACGAAGCCGGATCGCGTGGTGTCGGCGCGCTTGACGTCGAGCGAGAGCACGAGCACCTGGGCACCGAAGCGATCCGCGATCTCGCCGATGAGCTCAGGACGGGCGATCGCCGCGGAGTTCACGCCGACCTTGTCCGCACCGACCGCGAGGAGCCGCGCGACGTCGTCGACGCTGCGCACCCCGCCTCCCACCGTCAGCGGCACGAAGACCTGCTCCGCGGTGCGCTGCACGACGTCGTAGGTCGTGGCCCGCGCATCCACCGTCGCGGTGACGTCCAGGAACGTGATCTCGTCGGCGCCCTGGGCGGCGTAGTGGCGGGCGAGCTCGACCGGATCGCCCATGTCGCGGAGGTTCTCGAAGTTGACGCCCTTGACGACGCGGCCGTCCGCGACGTCCAGGCAGGGGATGACGCGACTCGCGAGGGTCATCAGAGCCTCGCCGCGTGGATCGCGGTGACCAGGATGGCCCGGGCGCCGAGGGCGTAGAGGTCGTCCATCACCTGGTTGACGCGACGCCGCGGGATCATCACGCGGACCGCCACCCAGGACGGATCGCGGAGCGGCGAGATCGTCGCGGACTCCCGGCCGGGGGCGATGGCCACGGCCTGATCGACCAGCTCGGTGGGGAGGTCGTAGTCGAGGAGCACGTAGCGGCGCGCCACCATCACGCCGCGGAGCCGCCGCAGCAGCGTGTCGACGCCGTCGGCCTCGCCGGGACGACTGATGAGCACGGCCTCGGACTCCAGGATCACGGGGCCGAAGATCTCCAGCCCGGCCTGCCGGAGCGTGGTCCCGGTGGACACGACGTCGGCGACCGCGTCGGCGACGCCGAGGCGTACCGCGGACTCCACGGCACCGTCGAGCTGCACGAGCTCGGCGTTCACGCCCTGGTCGCGGAGGAAGGATCCCACCAGACCCGGATAGGCGGAGGCGACGCGGACGCCGTCGAGGTCCTGGACGGAGGTGAAGCGTCCGGGAGGACCGGCGAAGCGGAACGTGGACGCCCCGAAACCGAGCTGCTCGATCTCGCGCGCCGGCTGCTGCACGTCGAGGAGGAGATCACGACCGGTGATCCCCACATCGAGGGCTCCGGAGGCCACATAGGTGGCGATGTCGCGCGGGCGGAGGAAGAAGAACTCGACGTCGTTCTCGGCGTCGATGACATGCAGGGTCTTGGGGTCGCGGCGGCCGGCGTAGCCCGCCTCCGCGAGCATCTCGGCGGCGGTCTCGGAGAGCGAGCCCTTGTTGGGAACGGCGATGCGCAGCATGATCGGCTTTCAGTTCGAAGGAGTGGGACCGGAGCGCATCACAGATGTCGGTAGACGTCCTGCAGGGAGAGGCCCTTCGCGAGCATCATCACCTGCAGGTGGTAGAGGAGCTGGGAGATCTCCTCGGCGGCAGCGGCATCCGACTCGTACTCCGCCGCCATCCAGACCTCGGCGGCCTCTTCGACGATCTTCTTGCCGATCGCATGCACGCCGCCGTCGAGCTCCGCCACGGTGCCCGATCCCTCGGGTCGGGTCTCGGCCTTGACGCTGAGCTCGGCGAACAGCTCGTCGAAAGTCTTCACCCCTCCAGGCTACCGGCTCGCGCGAGGTCCCTGAGCCGGGTGACGGCCGCCTCCACGTCGTCCGCACCGTAGACCGCGGATCCGGCGACGAAGGTGTCGGCTCCCGCTTCGGCCGCCTGGGCGATCGTCGCGGCGGAGATGCCGCCGTCGACCTGGAGCCAGACGGACGAGCCGCGGCGCCGCGCCTCGGCGGAGAGCGCCTGCAGCTTCGGCATGGTCTCGGGCAGGAAGCCCTGTCCGCCGAACCCCGGCTCGACGGTCATCACGAGGATCTGGTCGAACTCGTCCAGCAGGTCGAAGAGTCCCTCGACAGGAGTCGCGGGCTTGACCGCGACCCCGGCACGGGCGCCGATGTCGCGCAGCCGCCGCGCGAGAGCCACCGGCTCCCCCGCCGCCTCCAGGTGGAAGGTCACGCTCGCGGCGCCCAGCTCGGCGTAGCCCGGGGCCCAGCGATCCGGATCCGTGATCATGAGATGCACGTCCAGCGGGACCGGGCTGGTCTCCTGGATGCGCTGGACCATCTGCGGGCCGAACGTGAGGTTCGGGACGAAGTGGTTGTCCATGACGTCGACGTGCGCGAAGTCGGCGGTCGCGATGCGGGCGAGCTCCGCCTGCATGTTGACGAAGTCGGCGGCGAGGATGCTGGGGTTGATGCGCGGGGCGCGGGGCAGATCCATGGTCTCAACCTTCCTTCGGGGCGTCTGTCGCCTCCAGCGGTCGCTGCAGGAGTGCGAGGAACATCGCATCGGTGCCGTGCCGATGCGGCCAGAGCTGAGCGCTGCCCGTCTGCGCCCGCCCGTCGTCGGCGAGATCGATCGGCGACTGCGCCACGCCGTGCAGCACCGCACGCGCATCGAGCTCGACGAGCTCCGGGCGGATGCGCCGCACCTCCTCGACCACCGCCGTGGTCTCCGCGAGATGGGGAGAACAGGTGACGTACGCGACGACGCCTCCCGGTGCGAGAGCGTCCACAGCCGCCGTGAGCAGGCCGACCTGCAGCGGCACGAGCTCGGCGACGTCTGCCGGGGACTTGCGCCATCGGGCCTCCGGGCGCCGACGGAGGGCGCCGAGGCCGGTGCAGGGCGCGTCCACGAGGATCCGATCGAACGCGTCCGGCCGCTCGGCCGCCAGCTCCCGGCCGTCCCGCTCGTGCACGGTGACCTCGCCCGGAACGGCGCGCAGGGCGTTGCGCACGAGCCTGGCGCGGGCGGGCACCACCTCGTTGGCTTCCAGGACGGCGTCGTTCTGCCGGGCGACGGCAGCGAGCAGGGCGGTCTTCCCGCCGGGGCCCGCGCAGAGATCGAGCCACCGCTCCCCTGTGCGCAGCGGCGTCGCCGCGGTCAGCGCGAGCGCGACGAGCTGAGACCCCTCGTCCTGCACCCGGACCGCGCCGTCGGAGGCGGTCAACGCGAGGCGCGGATCGCCTCCCGGAGACGCGAAAGCCGTGGCGGCGTAGGGCCGGCGCGGCTCCTGGGGCTTTGCCAGACCGGGAAGGGCGACGAGCGTGACCTCGGGCGAGACGTTGTCGGCCTCCAGCAGGGCGTCCAGTTCCTCGACCCGCCCCTCAGCGGCGAGGGCGCGCCGTAGCGCCCGGATGATCCAGACCGGGTGCGCGGCGCGGAGGGCCAGGCGTTCGTCGTCCGATCGCGCTGCCGCCTCGATGCGCGCGAGCCACTCGCCCGGCGATTCGCGGGCGATCCGCCGGAGCACCGCGTTGGCGAAGCTCGATGCCCCGCGTCCCGCCGTGAGGGCCACGAGGTTCACCGATTCGTTCACGGCCGCGTGCGAGGCCACCCGTGTCGCGAGGAGCTGATGCACCGCGAGCCGGAGGGCGTCGAGCACCACGGGGTCGATCGCGTCGGCGGGGCGGTCCGCCGCGGCGGCGATGATCGCGTCGTACGTGCCCCGGCGGCGGAGCGTGCCGTAGGTCAGCTCGGTTGCGAGAGCCGCGTCCTGCGGGTTCAGGCCCGCCTCGGCGATCGCCGTCGGCAGGAGCAGGTTGGCGTAGGCGTCGGAGTCCGACACCGCCCTGAGCACGTCGTAGGCCACGCGGCGCGCCGGCTGGACCGACCGGTTCGGGCCGCGGCCGCCTCCGTTCCGGGCCCGGCCGTCGTGCTGCCGACCCGAGCCGGGGCGCCGTCCGTCGTTCGCGTTCACGAGCCGGCTACCGGAGTCGCGCCCTGCAGGCCCCGCCACCAGTCCGCGGCGTTCATGGGGCCCTTGCCCGCGGGCTGCAGCCGGGTGACCGCCAGCGGCGCGGTGGCCGTCCCGATGAGGACCTCCGCTCGCGTGCCCGCCATGGCGCCCGACGACAGATCCTCCGCCTCGGCACCGGCGGGTCGCGCCTCGAGGATCTTGAGCCGCTGACCGTCGATCGTCGTGTGCGCTCCCGGCTCCGGCGTGACTCCGCGAAACCGGGCGTACACGGCGTCGAACGGCTCGCGGAAGTCGAGGAGACCGTCTTCGAGCGTCAGCTTGCCGGCGAACGTCGGCTCGCCCTCCTGCGGCACGGCGCGGGCGCTGCCGTCCGCGATCGCAGCGACCACGTCGGCGGTGAGAGCGGCGCCGTCGAGTGCCAGGGCCTCCAGCGCCTCCCCCGCCGTTGATGTGCCCGGGAGTTCGACGGCACGCATCGCGAACACGTCGCCGGCATCGAGCTCGGGGACGAGCTGGAAGACGCTCGCACCGAGGACCGGATCTCCGGCGATCAGGGCGCGCTGCACCGGAGCGGCACCGCGCCACGCCGGCAGCAGCGAGAAGTGCAGATTGATCCACCCGGCCTCCGGCGTGGACAGCAGCGGCTCGCGGACGAGTCCGCCGTACGCGACGATCACGCCGAGCTCCGGGCGCAGGGCCGCGATCTCGGTCGTCACCGCCTCGTCCAGCCGGGCAGCGTGGATGACCGGCAGGCCAAGCTCAACCGCAGCCTGAGCGACCGGCGACGGGGTCAGCACACGCTTGCGCCCGAGGGGGGCGTCCGGGCGCGTCACCACGGCAACGATGTCGTGCTCGGCGGCGAGGCGTCGCAGAGTGGGGACCGCGGCGGCGGGAGTGCCGGCGAAGACGAGGCGCATGAAGGTTCTCCGGAAGGGTCAGAGTTCTGGATCGAGGATATCGAGGCGGACCGAGAGCGTGCTGCGGGCGGCCTTGGTGCGGCCTCGGCGGCCGCTCACCGCCTCGGCCACGACGGCAGCACGGAGGGTGGTCGCGACGCGGCTCCCCGCGCCGTAGTCAAAGCGCACGAGAGCACGGACCCGCGGCGGGACGTCGTCGGACTCGACGGGGACGGGGCCGAGCACCGCGTCCGCGGGCAGGGAGAGTTCGGACAGCGCCTCCAGGGCGCGAGCGACGGCGGCCGCTGACCCTTCCACGAGCGCGACCCGCGCGGTCGGGGGCATGTGCAGCGGTGCGCGGTGCTCCAGCTCCGTGCGCGCGTAGGCGGCCTGGTTCCAGGTGGCCAGCGCTCTGGCGACGGCGCCGTCGACGCCGACGAGGTGGACCGGAGCGCCGGGGGCGGCCAGGGCGGCGGCATTCGACCACCACCGCAGACACGCTTCGCCGATGCGCAGATCCGGCGCCTGCAGCATCCGCGGGCCGTCGAGCAGGACGACGGCCCGGTAGCCGCCTTCCGCGAGCGGCTCGGCGCCACGAGTGGCGACCACGAGGGCTGGACGCGCATCGACGCGCTCCACCGGGTGACTGCCGTCGGCGACGATGACGCGGACACCGGGGAAGGCGCGGCCCAGCTCATCGGCTGTCCGTTCGCTTCCCGACGAGGCGAGTCGGAGACGGGTCGAGGAACACGCCGGGCACGTCCATGCCCTGGCACCGCGCCCGCACCACCCGCAGACCGGGACCGCGCCGCGATGGCGGGCGCCGAGGGGGCCGCCGCAGTGCGGGCATCGGGCGGGAGCTCGGCAGTCGGCGCAGACGAGCGACGGCGCGAAGCCGGGCCGCGAGACCTGGATGAGCACCGGCCCGTCCGCGGCCGCGTTCCGGGCGGCGAGGAAGGCCGACGATGGCATGCGCTGCGGCGTCGGCTGCTCCATCTCCTGGGGAGTGCTGAGCACGACACGCGGGAGCACGCGCCGGGTCGCGCGGATATCCCGCAGCCAGCCGTGCACGACGAGCCGCTCGACCTCGGTCGTCCGCGTATGACCGGCGAAGAGCAGGGCCGAGCCCTCCGCCTCCTGCCGCAGCAGCGCCGCATCCCGGGCGTGGACGTAGGGTGCGAGCGGCTCGCCCAGCAGACTGTCGCCGTCGTCCCACATCGCCACGAGACCGGGGACGACGGGGGCGTACACCGCGGACCTGTTCCCGACGACGATGCAGGGCGCGTCCTCGAGCGTGCGCAGGAAGGAGCGGTAGCGATCCGGGTTGGTCTGTCGCGAGTCGTACCGTGCGATCGCCTCCGCGGGGACGAACCCGTCGAGGGCCGCGAGGAGTCGATCGAGATCGCGATGGTCGGGCACGACGAGGATGCTCGACTTCCCGGCCGCGAGCGTCGTGGCCGCGGCGGCGGCGAGCATCCGCGCCCAGCCCGGCATGTCGTCGGTGAGCTGCGGGATGGCCTCGACGGCCGCACGACCGCTCTCGTCGAGCACCGCCTGCAGTCCGTCATAGAGTGCGACGACGGACGTGGCCGCGTCGTGAGCCTCGGGTTCGAGCAGCGGCGTCGGGGCGTCGGCGGTCCAGGCTTTCTCGACCCGCACCTGCCGCTTCGGGATCACCAGCCGCAGCACGTCGGACGCCGACCCTGCCGCGCGATCCGCGACGCGCCGCGCCAGTCGGTACAGGCGATCCGGCAGCACGGGGATGTTCGACACGATGCTCTCGACCTCGGAGAGCGGCCGATCGGCGTCGTCCTCCACGCCCAGTTCCACCACGAATCCGTCGACCACGCGCCCCGCGGTCCGCAGGGGCACGCGCACGCGGACCCCGGGCTCGATGTCACCGAGCTCCGGCGGGAGGGCGTAGTCGAACAGGCGGTCGAGCTGCGGCAGCGGCGACTCGAGGAGCACCCGCGCGATGCGCCGGCTCTCCGGAGAGATCAGCACCGCAGGCCCCTCAGAGCCCGGCAGCGCGCCGCAGCTCCTCGGCCCGGTCCGTCCGCTCCCATGTGAAGTCCGGCAGCTCCCGGCCGAAGTGCCCGTACGCGGCCGTCTGCGCGTAGATCGGACGCAGGAGGTCGAGCTGCTCGATGATGGCCTGCGGCCGGAGGTCGAACACCTCGTCGATGGCCCGGGTGATGACCTCGTCGGACACCCGTCCGGTGCCGAACGTCTCCACGTACAGGCCGACCGGTCGCGCGACGCCGATCGCGTAGGCGACCTGCACCTCGAGGCGGTCGGCGAGACCCGCGGCGACCGCGTTCTTGGCGACCCAGCGGGTCGCGTACGCGCCCGAGCGGTCGACCTTCGACGGGTCCTTGCCGCTGAAGGCGCCGCCGCCGTGTCGTGCGGCGCCGCCGTACGTGTCGATGATGATCTTGCGACCCGTGAGCCCGGCGTCGCCCTTGGGACCGCCGGTGACGAAGGGGCCCGCCGGGTTGATGTAGTACGTGACGTCGTCGAGGTCGAGGCCCGTCGTGGCGAGGACGGGATCGATGACGTGCTCGCGGATCTGCGCCTTGAGGTCGTCCTGGGCGATGTCCGGGTTGTGCTGGGTGGACAGCACGACGGCGTCGACGGTCTTCGGGGTGAAGCCGTCGTACCCGAGGGTGACCTGCGTCTTCCCGTCCGGGCGCAGGAAGGGCAGCAGCCCGCTGCGGCGCACCTCCGTCAGCCGCTCGGCGATGCGGTGCGCGGTCCATGCGGCCATCGGCATGAGCTGCGGGGTCTCGTTGGTGGCGAACCCGAACATGATGCCCTGGTCTCCGGCGCCGAGACCGTCGAGCGGATCCACAGACGAGCCGTCACGGTGCTCCTGAGCGTTGTCGACGCCGTGGGCGATGTCGGTGGACTGCTCCCCCACCGAGACGCTGACGCCGCAGGAGTCGCCGTCGAAGCCGGTGTCGGAGGAGGTGTAGCCGATGCCGTTCACGACCTGGCGGACGATCGTCGGGATGTCGACGTAGGCGTCGGTCCGGATCTCCCCCGCCACGTGGACGAGGCCGGTCGTGACGAGCGTCTCGACCGCGACCCGGGAACCGGGATCCTTCGCGAGGAGCCCGTCGAGGATGCTGTCCGAGATCTGGTCGCAGATCTTGTCCGGATGCCCTTCAGTGACGGACTCGGACGTGAACAGACGCAGCGCGCTCATCGATGCTCCAGAACGGGGACGGACGGTGGGAGGGTGTGGCACCCATTCTGGACCGCGCCACCGACGTCGGGGCGGCGCGGTCGTCGAGTTACTCCGCGTGACGCAGGCGGAGCTTGTCCTCGTTGATCTCGTGCAGGGCGATGGTGAGCGGCTTGTCCTCGACCGAGGAGTCGACGAGCGGGCCCACGTTGTCGAAGAGGTTCCCCTCGTGCAGGTCGGAGTAGTAGTCGTTGATCTGACGAGCGCGCTTGGCGGCGTAGATCACGAGCTCGTACTTGGAGTCGACGCGCTCCAGCAGGTTGTCGATGGGGGGATCGATGATGCCGTTGTTGCGTCCGGCCATGGGTGGACCTCCTGATCAGGCGACGGGATTCGCCGCGAAGACGATGCTGCGGGCCCGCGACGACCCTTCGACGGACTCGGGGACGGGCGTGGTGCTCGACCCCGGAAACGGGTCAGCGCGCAGAGCTTGTAGACAAGTCTACGACCTCGCGAGCGGCGGTGGCGACGTCCTCGTTCACGATGAGGTGGTCGAACTCGTTCTGCGCCGCCAGCTCGACCTTCGCGGTGCGCAGTCGGCGGCTCCGTTCCTCGGCGTCCTCGGTGCCGCGCCCGACCAGCCGGTGCACCAGCTCATCCCAGCTCGGCGGCAGGAGGAAGATGAGCGTCGCGGACGGCTCGGCCTCGCGTACCTGGCGCGCGCCCTGGAGGTCGATCTCCAGCAGGACGGTCTTCCCCTCGGCCAGGGCGGCGTCGATAGGGGCGCGCGGAGTGCCGTAGCGGGAGCGATTGTGCACCACCGCGTACTCCAGCAGCTCACCGTCGGCGATCAGACGGTCGAACTCGGCGTCGTCGACGAAGTAGTAGTGCACGCCGTCGATCTCGCCGGGGCGCGGTGGTCGGGTGGTGGCCGACACGGACAGGTGGATCTCGGGGTTGTTCTCGCGGATGTGCGCGGCGACCGTCCCCTTGCCCACCGCCGTGGGGCCGGCGAGGACGAGGAGCCGGCTGCGCGCCCCGCGCGGCGTCGGCACCGGGAAGCGCTCGTCCAGCCACTCCTCCAGCACCCGTCGCTGCCGCGCCCCGAGACCGCCGAGCCGCTTGACGGGCGAGATGTGCAGCTGCTCCAGCACGCGGTCGCGCTTTCCCGCGCCGATCGCCGGGAGGGCGAGGAGGAAGTCGGTGATGCGCATGGACCCCTCGACCGAGTCGGGGTCCTCCGTCGCTCGATGCAGCACGGACTGCGGGGTGACGACGCGCATCGTCAGGTCGCGCTTCACCGAGGCTCTGGCGCGTCGTCTCTCGACGGCGCGGCGCGCCGCGGCGGCCCTGTCGACCTCGGGGACGGTGCGGCGTTCCTCAGCCACGGCTGACCTCTCGATATCGGGCGGCACGGTCGGCGATCGTCTCGGCGAGGGCCGCCGGGCCCGCGGAGAGGAGGCTGCGGCTCTCGCTCGCGATCACCGAGGCGGCCTGAGGGCCGAAGCGGCGGGCGAGATCCGCGGAAGTGGCGCCCTGCGCGCCGAAGCCAGGGGCGAGGATCGGGGCGACCGGCGCGAACGGCGCGACGCCGGCCTGTTCCTGGTCCACCGTGGCACCGATGACGAAGCCGAAACTGCCCCACTCCCCCGCGGGCGTCGCGTCGGCGTTCCGACGCGACACCTCGGCGATGACGGCGGCGGAGACGGTCTCGCCGTCCGCGGTCGTCGCCTGCTGCAGCGCGGTCGCCTCGGGGTTGCTCGTCGCGGCCAGGACGAAGAGCCCCTTGCCGTGCTCCTCGGCCAGGGCGAACGCGCCCTCCAGCGCTCCGACGCCGAGGTACGGATTCGCCGTCAGCGCATCGGCCTCCAGCGGCGCGCCGGTGGGCAGCCACGCCTGGGCGTAGTCCGTCATCGTCGACCCGATGTCGCCGCGCTTGGCGTCCGCGATCACGAGCAGTCCGGCCGCCCGCGCGGCGGCGAGCACATCCTCCAGCGCGGCGAACCCGGCCGCGCCGTATCGCTCGAAGAACGACACCTGCGGCTTGACGATCCCGACGCGACCGGCGGCCGCCTCGACGGTACGGAGCCCGAACTCGCGGACTCCGGCGGCATCGGGCGGCAGCCCCCACGCCGCCAGCAGAGCGGCGTGGGGGTCGATGCCGACGCAGAGCGGGCCGTGCGCCTCGAGGGCCTCGCGAGCCCGCTCGCCGAAGCGTGCCGTCATACCGCGGCCATCCGGTCCTGCGCGTACTCCTGCAGGCTCTTGACCTGGAAGCCCTCGTGCGCGGCGTCCATCCCGCTCACCGCTGCGCCGAGCACGGCGATGGTCGTGAAGAGCGCCTTGTCGGCGGCCACCGCGGCGGCGCGGATCTCGTAGCCGTCCGCGCGAGCAGCGCCACCCGACGGGGTGTTCACGACGATGTCGATCTCCCCGTCGTTGATGAGGTCGACGATGTTCCGGGCGCCGGACTCCTGGGTCTCGCTGTACTTCTCCACCACCGTGACCGCGATGCCGTTGCGGGACAGGATCTCCGCGGTGCCCTCGGTCGCAACGATCGTGAAGCCGAGCTGCTGGAGGCGGTGCGCCGGGAGGATCACCGCGCGCTTGTCGGAGTCGGCGACCGAGATGAACACGGTGCCCGAGGTCGGCATGCCGCCGTAGGCAGCCGCCTGCGACTTCGCGAACGCGGTCGGGAAGTCGCGGTCGATGCCCATGACCTCGCCGGTCGAGCGCATCTCCGGGCCCAGGACCGAGTCGACCGTCTTGCCGTCGGCGGTGCGGAACCGCTTGAAGGGCAGCACGGCCTCCTTGACCGAGACCGGGGCGTCCAGCGGGACGCGTGAGCCGTCCTGCTCGGGCAGCATCCCCTCGGCGCGGAGCTCGGCGATGGTGGAGCCGGCCATGATGCGGCTGGCGGCCTTCGCCATCGGGATGCCCAGCGCCTTCGAGACGAACGGCACCGTGCGGCTGGCCCGCGGGTTGGCCTCGATGACGTAGAGGACGCCGGCGCTGATCGCGAACTGCACGTTCAGCAGACCGCGCACGCCGACGCCCTGCGCGATGGCGAGGGTAGCCTCGCGGACGCGGTCCACGTCGCTGCGGCCGAGCGAGACCGGCGGCAGCGTGCAGCTCGAGTCACCGGAGTGGATGCCGGCTTCCTCCAGGTGCTCCATGACGCCGCCGATGAAGAGATCGGTGCCGTCGTACAGGGCGTCCACGTCGAGCTCGATCGCGTCGTCGAGGAAGCGGTCGACCAGGAGCGGCTTGCCCTCCTCGATCACGACCTCCCCGGCCGTCCGCACGAAGTAGTCGCGCAGCGCATCGGTGCCGTAGACGATCTCCATGCCGCGTCCGCCGAGCACGAAGCTCGGGCGCACGAGCACCGGGTAGCCGATCTCCTCGGCGATGCGCACCGCGCCTTCCACGTCGATCGCCGTGCCGTTGCGGGGCGCGAGGAGTCCGGCCTCATCGAGCAGGCGCGAGAACAGCTCGCGCTCCTCGGCCAGGTCGATGGCCTCCGGACTCGTCCCCAGGACCGTGTAGCCGGCCGCCTCGATGCCCTTCGCGAGCCCGAGCGGGGTCTGGCCGCCGAGCTGGCAGACGACGCCGAGGATGGTGCCGCTCGCCGCCTCCGCGTCCAGGACCTCCAGCACGTCTTCGAGCGTCAGCGGCTCGAAGTACAGCCGGTCGGACGTGTCGTAGTCGGTCGACACGGTCTCCGGGTTGCAGTTGATCATCACGGTCTCGAAGCCCGCGTCAGACAGCGCGAACGAGGCGTGCACGCAGGAGTAGTCGAACTCGACGCCCTGACCGATGCGGTTCGGGCCGGAGCCGATGATGACGACCTTGGTGCGGTCGGACGGCGCGACCTCGGTCTCGGCGTCGTAGCTCGAGTAGTGGTACGGCGTCAGCGCGGGGAACTCACCTGCACACGTGTCGACCGTCTTGTAGACGGGGCGGATGCCGAGACCGTGGCGCACGCCGCGGATCTCGGCCTCGCTCTCGCCGCGGAGCTGGGCGATCTGCGCGTCGGAGAAGCCGTGCTCCTTGGCGTAGCGCAGCGTCTCGTCGTCCAGCTCGCCGGCGGTGCGGACGACTTCGGCGACCTCGTTGATGAGGACGATCTGGTCGAGGAACCAGGGGTCGATGGCCGTGGCCTCGAACGCCTGCTCGATGGTCGCGCCCTTGCGCAGCGCCTGCTGCAGGGTGACGATCCGGCCGTCGGTCGGAGTCTTCGCGATCTCGAGCAGTTCCTCGACGCTGCGCGGCTCCTCGCCCCAGTGGAAGCTGGAGCCCCGCTTCTCGAGCGACCGCAGCGCCTTCTGCAGGGCGGTGGCGTAGTTGCGGCCGATGGCCATCGCCTCGCCGACCGACTTCATGGTCGTGGTGAGGGTGGCGTCGGCGGCCGGGAACTTCTCGAACGCGAAGCGCGGGACCTTGACGACGACGTAGTCGAGCGTCGGCTCGAAGCTCGCCGGGGTCACGCCGGTGATGTCGTTCGGGATCTCGTCGAGGCGGTAGCCGAGGGCGAGCTTGGCCGCGAGCTTGGCGATCGGGAAGCCGGTGGCCTTCGACGCCAGGGCGCTCGACCGGGAGACGCGCGGGTTCATCTCGATGACGATGATGCGCCCGTTCTCGGGGTTGACCGCGAACTGGATGTTGCAGCCACCGGTGTCCACGCCCACGGCGCGGATGATGTCGATGCCGATGTCGCGGAGCTTCTGGTACTCGCGGTCGGTCAGGGTCAGCGCCGGTGCCACCGTGATCGAATCACCGGTGTGCACGCCGACCGGGTCGACGTTCTCGATGGAGCAGACGACCACCGTGTTGTCGGCGGTGTCGCGCATGAGCTCAAGCTCGTACTCCTTCCAGCCGAGGATCGACTCCTCCAGGAGCACCTCGGTCGTCGGCGAGTCGCGCAGCCCGGCGCCGCCGATACGGCGCAAGTCCTCCTCGTCGTAGGCGAAGCCGGAACCCAGCCCGCCCATGGTGAAGGACGGCCGAACCACGAGCGGGTAGCCGAGCTGCTCGGCGCCGGCGAGGAGATCGTCCATGGTGTGGGCGATGACGCTCTTGGCGACGTCCGCGCCCGCCTCGAGGACGAGCTCCTTGAAGACCTGACGGTCCTCGCCCTTCTTGATGGCGTCCACCTTCGCGCCGATGAGCTCGACGTCGTACTTCTCGAGGATCCCCTGCTCGTGCAGGGCCATCGCGGCGTTCAGCGCCGTCTGACCACCGAGCGTCGGCAGGATCGCGTCGGGCTTCTCCTTCGCGATGATCGTCTCGATCACCGCGGGGGTGATCGGCTCGATGTAGGTCGCGTCGGCGAAGTCGGGGTCGGTCATGATCGTCGCAGGGTTGGAGTTGACGAGGATGACCCGGACGCCCTCCTCACGGAGGACGCGGCACGCCTGGGTGCCGGAGTAGTCGAACTCGCAGGCCTGGCCGATGACGATCGGGCCGGAGCCGATGACGAGGACGGAGTGGATGTCGTCGCGCTTGGGCATTACTGTGCGTCCTTCTTGTTCGCGATGACCATGTCGCGGAAGCGGTCGAAGAGGTAGTTGGCGTCGTGCGGTCCGGCCGCGGCCTCGGGGTGGTACTGCACCGAGAAGGCGGGGATGTCGAGGGCGCGCAGGCCCTCCACGACGTTGTCGTTGAGGCCGACGTGGCTGACCTCGACCTTGCCGTAGCCGTGCGGGCTGTCGAAGGAGCCCTCCAGGGGCGCCTCCACGGCGAAGCCGTGGTTGTGCGCGGTGATCTCCACCTTGCCGGTCTGCTTGTCCAGCACGGGCTGGTTGATGCCGCGGTGGCCGAACGGCAGCTTGTACGTGCCGAGCCCCAGGGCCCGGCCGAGGAGCTGGTTGCCGAAGCAGATCCCGAAGAAGGGCAGCCCGTCGTCGAGGACCGCGCGCAGCAGCTCGACGTGGTCGCCCGACGCCGCGGGGTCGCCGGGACCGTTCGAGTAGAAGACGGCGACCGGCTCGATGGCCCGGATCTCGTCGATGCTGACGTCCTGCGGGAGGACGTGCACGTCGAAGCCGCGGGCGGCGAGGTTGTCGATCGTCGCCTGCTTCACGCCGAGGTCGAGCACGGCGAGGTTGCCGATGCGCTCCCCCACCGCCGGGGTGACGGTCGCGGTCTCGACGGAGACCTGGGCCGAGAGGTTGAGGCCGGTCATCTCCGGAGCCTCGCGGACGATGCGCAGCTGCTCCTCCGGGTCGAGCTCCGCCTCCGCACCCGAGAAGATGCCGCCGCGCATGGAGCCGGCGGAGCGGATGTGCCGGGTGACCGCGCGGGTGTCGACGCCGCTGATGCCGACGATGCCGTCCTCGACGAGGACCTCGTCGAGGGAGGCGTTCGCGCGCCAGTTCGAGACGACGCGCGAGGGGTCGCGCACGATGTAGCCGGCGACCCAGATGCGGCGCGACTCGGTGTCCTCGTCGTTCATGCCGGTGTTGCCGATATGCGGGGCGGTCTGCAGGACGATCTGCCCGGCGTAGGACGGGTCGGTGATGGTCTCCTGGTATCCCGACATGCCGGTGGCGAACACGACCTCGCCGAGAGTGCGCCCGCGCGCGCCGTAGGCACGTCCGCGGTGTCGGGTGCCGTCCTCCAGGACGAGGACGGCGGGGTCGGGAAGGCGGGCCGTGGAGGCCTGCGGGGAGGAAGTCGAGAGGGTCATGACGAAACTCCTGTGTCAGGGGCGGCGGGGATGAGCCGCTGCAGGTCGGAGATGAGGGTCGGGAGGTCGCCGCCGGTGAGGCGCACATAGCTGTCGACGACGGTCGTGTCGTCGACGTGCCACGAGATGCGCACGAGCCCGCCGGGCTCCACGACGCGATCGATGGTGACGGTCGCACGGTCGACGGAGACGAGGCGGTCGGCGGCGAGGAAGACGGTGGGGGCACCGTCCAGGGCCAGCGCGATGCCGCGGTCGGTCACGGCCAGCTCACCGCGTGCGCGGAACGCAAGCGGGGTGATCGCGAGCCGTTCGAGTGGCTGCTCGTGCCGGGTGGTGGACACGTAGAGCACCTCGTCGCGGCGCGTCACCTCCGCGTGCTCCGGCACCCCGAGCGGGGCCGTGTACGCGGCATCGCGCCGCACTCGTCGTCGCCAGGCGAACAGCATCGAGAGCAGGATCAGCAGCGCGACGGCGATGATGATCGCGACCGCGAGGTCCCGTGTGCTCATGCGCCGAGCTCCTCGACGACGGCGCCGCCGTCGACCGTGAGGACGCCGCCGTGCACCGTGTACTCCACCCTGCCGGGCAGTGCGCGGCCCAGGTAGGGCGAGTTCACGCTGCGCCCGTGCAGGTCCGCGGCGGTGAACACGCCGTCGACCGCGGGGTCGTACAGCGTGATGTGCGCGGGCTGCCCGGCGGCGAGCGGCGTGCCGTGGCCGGAGAGCCGTCCGATGCGGGCGGGCGTCGCGCTCATGACCCGGCCCACGTCGGCCCAGTCGAGCAGGCCGGTCTGCACCATCGACTGGTGCACGACCCGCAGGGCGCTCTCCAGACCGACCATGCCGTTCGCGGCGGCCTGCCACTCGCACGCCTTGTGCTCGCTGGGGTGCGGCGCGTGATCGGTCGCGACGATGTCGATCGTGCCGTCGGCGAGGCCCGCCCGGACCGCGAGGACGTCCTCTTCGCGGCGCAGCGGCGGGTTGACCTTGAACCGCGCGTCGTAGCCGCGGACGAGTTCGTCGGTGAGCAGCAGATGGTGCGGCGTGACCTCGGCCGTCACGTTGACACCGCGCTTCTTGGCCCAGCGGATGATGTCGACGGAGCCGGCCGTCGAGAGGTGGCACACGTGCAGGCGGGAGCCGACGTGCTCGGCGAGGAGCACGTCGCGGGCGATGATCGACTCCTCGGCGACCGCCGGCCACCCGGACAGCCCGAGCTCGGCCGAGACGGTGCCCTCGTTCATCTGGGCGCCCTCGGTGAGCCGCGGGTCCTGCGCATGCTGGGCGATGACGCCGTCGAAGGACTTCACGTACTCCAGGGCCCGGCGCATGATCAGCGGGTCCCACACGCAGAAGCCGTCGTCGCTGAAGACGCGCACCTGGGCACGCGACGTGGCCATGGCGCCCAGCTCGGCGAGGCGCTCGCCCTTCTGCCCCACGGTGACGGCGCCGATCGGCTGCACGGTCGCATAGCCGGCCGCCTCGCCGAGGGCGAGTTCCTGCTCGACCACGCCCGCCGTGTCGGCGACCGGAGAGGTGTTGGGCATCGCGAACACGGCGGTGAACCCGCCGGCGGCGGCCGCTCTGGTACCGGTGAGGATCGTCTCGGAGGCCTCGAACCCGGGTTCACGCAGATGGGTGTGCAGATCGACGAGACCCGGCAGCGCGACCAGGCCCGCGGCGTCGATCACGCGTGCGCCGGTGCGGGTGAGCCCTGCTCCGATCTCGGCGATGACGCCGTCCTCGATGATGATGTCGGCGCTGTCCGCGCCGAGCAGCTGTGCACCGGTGATGACGAGGGTCTCGCTCACAGGTCTCCCCCTCGTTCGTCGTCTCGTTCTCCTGCCAGCAGCAGGTACAGCACCGCCATGCGCACGGAGACCCCGTTCGACACCTGTTCCAGCACCGTCGAACGGGGGGAATCGGCAGCTTCGGAGGAGATCTCCAGTCCCCGGTTCATGGGTCCGGGGTGCAGGACAATGCTACCGCCCGGCAGAGCCGCCACGCGCCGTGCGTCAAGGCCCCACCGGCGCGAATACTCCCGCTCAGTCGGGAAATACGCCGCGTTCATGCGCTCGAGCTGGATGCGTAGCATCATCACGGCGTCCGGCCCCTCCGCGAGGGCTTCGTCCAGGTCGTAGACCACGCGGACCGGCCACAGGGACACGTTCTGCGGAACCAGGGTCGGCGGCGAGACGAGCGTGACCTCGGCGCCGAGCGTGGTGAGCAGCCAGACGTTGGAGCGCGCCACGCGGGAGTGCAGCACGTCGCCGACGATCGTCACCCGGAGACCGGAGAGGTCGCGTCCGCGGCTGTCGGGACCGAAGCGACGCTTGCGGATGGTGAAGGCGTCGAGGAGCGCCTGGGTGGGGTGCTCGTGGGTGCCGTCGCCCGCGTTCACGACGCCGGCGGAGATCCAGCCGCTCGTGGCCAGGGTCTGCGGGGCGCCGGAGCCGGGGTGTCGTACGACGACCGCGTCGGCGCCGATCGCCTCGAGCGTCTGCGCGGTGTCTTTCAGGCTCTCACCCTTGGAGACGCTGGAGCCCTTCGCGGCGAAGTTGATGACATCGGCGGACAGGCGCTTCGCCGCGGCCTCGAACGAGATGCGGGTGCGCGTGGAGTCCTCGAAGAAGAGGTTCACGACCGTCTTGCCGCGGAGCGTGGGCAGCTTCTTGACCTCGCGGGACTGGGTGTCGGCCATGTCCTCCGCGACATCGAGGATGCGCAGGGCGGTCGCTCTGTCGAGCGTGCGGGTGTCGAGGAGATGCCTCATTCGCCGATCGTCACCTCCTCGGCGCCGTCGTTCTCGAACAGACGCACGTTGACGCGCTCGGTGCGCGCGGACGGGATGTTCTTGCCCACGAAGTCGGGGCGGATGGGAAGCTCCCGGTGTCCGCGGTCGATGAGGATCGCGAGCCGCACGACGGCGGGACGACCGATCGACTGCAGGGCGTCGAGCGCGGCGCGGATGCTCCGGCCGGAGAACAGGACGTCGTCGACGAGGACGACCGTCTTCCCGTCGATGCCGCCCGCGGGGATCTCCGTCGGCTGCGGGGTCCGCGTCGGGTGCTTGGCGAGGTCGTCGCGGAAGAGCGTCACGTCGAGGGACCCGACGGGGACGGAGACCTGGGCGATCTCGCTGATCAGCGCGGCGAGCCGGTGGCCTAGCGTGACGCCGCGGGTCGGGATGCCCAGCAGGACCAGGTCGTCGGCCCCGCGATTGGACTCGAGGATCTCGTGCGCGATCCGGGTCAGCGCTCGTGAGATGTCGGCTTGGTGCAGCACAGTGCGCACACTCATCAGCCGCTCCCTTCTCCGCCTCACAGGACGGTGTTAAAGGTTGCTTGTGATCCCAGTCTAGCGGTGCGATCGGACGCCGACGACCTCGACACCGCGCTCTCTGGCGACCGCCGCGAGACGACGGTCGAAGGTCGCCAGCGTCGCGCCGAACGCCTCCGCTGTGACGAGTACCGCGCAGTCCGGGAGCTTCAGGGAGGTTGCGGCGCGGAGCCGCGCGATATGGACCGGTTCGTCGACCGTCTCCTCCCGACGCAGCAGCCCAAGGGAGTCGATCTTGGCGAGATCGGCGAGCTCTGTGCCCATCCGCGCCGGATGCACGAGCACCTCCGCGAGGGTGATCGGGTGGATCAGAAGGTCTTCCTCGGTATCGAGGATGTCGAACGCCGCATCCTGGTGGACATCGTCGGCGGAAAGGTGCGCGATGAGGACACCGGTGTCCACGACGATCACTCCGGCCAGTCCTTCCGAAGAGCGTCGAGATACCCCGGTGGATACGCGATCGATCCTCGCGTCGCCTCGAGCGCCGCCCGCCGGGTCGCGCGCCGGTGGGATCCTCGCTCTGCGAGCCGCTCCGCCCCCAGCACCGCGAGCCTCGCCACCTGCTCCGACTTCGGTAGACCCGGCCACTCGCTTTCCGCGAGTTCCAGCGCGTCGCGCAGCACGGCGGTCTGCGTCACCTGGATACGGGTCAGAGCGGTCGGCATCGCCTCACTGTACCACCGGCTGCGCTCGGTGGTACAGGCGCGCTCAGCTCGCCTCGCGGAGCACCGGATCCGTCACGTCGTCGATCTTCGAGGAACGGATCGGGTGGCCGCTCGTGGAGAGGCAGCGTCCGGTCTTCAGGTCCCACTTCCAGTCGTGCATGCTGCACGTGAGGATGCCGTCCTCGTCGACCTTCCCCGTCTTGGTGAGGTCGGCGCGTAGGTGCGGGCAGCGGCGCTGGACGACCCAGTCGCCGATCTCCGCGTCCTCGGTCTGGTCGGTCTGCTCCTGGTACCAGTTCTCGACGTACTCGATCCGGTCGACCGAGAGGCACTTGAGGAACGTGGTGAGGAACTCGTTGAACTTGCCGCTGCGCCCGACCGAGAACTGCATCGACAGGAAGATCGAGTTCGACCAGTCGATCTCGTGGTCGCGGATGTTCGTCGAGACGAGGTCGGCCGGGATCGTGTACCAGTACACGCACTCCTCCCCTGCGTACTCGCGGACCTTGGCGCGCGGGAAGTCGACCACCATGTCCAGCTCCCCGATGCGGAAGCGGACGTGCCCGCCGACTCCGAGGCGGATGGTGCGCGACTTCTTCAGCAGCGGCTCCCACCACTCCTTGATCGCCGCGAGCATCTCGTCCGGCGGGATGATCGCGGCGCGAGAGGCCTCCTCGTCGCGGATCTCCTGCTGGCGGGTCGCGCGCTGCTCCTCCAGGTACTCCCACTTCTCGTCGAAGATGTGGGCGAGCTCCGCCTCGGTGTAGAGCGTCTGCTCGGTGGTCACCGCACCGCCGTCGATCGTGACGAGCGTGCCGGGAACGAAGAGCTGCCCGTCGTACTTCGGTGCCAGCTCCTTCATGTGCGCGATGAACTGCTTCTGGTCCGTGAAGATGGACTCGCCGTTGCGACCCATCCCGTTGAAGTCGAAGAGGTCGTCGCGGAGGAACATGGGCGGACCCGCCATCGGGAAGACGTGCGGAGCGTCGACCTTCTCGATGTAGTACATCGCCCGCTTGTTCTGCGCCTCGCGCTTGAGGCGGGCGAAGTTCTGCTTCGCGTCCAGCGGCAGGTCGTAGACCATGGGCCACCAGATCGCTCCGGAGACCTGCGTGAAGTAGGCGTCGGGCTTGCCGAAGTGCAGGAGCTTGTCGAGATCGAGCGGGTGCGAGTCGTTCTGGTTCAGCATCGAGCCTGTGCCGTCGTCCACGCTGAGCGACGAGTCGCCGATCGGGCCGTCGCTCGGCGCGCGCAGCGGGGTGATCATCATCTTGAGCGCCCCGCGCTCGATGATCTCGCCGGCGGGCGCGTAGGTGATGTTCGTATAGCCGAGCGCCCGGATGTCCTGCTCCAGGTCGTCGATCGGGTACTCCGGCAGGAGCACCTCGATGTCCTTGCGAATGTACCGCTCCAGCAGCGCCGGATCGAAGTGGTCGCGGTGCCGGTGCGAGATGTAGAGGAAGTCGGCTTCGCGGCCGTAGCGCTCCCAGTCGAGGGCACGGTTGTCCGGGAACGGGAACCAGGACCCGAAGAAGGACGGGCCGAGCACCGGGTCGCAGATGATGTTGCCGCCGACCGTCTCGATGAACATGCCGGCGTGGCCGAGTCCCGTGATCCGCATTGCATTCCTCTCGAAGATGAACCGTTCGATTGTACCGACGGCTCCCTGAGCACCCGGCGGGACGAGCCGGGGAAAACGGTCTAGTCGTCGAAGAGACCACGGATGTCGTCGGCGGTGAGCGTCTGGGCGAAGAGCGCGTCGTCGTCGAGCACGGCGGTGAACAGCCGGGCCTTGCGTCGCTGCAGCGCGAGGACCTTCTCCTCGATCGTGCCGGTGGCAATCATCCGGTAGACGAACACCTGGCTGCGCTGGCCGATGCGGTGCGTGCGGTCGACGGCCTGCGCCTCGGCGGCGGGGTTCCACCACGGGTCGAGGAGGAAGACGTAGTCGGCCTCGGTCAGCGTGAGCCCGAACCCGCCGGCCTTCAGGCTGATGAGGAAGACGGGCTGCTCCCCCTCCGCGAAGTCCGCGACCACCCGCTCGCGATGCCGCGTCGATCCGTCGAGGTGCGCGTACGGGATGCCGGCGGCGTCCAGACGGGCGGCCGCCATGTCGAGGAAGGACGTGAACTGGCTGAACACGAGCGCGCGGTGCCCCTCCGCCTGCAGCTCGACGATCCGTTCCAGGAGCTCGTCGAGCTTGCGGGAGCCGAGGCGCGCGTCGGCCGGGTCGATCAGCGCCGGAGCGAGGCTCAGCATGCGCAGGAGCGTCAGGGAGCGGAACACGATGAAGCGGTTCCGGTCCAGGTCCTCCAGCAGGCCGAGCACCTTCTGCCGCTCCCGCTGCAGCACCGTCTCGTAGAGCTCGCGATGCCCCGCGCTCAGCTCGACCTCCAGCACCTGCTCCTGCTTCGGCGGCAGATCGGGGGCAACGAGCTCCTTGGTGCGGCGGAGCACGAGCGGGCGGATCCGTCGTCGGAGCTGCGCGAGGCGGCGCTGCCGATACGGTCCGCCCTCCGCATTCTCCGGGACCTTCCCCTGCTCGATCGGCTGGATGTAGTGCTCGCGGAACTTCCGCGCCGAGGCGAACAGGCCGGGTGCCGTGAGCTTCAGCAGCGCCCAGAGCTCCTCCAGGCTGTTCTCCAGCGGCGTGCCCGTGACCGCGATGGTGACGTCGGCCGGGAAGCGAGCGACGGCGCGGTGCAGCTTCGTCGCCGGATTCTTCACGAACTGAGCTTCGTCGAGGATCAGTCCGCCCCAGGCGACGCGTGCGAACCCCTCATCGTCGAGCCGGGCGACGGCGTAGGTCGTGAGCACCACATCGGCCTCGCGAGCCACGACGGCCACGGCAGGCCCGGCGGTGGAGTCCCGGGTGACCACGCGGAGGCCCGGAGCGAACCGCGCCGCCTCGGTGCGCCAGGTGGCCAGCACGGACGTCGGGACCACGACGAGGAACGGACGTCCCTCCCCCGCCGCACGGGCATGCAGGATGAGGGCGAGCAGCTGGACCGTCTTCCCGAGACCCATGTCGTCGGAGAGGATGCCGCCGAGCCGGTGCGACCAGAGGAACGCGAGCCAGTCAAGGCCGTCCTTCTGGTAGGGCCGCAACTGTGCGGTGAGCCCCGGAGGGATCGGCACCGCCGGCACCGCGGTGGCGCTGCGCAGTCCCTCGGCGGTGGCCCGCCAGCTCACCGCGGGAAGGGCCTCGTCCGCCAGATCCTCGAACTCCTCCCACAGATCCGTCTGATGACGGCTGATCCGCGGGCCCGTCTCCCACTCGTCGAGGTCTCCGGCCTCGTCGAGGAGGTCGCGCAGCCGGTCGAGCGCCGGGTGGTTCAGCGAGAAGTAGCTGCCGTCGACGAGCAGGAGCTTTCGCCGGCCCGCGCTCAGAGCCGTGAACAGCGGCTCGAACGGGATGCTCCGTCCGTCGATGCGGACGATGACGCCGAGGTCGAACCAGTCCGGGTCGGTGCTCTCCACGGTCGACACGGTGATCTCCGGCTCTCCGGCGAGCTCGCGATACGTCTTGCGACGGCCGGACACCTCCACCTCGACGCCGTCCGCCTCCAGCGCCGGGACGACGCGGGTCATGAACTCCGCAGCCGCCACGTCATGGAAAGCCCCCGAGGGAGCGAACGCGACGCCGTGCTCCGCCCAGACGCTCCGGAGCCGCTCCGTCACCCCGGCCTCGGCCTCCGGATCCCGCACGGCCTCCGGACCAAGCGTGAACGGCACCCGCCCGAAGCCGCGATAGTCCCACTCGACGGCGTACTCCACGGTGTCTCCGCGGCGGAACGCCACCCGGAGCACGGCACGAGGCGGCGGAAGCGCGGGCAGCGAGACGCGGCCGACCGCGCGGACGGGGAGGCGGCGCGCCAGGAGCGGATAGGCATCCTGGAGGAACGCCGTCTCCTCCTCCACGGGGACGACGAGCGTCCGGGCGCGGATCAGCGACTGCGCGGGGCCCGCGAGCGGAAGCTCCGCGAGCGTCACCTGGAGGCGCGATCCGCTCTGCGCGACCTCGTACACGCCGGAGCGCCCGAGGGACCTGATGCTGCCCGGCGGTGTCTCGCGCCCGTCCACCGTCACGACCGGCCGGACCACGAGGCCGCCGTCGTCGCCACGGGACACGGTCGCCGTCAGTTCCGCGGCGTCGGCGAGGACGAGCGTCGTCGACCGCTGGGCCGCCACGAGCGGGATGCCGAGGTCGGTCGCCGACCGCAGATGCCCCCAGAGGAGCCGCGACTCGATCAGGTCGGCGACGAGCCAGTCCCCCGCCGTGCCGGAGAGCAGCGCGTCGCGCGCGATGCTCAGCAGATCGGCGAACCACCGCGACTGCTCCCGACCGTACTGGTCCGGCGCGCGGCGGACCGCGTCCCAGGTGGCGGAGCCGAGCACCCAGGACCCCGTCGCCGCGCTCCGCTCCAGCGGACGGATGCCGAGGAGGATCTCCCCCACACCCTTGGCGACATCGCGTGGGGTCGCCGTGCGCTGCGGGCGTGACGCCCAGGGATTGGCTCCGCGGGCGTCGCGGACACGCACCTCGAACCCGAGGGCGAGAGGGGTCGCCGCCGTCGGAGCGGCGGCCGCGTCGAACAGGGCACGCCAATCCCGCGCGCCGTCTCCCGGGGCGGCGGAGGCGGGCGGGCGGATCATGAGACGATCCTGCCCGCCACCGCCGACACCGCCGCTGCGGCGCTCAGGCCGAGCGGGCGACGCGGGCGAGCACGCCGTGCACGAACGCGCCCGACTCGTCGGTGGAGAACTCCTTCGCGAGCTCCACCGCCTCGTCGATCGCGACCGCGGTCGGCACCTCGTCGTTGTAGAGGATCTCCCACGCGCCGATGCGCAGCAGGGCGCGGTCGACGGCGGGCATCCGCTCGAGCTTCCAGTCGCGGCTGTGCGTCGTGATCTGCTCGTCGATCTCGTCGCGCTGGTCGATGATGCCGTCGACGATCTCGCGGGCGTACAGCCACGACGCCTCACGTGCGGGCTCGTTCGCCGCGCGCTTCGCCTCGGCGGCGAGGGCCACCGCGACCTCGTCGCCGCGGACGTCGGCCGAGAACAGGATGTCGAGCGCGCGCTTGCGCGCCTTCGTGCGGGCGCTCACGCCTTACTTCTCGCGGCCGAGGTACTCGCCCGTGCGGGTGTCGACCTTGACCTTCGTGCCGGTCTCCAGGAACAGCGGGACCTGGATCTCGTAGCCGGTCTCGAGCGTCGCGGGCTTGGTGCCGGCGGACGAGCGGTCGCCCTGCAGACCGGGCTCGGTGTAGGTCACCTCGAGGATGACCGAGGCCGGGAGGTCGATGTAGAGGGGGTTGCCGTTGTTGAGGGCGATGGTGACCTGCTGGTTCTCGAGCAGGAAGTTCTTCGCGTCGCCGACCGTGGCCGCCGGCAGCGTGATCTGGTCGAAGTCGGTCTGGTCCATGAACACGAACCCGTCACCGTCGGTGTAGAGGTAGGTGTAGTCGCGGCGGTCGACGTTCTCGATGTCGACCTTCGCCCCGGCGTTGTACGTACGGTCCACGGTCTTGCCCGAGACGACGTTCTTCAGCTTCGTGCGGACGAAGGCGCCGCCCTTGCCGGGCTTGACGTGCTGGAACTCGATGACGCTCCAGAGCTGCCCGTCGATGCTGAGGACGACGCCGTTCTTGATGTCTGCGGTGGATGCCATGTGCGAGGAGTTCCGTTCCTGAGTCCGTGGGGGCCGGGGTCGGCCGACAGTCGATTCTACGGGATGCCCGGCGCGGGCCGTCGCGGGGGCACGATAGACGCTCCTCCGCGAGAGCGGAAGCCCCGTGACGCTGCCCGTCGCCCCGGGCAGCGTGGACGAGGACAGGAGGAATCGAGATGAGCGAGGACGATCGCGACCGGGACCCGACCAGGATGGCGAATCAGCCGGCGCTGCGGACGTCGTCCGGGGCGGTGTGGCTCATCGTCGCCGCGATCTTCACGGCGGTAAGCCTCGTGCCCCTCGTCGGGATCGTCCGCAGCGGCGGCGCCGCGGGGACCGTCGGGCTGGTCACCGCGATCGTCCTGGTCCTGGGCCTGGTCGCGATGGTCGTCATCCGCCTCGCGGTGTCGAGCGTGCGGCCGCGGCTCCGTGCGCTGGCCGCCTGTTTCCTCGCCATGGCCCTGCTGACACTCGTGGGCATCACCGTGTGCGTGCTGCTCGTCGGCCTGCCCTGATCCCGCGCGCTCAGAGCTGCGCGACGAGGTCCCGCACCGCGTCGGCGTAGCCCTCCACGCCGCGTCCGATGACGCGGACCGCGGCGACGTCGTGCAGGTACGAGTGGTGACGGAACTCCTCGCGGGCGTACACGTCGGAGATGTGGACCTCGGCGAAGGGCAACGCGACGCCGGTGAGCGCGTCACGCAGGGCGACAGAGGTGTGGGTGAGGCCGCCCGGGTTGATGACGATGCCCGCGCAGTCCGCGCGCGCATCGTGGATCGCGTCGATGAGCACGCCCTCGTGGTTGCTCTGCAACGCCCGCAGCTCGAACCCGAGCGCGGCAGCGGTCTCCGCCGTGATGCGCTCGACGTCGGCGAGGGTCGCCGTGCCGTAGACCTCGGGTTCGCGGGTGCCGAGGAGGTTGAGGTTCGGGCCGTTGACGAGCAGTAGCCGACGCGGTGCGCTCATGCGGGCACGCTCCCGGTGTCGACCAGCTCGCGGCGCATGACCCATTCCCGCCCGAAGCCCGAGGTCTCGATCTCGCCGGTCCGGACGAAGCCGCGGCGGCGGTAGACGGCCTGCGCCCGGGAGTTGTCCACGTGGACCTCGAGCACGAGGGCGCGGAGGTCGCGATCGCGGGCCCAGGCCGCCGCGGCGTCGAGGAGCGCATCGATGACGCCCGCACCGCGGTGCGCGTCCGCCACGTAGACCCCCACGACCAGTCCGGCATCGTGCTGCTCGCGATGCGGGAGCACGGTCACGGTCCCGGTCCAGGTGCCGTCGTCCGCGATCGCGACGAACTGCGCAGCGGCGGCGTCACCCGCGGCATTCGCGGCGCGCTCCTGCCAGAAGCGGTCGGGCTGTGCGGCGGCGTGCTCGACGGTGTCGAGGAACGCCATCGGTGCGGCCGGATCGGCAAGGGCTTGCAGCCGCAGCGCCTTGACCTCCTGCCAGTCCTCCGGCGTGATGCGCCGGACGGCGATGGTCATGCGCCGATCTCCTGGTAGGCGGCGAAGAGCAGCGACTCGTCCGGCGCCTGGAGCACGGTGGGCTTGGCGATGTCGTCGAGGAGGATGAATCGGAGCATGCCGCCGCGGCTCTTCTTGTCGCGCTGCATCGTGGCGAGCAGCTGCGGCCAGGCTCCGGCGCGGTACGACGTGGGCAGGCCCAGCGACTCGAGGATCGTGCGGTGGCGCTCCGCGGCGGCGTCCGACAGCCGCCCCGCGAGCCGGGACAGCTCCGCGGCGTACAGCATGCCGATCGAGATGGCCGCCCCATGCCGCCAGCGGTACCGCTCGGCGTGCTCGATCGCGTGGCCGAGCGTGTGGCCGTAGTTCAGGATCTCCCGCTGCCCGGCCTCGCGGAAGTCGTCCGAGACGACCTGCGCCTTCATGTCGATCGCGAGCTCCACGGCCCGGCGGAACTCGTCCGTCGAGGTGTCGACCGCGCGCGCGGGATCGGCCTCGACGATGTCCAGGATCTCCGGGGCCCAGATGAAACCGGCCTTGACGACCTCCGCGAAGCCGGCGGTGGCCTCGTTGGGGCTCAGACTGCCCAGTTCGTCGAGGTCGCCGACGACGGCGCGCGGGGCCCAGAAGGCGCCCACGAGGTTCTTGCCCTCCGCGGTGTTGACGCCCGTCTTGCCGCCGACCGCGGCGTCCACGAGGCCGAGGACGGTGGTGGGCACCTGGACGATCTGGATGCCGCGCAGCCACGTCGCCGCGACGAAGCCGGCGAGGTCGGTCACCGCTCCCCCGCCGTAGCCGACGACGGCGTCCGTCCGGGTGAAGTCGGCTTGGCCCATGACCTGCCAGCAGAACGCGGCGACCTCGATGCGCTTGCCCTGCTCGGCATCCGGGATCTCGGCGAGCAGCACCTCGCGCGGGCCGTCCACGGTGTCGGCGAGGAGCCGGTCGCGGAGCTCGGCGGCGCGGGCCGCGAGGGTCGGCGGGTGCACGACGAGGATCTTGCGGACGCTCGGGGCCAGAGCCGCCGACACCTGGTCGAGGATCCCCCGTCCGATCGTGATGTCGTAGGCGTCGTTCCCGGTGACGCTGATGGTCGTCGTGCTCATCGCTGTTCTCTCCTCCATGCCACGATCTCGTCCGCGATGCGCTGCATCGGACGCCGCGAGGTGTCGAACGTGGTCGACGCCACCTCGTCGTACCATCCTCGCCGTTCGGCGAAGATGCGCTTCCACTTCTCGACCGGGTCCTCGCCCGCCAGCAGCGGGCGCGTCCCGCCGCGCAGGCGGTCGGCGACCGCGGCCTCGCTCACGGTGAGGAAGACCACGGGATGGGCGCGCAGCAGCGCCCGCGTCTCCGGATCCGTGACGGCGCCACCGCCGAGGGAGATCACGCCACCCTCGGCGAGGGCCTCGCGGACCGCCGCGCGCTCCAGGTCCCGGAAGTGCGCCTCGCCGTGCGTGGCGAAGATCTCGGGGATCGGACCGTGCGCGGCGACGATGCGCTTGTCGGTGTCGATGAATGCGACGCCCAGCCGCCGCGCGACCCGTCGCCCGACGCTGGTCTTGCCGGCCGCCATCGGTCCCACGAGGACCAGCGTCGGCGGCTCAGCCTCGTTCGTCATGCGCGATGAGCGCCGCCTCGGACGCGGGGGCCGTGCGCAGCTCCGCGGGGATGCCGTCGAGGTACCCCTCCAGGTTGCGGCGCGTCTCGCGGATGCTGTCGCCGCCGAACTTCTCCAGCACGGCGCGGGCCAGCTCGATGGCGACCATGGCCTCCGCGACGACGCCCGCCGCTGGCACGGCACAGACGTCGGAACGCTGGTGGTGCGCGGTCGCCTCGTCGCCGGTCGCCACGTCGATCGTGCGCAGCGCGTGCGGCACGGTCGCGATCGGCTTCATGCCGGCGCGGACGCGCAGCACGGTCCCGGTGGACATGCCGCCCTCGGTACCGCCGGCGCGGTCCGTGCCGCGGGCGATGCCGTCGGCGGTGGCGAAGAGCTCGTCGTGGGCGGCGGAGCCGCGGCGGCGCGTGGTCTCGAAGCCGTCGCCGACCTCCACGCCCTTGATGGCCTGGATGCTCATGAGCGCCTGGGCCAGCCGGGCGTCCAGGCGGCGGTCCCAGTGCACGTGGGAACCGAGCCCCGGCGGCAGGCCGTACGCGAGGACCTCGACGATGCCGCCGAGGGTGTCGCCGTCCTTCTTGGCGTCGTCCACCTCGGCGACCATGAGCGCCGAGGTCGCGGGGTCGAAGCACCGCAGCGGGTCGGCGTCCAGGGCATCCACGTCGTCCGGGGTCGGCAGCGCTGCGCCATCCGGCACGCGCACCGGCCCGATGGAGAGCGTGTGGCTGACGAGTCGGATGCCGAGCTCGCCGAGGAACGAGCGGGCGACGGCACCGAGCGCCACGCGGGCGGCGGTCTCCCGGGCGCTCGCGCGCTCGAGGATCGGACGGGCCTCGTCGAAGTCGTACTTCTGCATGCCCACGAGGTCGGCGTGGCCCGGACGTGGCCGGGTCAGCGGGGCGCCACGACCGCGCGAGCGATCGGTGAGCTCCACCGGCTCCGGGTTCATGACCTCGATCCACTTCGGCCACTCGGTGTTGCCGATGCGCAGGGCGATGGGGCTGCCCAGCGTCTTCCCGTGCCGGACGCCGCCGGAGATCGTGAGCTCGTCCTGTTCGAACTTCATCCGGGAGCCGCGTCCATAGCCGAGCTTGCGGCGGGCGAGGTCGGCCTGGATGGCCTCGGACGACACCGGGACGCCGGAGGGGAGACCCTCCATGACGGCGATGAGTTCTGGGCCGTGCGATTCGCCGGCCGTGAGCACGCGGAGCATGTGCTCTAGTCTCCCATGCGTTTCCCCCCGCGCCGTGCCGCGTTTCGTCCGGCGGCGCTCAGAGGGTGGCGCGCATCGCGGCGAGGACAGCCTCCTCGTCCGGCAGCGGCGAGACCGGGTCGCCGTGCAGGAAGATCCGGATCTGCCGGACCGCCTGATGCAGCAGCATTCCGAGCCCGGAGACCACCGACTGATCGCCCCACTCCGTCGCGAGCGCGGATGGCCACGGGGCATAGGCCGCATCGAAGAGCGTCCCGCCCATGTCGGACAGGCGGGAGGCGACGTCCGGTGGCAACGCGGTGCCGGAGGGCAACGTCGCCACCGTGAGGTCCGCGTCGCAGTCCACCTCCTCGAACGATCGAGGGGCGACCACGACGCCGCGACGCTCTCCGATGCGGACGAGCCCGGCGGCGCGTTCCGGCCGACGGGCGGCGACCTCGACTCGTGTCGCCCCCAGGTCGGCGAGGGCGACGAGGGCCGAGGCCGCCGTGGCTCCGGCGCCCAGGATCCGCGCCGTCCCGATCTCGCGGATGCCGGCGTCCCCGAGCGCATCGACGATCCCGCCGACGTCGGTGTTGAATCCCGCCGGGGTCTCGGAGAGCAGGAGCGTGTTGACCGCGCCGGTCAGCTCCGCGTGGGCATCCCGGCTGGCGGCGTACCGGTAGGCCTCCTCCTTGAGCGGCATCGTCAGCGACAGGCCGCGCCAGGAGTCGTCGAGGGCCTCGACCGCGTCCGCGAAGCTCTCTGCGCCGATCTGACGGCGCCCGTACTCCCAGTCCAGTCCGAGCACGCCGTACGCCGCGGCGTGCAGCTCCGGCGAACGGGAGTGCCCGATCGGGTCGCCCCAGACCGCCAACCGTCTCCGGTTCACCGAGTCCGTCACACGCGTCACTCCGCGTAGCACCCGGAATCCGGGTTGTCCTTGCACCACGCGTGCAGCTTCTTCTCGGCCTCCTGCTGCTCCGCGTACGTCGCCGAGAACACCGTCTCCCCCGTGTTGAGGTTGACCGTGACGAAGTAGAACCAGGGACCGTCGGCAGGGTGCATCGCCGCGTCGATCGCCGCATCGGTCGCGGTCGCGATCGGACCCTTCGGCAGGCCCGGGTGGATGTATGTGTTCCACGGATTCGGGTCCGTGAGGGCCTTCTCGGACGAGCCCGCGGCTCCCGCATGCAGCTCTCCGACACCGTACTGAGCCGTCGAGTCCATCTGCAGAAGCCCGTTCGTCTCGCTGTTTCCAGGCGCGAGACGGTTCTCGATCACACGAGAGACCTTGGGAAAGTCGTCGGTCCGGCCTTCACGCTGGATGATGGAGGCGATGGTGAGGATGCGCTGCTCATCCCCGGCCGGAACACCGGCCTTTGCCAGCGACTCGCGTGTCCGGTCGACCATCCGCTGGATGACCTGCGTTGCTGTGGTCTCCGGATCGAACGTGTAGACAGCCGGGAACAACCATCCCTCCAAGCTGTCCGCCTCGACTCCGTAGACCGATGGGTCCTTCACAGCCGCTTGAAGCTCCTCGAGTGGCATGCCCATCGTGTCGGCGACCTGCGGAAGGAAGTACTCGATGGTGGCGCCTTCGGGTACGGATGCCGAGTTCTCGATCTTGTTCTCCGCGTTACGGAGCGCGGCCAGGGCGTCCTCCGCCGTCATCTTCTCCTGCAGGCGGTAGACGCCGGGATAGAAGGTCACCGCGATGTTCTCGTCGATGAGGTAGTCATAGAAGACGTCCTCGGTCTTCGTGACGCCCGCCTCGTAGAGCGCCGTCGACACGGGTCCGCCGGTATCGCCCTCCTTGATCGTGACGTACACCTCGCCGGTCGCCTGACCGGGCTCCCAGTCCTTCGGCTCGCCCCACCCCATGGCGTCGGCGATGCGGTCGCCGTAGGTGTTCGCGACCCAGACGCCGCCGGCGGCGATGCCGCCGAGGATCACCAGGACGATGATCAGGGCGATGAGGCAGCCCTTGCGGCGCTTCTTCCTGGTCGGCGCGCCGTGATCGCGGCCGTCGTTCTGAGCGGCGAAGATCTCGTCGAGTCCTCCGCCCAGCGTCGGTGCGGGGTCTTCGGTGCCGGTCGACCGGCGCGGGCCCGGGGCGGGGGTCTCGTCCGCGCTCGTCGCGGCGACGGGCATCGCGCGGGTCACGACCGGTTCGACGTCTGCGGCATTCGCCTGCGGCCGGTGGTCGGTCACGGCCGCATCCGCGGTGGTCGCCGCCGACGCCGAGACCGGACGGGCGGGCACATGGGCATCGGGCTCGATCCCCGCGTCGGGAGCGGGCGGCGCCTGCTGCTCGCGCGCGGCGGCCTCCCTGGCCGCACGGCGGGATCCGGGTGCCGGCGTGTCGTCACCGGCCGTCGGGACCTGCGGGGACGGAGCGGGGAGGTTCGCGAACAGATCCCCCAAGCGGGTGCTCTGCTCGTGCTCGGGCGCACGGCTCTCGCGTTCGGACATGTTCAGGCGGGCTCCTCGTCAACGGGGACCGGGGCACCGGCCGGGTTTCCGGTGCTCTTCTCCGTGTCGATCGCCTGCTGCAGCAGCACCACGGCGGCGACCTGATCCACAACGCTACGAGAGTTCTTCTGTGATCGCCCAGAACTCCGCAACGCCGCATGCGCGGAGACGGTGCTCAGACGCTCGTCGACGAGGCGGACCGGCACGCCGCTGCGCGCCTGGATCGCGGCCGCGAACTCGCGCGCATCCACCGTCGACGGCGTGTCCGCACCCTGCATGTTCACCGGCAGACCGACGACGATCTCCAGCGGCTCGTACTCCGCGGCCAGCTCGGCGATGCGCGTGAGCGAGCGCTCGTCGCGGGGAACGGTCTCGACGGGGACGGCCAGCATGCCGTCCGGATCGGACCGGGCCACGCCCACGCGGGCCCGGCCGACGTCGATGCCGAGCCGGACCCCGCGGCGATAACCGCTCACGCGCCGCGCAGCTCCTGGGAGACGGCCTCGAGCGCGGCGGGCAGTGCCGCTGCGTCGGTACCGCCGCCCTGGGCGACGTCGTCCCGACCGCCGCCGCCTCCGCCGAGCACCCCGGCGGCGCGCTTCGCGAGCGCACCCGCCTTCGCGCCAGCACCGCGCGCGGCCTCGTTTGTGGCGACGACGACGACGGGGCGACCGTTGACGACCGCACCGAGCGCGACGACCGCGGGATCGGAACCCAGCCGGTCGCGCACGCCGTTGACGAGCTCGCGGACATCGTCCGCGGAGGCCACATCGCCCAGCGTTTGCGCCGCCACGCGGAAGTCTCCGACGCGCGTCGCGGCCTCGGCGATGGCGGGAATGCGCCCCGCCCGCTCCTTCGCCTCGAACTGCGCGATGCGCTTCTCCGCGGCCTTGAGGCTCGCGGCGAGATCGGCGATCCGCTCGGGGAGCTGCTCGCGCGGGGTCTTCAGAGAGGCGGTGAGCTGCGAGACGAGAGCCCGCTCCGCCGCGAGCTCACGGAAGGCATCCGCGCCGACGAGAGCCTCGATCCGGCGGTTGGAGGCGCCGACCGACGACTCCCCCACCACGCTGACCAGACCGATCTCCGCACTGGTCGACACGTGCGTGCCGGCGCAGAGCTCTCGCGACCACGGGCCGCCGATGTCGACCATCCGCACGACGTCGCCGTACTTCTCGCCGAAGAGCGCCATGGCGCCCGCTTCCTTGGCCTCGTCGAGCGTCACGATGCGGGTGGTCACCTCGAGGGCGTCCTGCACGGCGCGGTTGGTGATCTCCTCGATCTCCGTGCGGGTGTCCGTCGACAGCGCCTGCGACCAGGCGAAGTCGAATCGCATGTACCCGGCGCGGTTCAGCGACCCGGACTGCGTGGCCGTCGGGCCGAGAGTGTCGCGGAGGGCGGCGTGCACGAGGTGGGTGGCGGAATGCGCCTGACGGGCGGCGCGCCGGTTCGCGGCGTCGACGATCGTCGTCGCGATGTCATCGACCGCGACCGTGCCGCGGGAGACCTCGACCGTGTGGCTGATCAGCCCGGGGACCGGACGCTGCACGTCGAGCACCTCGAGCTCGTAGCCCGGGCCCACGATGGTGCCCTTGTCGGCGACCTGACCACCCGATTCGGCGTACAGCGTCGTCTCGGCGAGCACGACCTCGGCGATCTGCCCCTCGGCGGCGCTGCGCACCGGCGCGCCGTCGACGAGCAGGCCGAGCACGCGGGACTCCACCTCGAGGGCCGTGTAGCCGTCGAAGCCCGTCTCGCCCAGCGCGCGCAGGTCGCGGTACACCGAGACATCCGCGAGCTGGCGCTTGCGGTTGCGGGCGTCGTCCTTCGCGCGCTGACGCTGCTCCTGCATGAGGGAGTCGAACGCGGCGCGGTCCACGTCCAGCCCGGCCTCTTCGGCGACCTCCAGGGTGAGGTCGATCGGGAAGCCGTAGGTGTCGTGCAGCAGGAACGCCTCGGAACCGCTGAGGGTCTTCCCGCCGCCCTTCTTCGTCTCGTCGAGCGCGAGGTCGAGGATGGTCGATCCCTGCGCCAGGGTGCGCCGGAAGGTCTCCTCCTCGGCGAAGGCCGCCGAGGAGAGCACGGACCAGTCCCGCTCCAGCTCCGGGTACGCCGACTTCATCGCGTCGCGGGAGGCGGCGAACAGCTCGGGGAACGCGGGGTCGTCGACACCGAGGAGCCGCATGGCGCGGACGGTCCGGCGCATGAGGCGCCGCAGGATGTAGCCGCGGCCCTCGTTCGACGGACGGACGCCGTCGGAGAGGAGCATGAGCGAGGAGCGCACGTGGTCCGCGATCACCCGGAAGCGGACGTCGTCCTCGTGCACGGCGCCGTAACGGCGGCCGGAGAGTTCGACGGCGCGGTCGAGCACCGGACGCACCTGGTCGGTCTCGTACATGTTCTCGACGCCCTGCTTGAGGAAGGCGACGCGCTCCAGCCCCATGCCGGTGTCGATGTTCTTCATCGGCAGTTCGCCGACGATGTCGAACTCGGTCTTGCCGCGGATGTTCTCGATGAAGTCCTGCATGAACACGAGGTTCCAGATCTCCAGGAACCGCGAGTCGTCGACAGCGGGGCCGCCGTCCTTGCCGTAGGCCGGGCCGCGGTCGAAGAAGATCTCGGAGTCAGGGCCACCGGGACCGGGCTGCCCGGTGTTCCAGTAGTTGTCCGCGCGGCCGAGGCGCTGGATGCGCTCCGGCTTGAGTCCGATGATGTCGCGCCAGATCGCCTCGGCCTCGTCGTCGGTCTCGTAGACGGTGACCCAGAGATCCTTCTCGTCGAAGCCGAGGCCGCCGTCGGCCTCCGAGCTCGTGAGCAGCTCCCAGGCGTAGCGGATCGCGCCTTCCTTGAAGTAGTCGCCGAACGACCAGTTGCCGAGCATCTGGAAGAACGTGCCGTGACGCGCGGTGCGCCCGACCTCCTCGATGTCGTTGGTCCGGATGCACTTCTGCAGGTCGGCGATGCGCGGATGCGGCGCCGGGACCACGCCCGTGAGGTACGGGATCATCGGGACCATGCCGGCGACCGTGAACAGCAGCGAGGGGTCGTCGCTGACCAGGGATGCCGAGGGGACGATGAGGTGGTCGTTCTTCTCGAAGTAGGAGAGGTAGCGCTGCGCGATTTCCGCAGTTTTCATAGGAGTGCCGGATGTCCTTGCGTGAGGGGGCGCGCCGAGGCGCAGATGCGGGGGGGTCAGTTCTCGCCCGGCTCGGTCAGCCGAGCCTCCTGCGCGCGATACGCGTCGCTGAGGATCGCGGCGAGGCCGTTGAGGCGGGCGTCGACGTCGGCCAGGATGTCGTGGCCCCGCGGGTCCTTGTTCATGAAGTGAGCCGCGACGAAGCCGCCGATCACGCCGATCAGGAACCACAGCACATTCTTCATGTCGTCATCCTTGCCCTAGAGCCGCGAAGGCGCGGTCTCTCCATCGTAGGCGGAAACGACAGGAGGCGTCGGGAACCCCGACGCCTCCTGCCTGATGCTCTTCCGCTGGATCAGCGGGCCGCGTAGTACTCGACGACGAGCTGCACTTCACAGGTCACGGGGACCTCGGCGCGCTTCGGACGACGGACCAGACGGGCCTGGAGCTTGTCGAGCTCGACCTCGAGGTAACCCGGAACGGCCGGCAGGACCTCGGCGTGACCGCCGGCGGCCGCCACCTGGAAGGGCTCGAGGCCCTCGCTCTTGGGCTTGACGTGGATGAGCTGACCCGGCTTCACGCGGAACGACGGGCGGTCGACGAGCTGGCCGTCGACGAGGATGTGACGGTGCACGACGAGCTGGCGTGCCTGTGCCGTGGTGCGGGCGAAGCCCGAACGCAGGACGAGGGCGTCGAGACGCATCTCGAGGAGCTCGACGAGGTTCTCACCGGTCAGGCCGTCCTGACGACGGGCCTCGTTGAACGCGATGCGCAGCTGCTTCTCGCGGATGCCGTACTGCTCGCGCAGACGCTGCTTCTCACGCAGACGGACGGCGTAGTCGCTGTCGGCCTTGCGCTTGGTGCGGCCGTGCTCACCCGGAGCGTAGGGACGCTTCTCGAGGTAGCGGGCGGCCTTGGGGGTGAGGGCCACGCCGAGGGCGCGGCTGAGACGCACCTTGCGGCGGTCCTGGGACTTCGTGACCACGAAGTTATCCTTCCGATGACGTGGACGTGGATTTCACGTCCGACGGACGTATCACCGCGTTCTGCCTCGGGGCGCACGCCGGGGTGCCGTCGAGGTGGGGTGTGAACGAGGAGATGCCCGAAAACTCGGTTTCGAGCCGCTCAAGTCTAACAGACGGCGGCAGACGCCCGAGGTCGTCGGCTCACCGGTCGCCGAGGATGCGCCGGATGCGCTCCAGCCGTGCGCTGATGTCGCGCTCCGCGCCGAGGTTCTTCGGCTCGTAGTAGTGCCGCCCGTCGAGCTCGTCCGGCAGGTACTGCTGCGGCACGATCCCGAACTCGCTGTCGTGCGCGTAGCGGTAGCCGCGCCCGTGCCCGAGGCGCTTCGCCCCGGGGTAGTGCGCGTCGCGGAGGTGAAGGGGCACGCGCCCGAATCCCCCCGCGCGGATGTCGGCGATGGCGGCGTCGATGCCGACGTAGGCCGCGTTCGACTTCGCGGTCGTGGCCAGATACACGGTAGCTTCTGCGAGCGGGATGCGCCCCTCCGGCATTCCGATGAAAGCCACGGCGTCAGCGGCGGCCACGGCGATGCCGAGCGCCTGAGGGTCGGCGAGCCCCACGTCCTCGGAGGCGGAGATGACGAGCCGTCGGGCGATGAAGCGCGGATCCTCCCCCGCCTCGATCATGCGGGCGAGGTAGTGCAGTGCGGCGTCCGGGTCGGAACCGCGGATCGACTTGATGAAGGCGCTGATGACGTCGTAGTGCTCGTCGCCCTGCCGGTCGTAGCGGAGGAGTGCCTTGTCGACGGCCTGCGCCACATCGTCGGCGGTGACCTCGGGGACGACCGTCTCCCGGTCTTCGCCGTCGTCATCGGCCTCGGAGGCGGCGGCGTGCGAGAGCGCCACGGCAGCGGCGGCCTCCAGTCCGGTGAGAGCGCGACGGGCGTCCCCCGAGGCGAGGCGGATCAGAGCAGACCGTGCTTCGTCGCTGAGCGCGACCGCACCGGAGAGTCCGCGGGCATCCGACACCGCGCGATCCACGAGCACGCCGATGTCGTCATCGGTGAGCGGCTGCAGCGTGAGCAGCAGCGACCGGGACAGCAGCGGCGAGATCACCGAGAACGAGGGGTTCTCCGTGGTCGCGGCGATGAGGATGACCCAGCCGTTCTCCACACCGGGCAGGAGCGCGTCCTGCTGTGCCTTGGTGAAGCGGTGGATCTCGTCCAGGAACAGGATCGTCGTCTGCCCGTACAGGTCGCGCTGCGTGATCGCCTCCTGCATGACCTCCCGCACGTCCTTGACGCCGGCGGTGATCGCGGAGAGCTCGACGAAGCGGCGCCCGGATGATCGGGCGATGGCCTGGGCGAGTGTGGTCTTGCCGGTGCCGGGCGGGCCCCAGAGGATGATCGACACCGCGCCGGGGGAACTGGCCTCCGGGTCGGCGAGGGCCACGATGGGCGAGCCGGCCCGCAACAGGTGTCGCTGCCCCGCGACCTCGTCCAGCGACACCGGGCGCATGCGCACGGCGAGCGGTGTCTGCCCGGAGAGCAGGGCGGAGGGAGAGGACATTCCTCCAGGCTAACGGCGGCCAGGGACACGAGGCGAGGCCGGGGCCCCGGTAGGCTCTCAGGCGACGCCGTAGACCGGCGTCGGACGGGAGAAGCAGGGCATGGCCGCACGCGGTTCCAAGAAGGCGCAGACACGCACCGAGGCGGAGCGCGCCCGGCTGCACACCGCTCGCACCCGCTGGCACCAGGACCAGATCCGTCGACGCACTCGCGACAACATCATCGCGGTCACAGTCGGCTCCCTCATCGTCGTGGGCGCCATCGTCAGCCAGGTCGTGCACGCGCAGGTGACCACGCCGGAGCCGACGCCCGCGCCGTCGCCGACCTCGTCGATCGCTCCCTCCCCGGCACCGAGCGACACCCCGAGCCCGGCACCGACCGCACCCGAGACCCCCTCGGAGTGAGGCCCGCCGGCGTCGTCAGTCCTCGTCGAGGACAGCGAGCCGATACCCGCGCTTGACCACCGTCTGAACGAGGTCGAAGTCGTCGAGGGCCTCCCTCAGCCGCGCCACCGCGACCTCGACCGCACGCGCACTGCGGCGACCGCCGGGGAGCAGCTGGCCGATCTCCGCCCTCGTGAGCACGCGCCCGTCGGCGATGAACAGGGCCTCGAGGATGCTGACCGCGCCGCGGGAGAGCGGCACGAAGCCGCCGTCGATCACCGCGCCGCCACTGCGCACCGCCAGCCGACCCGCCGCAGTCCGCCGCTCGAGGACCCCCTGTGTGAGAGGGGCGAGAGCGCTCCGGGCGAGGTCGTCCGCGGTGGGCCCGCACGACGTCGATGCCGGCAGGCCGCTCTCCACCAATCGCGCGGTCGCGGCGGCGTCGGTCGTGGCGAGCAGCAGGCGGGACGCACGTGACCGTTCGCGGATGGCGTCGAGCATGCCCAGCCGTTCCACGGTGGCGAGCCACCCCGGCAGAGCCTCCGCCACGGGGAACAGCACTGCTTCCACCTGACCGGACGCGATCCGGTACAGCGTCCGCTTCGCGCCTGCGGGGATCGCGTGGTCCGCCCGCGGCGGAGTGATCCGGACGACCTCCGAGCCCGTCGCCGCGAGGATCCGGAGAAGCGTGTCGACGTCGACCGGCTCCGGGCGCACCGGCCGCGGCACCTCGACCACGACGACACGGCAGCCGACGAGGGCCGGAGCGGGGCGCGGGGGCGCACTCACGCGGAGCCCTTCGCCGACCTCGCGCCACCGGCACGCCGATTTACCCGTGACGGCTGTCGGACGACGCCGACCGGACTTCCGCGCCGCGTGAGGTCAGCCCCGCCAGGTTTCTCCGGAACGACGGCGCCGGCGCTTCGCAGGTCCGCGAGTGCGTCCGGTATGTCCTCCGCCCGGAGCCCGCTGACGGCGAGGAGCCCTCGATCGATCCGTACCGTCGCCTCGCGTCGTGCCGCGAGATGACCCACGACGAGGAGCAGCGCACCGTCGGACTCGGCTTCGACGCGCACCTCCAGGACGGGAGCGGCCGTCGTCCCGCGAAGTCGCACCTCGGAGCGCGGGGTTCCGTGATCGCCGTGCCGTACGGCGGCGTCCGCCTCGGCGCACTCCTGCAGCGCGAGCGCGAGACGGCGGAGACAGGGGCCGCAGCCGCGGCTCTCCACGGCACCGTCGAGAGCCTCCGCGACGGTGCGGATTCCTCGGTCCGTGAGCTCCGCAGCCAGCACCGCCAGGGGCGAAGACATCAGCCCGTGTCCGCAGGCCGCCGCACCGTCCTCGGCCACGGCGGCGGCCAGGAGCTCCCGCGCCGCCCGCAGGCCATCGGGCATCCCGGGCGCGAAGCCGGCGAGCGGAGCGTGCGCCGGCGCCCCGATGACCGTCAGGCGGTGCACCACGCGGGCATCCTCCGACAGCACGACCTCACCGAACACGCGGTCTCCCCCGCTCGGAAGAGGGACGGAGACCGTCGGCCCGTCACCATCCGCGAGACGCGAGGTCACGATCTCGATACCGCCGGGGCTCCCGCGCCACCCGTGTCCCGCCGGGCTCGCGATCCGAGCGTCGAGCAGGGCCGCCGCCGCTCGATCCGCGGACGCCAGCGCAGCCTCCGTGCCGCCGGATCCCGGGTCTACGGCGACGTCGCCGATCGCCAGGACGCGCGAGTCGGGCGTCCTCCCGTCCGCGTCCACGAGGAGACCGCCGCCCACCCGCGTGGGGAGCCCCGCGTTCCGTGCCAGCTCATCCCGCGCCCGCGCACCCGTCGTCACGATGAGGTCGGTCCGCGCGAACGTGCCGTCCTGGAACTCCACGGCCGTCACCGCGCCCGTCGCGTCCGGGTCGACGCGGGTCACCCGCGTCCGCGTCCGGACGACGATGCCGCGCGCCTCGACGACCCCGCGGAGTGCGGTCGCCGCGGGAACCGTGAGGTGTGCGGGCAGCAGGTGATCGACGGTGTCGACGATGGTCGTCTGCACCCCGGCGTCGTGCAGCGCGCACGCGACGTCCACTCCACCCTCGTCGCCGCCGACGACGATAGCGCGCAGAGCCCGCGGCACCTCCGTCGCACGGACCGCCAGGAACGCACGCAGCATGTGCGCGTCCTCCATGGTGCGCAGGGCGAAGGAGCCACGGGCACGGATCCCCGGCACGTCGAGCCGCTGGGCGTGGGTCCCCGTCGCGAGCACGAGCGCGTGGTAGTCGTACCACCGCTGCGAACGAGTCCGCACGCGGTGCCCTCCCCTGTCGATCCGCAGGACTCTGTCGTCGTCGATGAGGCGCACGCGGTCGTCGCGGAACGGCGCGCGGTCGAGCTCCCCCGCCGACGCCGGGCCGCCGCCGACGACGCGCGCCAGACCGGAACGGTCGTACGGCAGGCGTCCCTCGTCCCCGAACACCGTGATCCGCACGGCACGGTCCGGGTCCTCCAGCATCCGTGCGACGAAGCGATGCGCCGCGACGCCCGCCCCCACGACGACGATCTCCGCCGTACGCGCTGCGTTGTCGTCCATGGAACTCCTGTCGACCTGGGGACTGTCGTGGTCGCGACGATAGGAGCGCCGTGTTACTCGGAGATGACGCGGAGTGTTTCCTGCGTCGAACGTTCTGCTCACGAAACGGTAACGTCCCACCCCGCGAGACCCCGCCTCGTCGCCGAGACCCCGCCTCGTTCGCGCACGAATCGCGGGGTCTCGGCGGGAAGACGGGGTCTCGCGGATCAGAGAGGGCGTACTAGGCTGAGCCTCGTCCTTTCCGCCTCCCGCGGCGTGACCGCGCAAGGAGAATCATCGTGTCTGCCAACGAGCCCGCGAAGCCGACCCCGCCCGTTCCCACCCCGCCCGGAGTGCCGATGCCGCGGAAGGCGCCGACACCGGCCGCCGTCGCGCCGGCCGCGGCGAAGCCGACCCCGGTCTCGTCCGCCGGCGACTGGGGCCGCGTCTCCGAAGACGGCACCGTCGAGGTCCGCGAAGGCGAGTCCTGGCGCGTCGTCGGTCAGTACCCGGACGGGACCCCCGATGAGGCTCTGGCCTACTTCGTCCGCAAGTACGACGACATCGCCTTCAAGGTCGTCGCCCTGGAGCAGCGCCACCAGGCCGGCGGCGCCTCCGCGAGCGACCTGTCCAAGCAGGCCGCACACCTCATCGACGAGGCCACGGATGCCGCGGCCGTCGGCGACCTCGCGGGGCTCCGCGACCGTCTCACCGCGCTGACCGCGTCTCTGTCCGAGGCCACCGCCCAGGAGGCGCAGCAGGCGAAGGAGCTCGTCGAGCAGGCCGTCGCCGAGCGCACCGCCCTCGTCGAGCGCGCCGAGGCCATCGCCGCCCGCGACCTGAGCAAGGTGCAGTGGAAGCAGGTCACCGCCGAGCTCAACGAGCTGTTCGAGTCCTGGCAGGCCCAGCAGCAGAACGGTCCGCGCCTGTCGAAGGGCGTCTCGCAGCAGCTCTGGAAGCGGTTCCGCGATGCCAGGGCCGTCGTCGACAAGCACCGCCGGGCGTTCTACTCCGAGCTCGACGATGCACACAAGGCGGCGCGTGACGCGAAGTCGCGACTGGTCGAGCGCGCCGAAGCCCTGGCCCCGCGCGGCGTCGACGGCATCCCCGCCTACCGCTCGCTCCTCGACGAGTGGAAGACGGCCGGACGCGCCGGACGCAAGGCCGACGACGCCCTCTGGGCGCGTTTCAAGGCCGCCGGAGACGCGCTCTACGCCGCTCGTGCCGAGCAGGCCGCAGCGGAAGAAGCCGACTCCGCTCCGAAGATCGAAGCCCGCCAGGCGCTGCTCGAGCAGGCCAAGGCGGTCGCCGACGAGCCGAACATCAAGCGCGCCCGCGCCCTGCTCACGCGCATCCAGCGCGAGTGGGACGAGGTCGGCCGCATCTTCCCGCGCGACAAGGAGCGTGCCCTCGACGACAAGCTCCGCGTCATCGAGCAGGCACTCAAGGCCCGCGAGGACGTCGACTGGAAGAAGAACAACCCGGAGACCAAGGCTCGTGCGAACGACATGAGCTCACAGCTCCACGAGGCGATCGAGAAGCTGGAGGCGGAACTGGCAGCCGCCGAGAAGGCCGGTGACAGCAAGGCCGTCAAGGAGGCCGCGGACGCCCTCGAGGCCCGTCGCGCCTGGCTCAACGCCCTGGGCGGCTGAGCTCTCCACAGATCCACTGATCTCCGCACGAGCGGGGTGCCGGCCGCCACACTGGCGGGATGCACCCCGCTCTGCTGTATCTGCCCGGCGCGCGACTCAGTCTCTGTGAACTCAGCGCCGCCCGCCTCGACGGACATGTCGTCGAGATCGGCGACGCCTACATCCCCGCAGATCTTCCCGAATCCGCCGATGTCCGTGCGAGCAGCATCGCCGCCCTGGTCCAGGAGGGTGCCGCCGCATGCGGGCCGAGCGCCGCCTGGATACACGGCGCGGGCGATGCCCCGCCGTCGATCCATCACGTGCGTCGCTGTGTGGAACGTCGCGTGCGCCCGCGCGTGCACACCCGCGTGTCGTTCCACGACACGATGGTCCCCGCGTCGGACGTGCGCCGCCTCGGCGGGATACTCGTGACATCTCCCGTCCGCACGATGTGCGATCTCGCCACGACGCTGCACCGCGATCCGCGTGTGCTGTCCTGGATGCAGGCGCTTGCCCCTGCCCACCCCGCGGCTCTTGAGGGTGCGATCCGGACCCTCAAGAGAGGGCACCGGGTTCCCGGGAGCGTCAGCGGTCTCGCCGCGCTGGAGCGTCTGGTCAGGAGGAGGTGAGGCGGTACACGTCGTAGACCGCATCGATCCGGCGCACCGCGTTCAGGACGCGGTCCAGGTGCACGGCGTCGCCCATCTCGAACACGAAGCGGCTCAGCGCCAGGCGCTCGTCCGTCGTCGACACGGTCGCCGAGAGGATGTTCACGTGGTGCTCGCTGAGCACCCGCGTGACGTCGGAGAGGAGGCCGGAGCGGTCAAGGGCCTCGACTTGGATCTGCACCCGGAACACGCTCTTCGTCGTCGGCGCCCAGGAGACCTCGACGAACCGGTCCTGCTCGCCGCTGAGGGCCTTCACGTTCACGCAGTCCGCCCGGTGCACGGAGACGCCGCTCCCCCGCGTGACGAACCCGACGATCGGATCGCCGGGGACGGGCGTGCAGCACTTCGCCAGCTTCACCAGGATGTCGTTCGCGCCACGCACGAGCACACCGGAATCGCCGCCCCGGGACTCGCGGGTCTGGACGCTTCCCGGCAGGTCGATCGCCCCGGTCGTGGGCTCGTCGGTGGCGACGAGCGCGGTGACCTTCTCGAGCACCGACTGGGTCGAGACGTGCCCCTCGCCGACGGCGGCGTAGAGACCCGAGACATCCTCGTAGTGCATCTGGTGGGCGACCTCGGTGAACGAGTCCTGGCTCATCAGCCGCTGCAGCGGCAGGTTCTGCCGGCGCATCGCGCGCGCGATGGCCTCCTTGCCCTGCTCGATGGCCTCTTCGCGGCGCTCCTTCGTGAACCAGCCGCGGATCTTGTTCCTGGCGCGTGTGCTCTTGACGAAGCCGAGCCAGTCCTGGCTGGGTCCCGCATCCGGGTTCTTCGACGTGAAGACCTCGACGACGTCGCCGCTCTTCAGCTCCGACTCCAGCGGCACCAGGCGTCCGTTGACCTTGGCGCCCATGGTGCGGTGCCCGATCTCGGTGTGCACGGCATAGGCGAAATCGACCGGAGTGGCACCGGCCGGGAGGCCGATCACGCGCCCCTTCGGAGTGAAGACGTAGACCTCCTTGGCGCCGATCTCGAACCGGAGGGAGTCGAGGAACTCCCCGGGGTCTGCGGTCTCGGCCTGCCAGTCGGAGATGTGCGCGAGCCACGCCATGTCGGTGTCGGAGGCGCGGACCTCGGCCTTGCCGCCGCCGTTCATCCGCTCCTTGTACATCCAGTGCGCGGCGACACCGTACTCCGCCTGGTGATGCATCTCGTGCGTGCGGATCTGGATCTCGACCGTGCGTCCGGCCGGGCCGATCACGGTCGTGTGCAGCGACTGATAGAGGTTGAACTTCGGGGTGGCGATGTAGTCCTTGAACCGGCCGGGCAACGGCGTCCAGCGCGCGTGGATGGCGCCGAGCACGGCGTAGCAGTCGCGCACGGACGACACGAGGACACGGATCCCGATCAGGTCGTAGATGTCGTCGAACTCGCGGCCGCGGATGACCATCTTCTGGTACACCGAGTACAGCTGCTTGGGTCGGCCGACGACCTTGCCGCGGATGCGCAGGTCGCGGAGGTCTTCATCGATCTCCTCGATGACCTGGCTCAGGTACTTCTCCCGCTGCGGGGTGCGCTGGGCGATGAGGCTGTGGATCTCGTTGTAGATTTTCGGATGGAGGACGGCGAAGGAGAGGTCTTCGAGCTCCGACTTGATCGCCTGGATACCGAGGCGGTTGGCCAGCGGCGCGTAGATCTCCAGCGTCTCCTTGGCCTTCTTCGCCGCCTTCTCCGGGGGGACGAAGCCCCAGGTGCGGGCGTTGTGCAACCGGTCGGCGAGCTTGATGAGCAGCACGCGGATGTCCTTCGACATCGCGACGATCATCTTGCGCACCGTCTCGGCCTGCGCGCTCTCGCCGTACTTGACCTTGTCGAGCTTGGTCACGCCGTCGACGAGCATCGCGACCTCGTCGCCGAACTCGGCGGTGAGATCGGTGAGCGCGTAGCCCGTGTCCTCGACGGTGTCGTGCAGCAGCGCGGCGGCGATCGCGCGCGGCCCGAGACCGAGCTCCGCGAGGATCTGCGCGACGGCGAGCGGGTGCGTGATGTACGGCTCGCCGCTCTGCCGCTTCTGTCCCTCGTGCTTCTCCTTCGCCACGGCGTAGGCACGGGAGATGACGGCGAAGTCGCCCTTGGGGTGGTTGGCCCTGACGGTGCGGATCAGATTGTCGAGATCGTTGATCCGGGACGCACGCGAGAAGATGCGGGGCACCAGCCGTCGCAGACTCGAACCCTGCGATGCCGTCTGCGGCTCCGCCATCCACTCACCTCCGAATCAGACAATCCTACGCGCGCTGAGCGGGGGTCGGCCCCGCGACGGGGGGCGTCAGGCTTCGACAGCCGCTTTGGCTCGCGCCGCGCGGATACGGGCGTCGCGCTCCTTGATCTGCGGCTCGTTCTCACGGAAGAGCGAGTACAGCGGCGCCGCCACGAACAGGGTCGAGTAGGTCGCCACGAGGATGCCCACGAAGATCGACAGCGAGATGTCGGTCAGCGTCTCCGCACCGAGCCAGAAGGCACCGATAAAGAGGATCGCGCCGACCGGCAGCGCGGCCACCACGGAGGTGTTGATCGAGCGGACGAGGGTCTGGTTCACCGCGAGGTTGACCGACTCCCCGAACAGCCGCGAGGTCTTCTCCCCGTCTTCCGTCGTGTTCTCCCTGATCTTGTCGAACACCACGGTGGTGTCGTACAGGGAGTACGCGAGGATCGTCAGGAAGCCGATGACCGCCGCCGGCGAGATCTCGAATCCGGCGAGGGCGTACACGCCGACCGTGATCACGAGCACGTCGAGCAGACCGATGATCGCGGCCGCCGACATCTTCCACGTGCGGAAGTAGATGGCGAGGATGAGGAAGGTCAGCGCGAGGAAGATCGCCAGGCCCCACAGCGACTGCCGGGTCACGCTCTCGCCCCAGGCCGGGCCGATGAACGAGGAGGTGACCGCATCCGGCTCGACGCCGTAGGCGTCGGCAAGGGCGCGTGCCACCTGCTGCGTCTCCGCCGCAGTCATCTGGTCGGTCTGCACCCGGATGTCCTGGTCGTTGACGATGACGACCTTGGTCGCGGCCCCGGGCACGACGGACTGCACCGCCTCGGACGCGGTGTCCTGGTCCGTGGTGTCGGGCGCAGCGACGGTGAACTGCGAGCCGCCGGTGAACTCGATCGAGAACTGGATCGGACGGAACAGCGGCACGAGGGCCGAGCCGACGACAAGAGCGATCGCGATGATGAACCAGAGGCGACGGCGTCCGACGAACGGGAAGGACGTCTTGCCCGTGTAGAGGTTGTTGCCGAACTCATTCATGGAAGGCATCAGTTGTCTCCCTCACTTCCGGCCGTGGTCTGTCTCTCGGCGGCGAGGGCCTCCGCCCGTTTGCGCTCGGCGATGGTCTGCCGGCGATCCGCCTCTCCGCGCGAACGCGCGTTCTTCGCCCCGCGCCCCGCGGACGCCGTCGCGACCTCACGGAACTGCGAGCGGCTCCGGTACACGGCGCCCAGGGCCTCCGGATCCAGACCGGAGAGCTTGTGCCCGCCGCCGAAGAACCGCGTACGAGCGAGCAGCTGCATGACCGGGTGGGTGAAGATCACGAAGATCAGCACGTCGATCACGGTCGTGAGGCCCAGCGTGAACGCGAAGCCCTTCACCGTCGAGTCGGCGAGGATGTACAGCACCACGGCGGCCAGGACGTTGATGGACTTGGAGATGTAGATCGTCCGCTTCGCCCGACCCCAGCCGTCCTCGACGGCACCCGTGATCGACTTGCCGTCGCGCAGCTCATCGCGGATGCGTTCGAAGTAGACGATGAAGGAGTCGGCGGTGAAGCCGATCGACACGATCAGACCGGCGACGCCGGCCAGCGACAGCCGGAAGCCGATCCGCCACGCCAGGATGCAGATGACGATGTACGTGAGCACCGCCATCACCGCGATCGACGCGATGATCACCGTCCCGAGCGCCCGGTACGACAGCAGTGAGTACACCGCCACGAGCGCGAGGCCGATGAGGCCCGCGATCAGACCGATCTGGAGCTGCTGGGTGCCGAGGGTCGCGGAGATCGTGTCCGAGCTCTGCACCTCGAAGCTGAGCGGGAGGGCTCCGAACTTGAGCTGGTCGGCCAGGGTCGTCGCGCTCTCCTGCGTGAAACTGCCCGAGATGCTCGGGCGGCCGTCGAGGATGACGCCGTTCATGCGCGGCGCGCTGATGACCTCGCCGTCGAGCACGAAGGCGAACTGGTCGCGCGGCGACAGCCCGTCGATGCGGTTCTGGTTGAGCCGCGTGCTGACCTGACCGAACGCGTCTGCGCCGTCGCCGTTCATCGTGAGCTGCACGATCCAGGCGCCCGAGCGCGGGTCGCGCCCCGCGGTGGCGTCGGTAATCGCGCGGCCGTCCAGCTCCGCCGGGCCGAGGATGAACTTGGCGGTGTCATCGGGCGAGCAGGCGATGACCGGCTCGTCCTTCGGCGCCTTCGACGGGTCGTTGGACGGGTTGGCGCAGTCGTACGCCTGGAACTCCGCCGCGAGCTTGTCGGTAACCCAGGACAGGTCGCTGGCATCGGTGGGCTCGGCCGTCGGCTGGTCGTTCAGCGACGGATCAGGGCTCGGGTACGGCGTGGAGTTGCCGTCCTCCCCCACGAACTCCGTGCTCGCGGCCGTCGTGTAGAGCACCGGGCGGAATTCGAGCTGCGCGCTGGACTGGATGCGCTCCCGGGTCTGCTCGTCCGCCTCACCGGGGATCTGGACGACGATGTTGCGTCCACCCTCGGTCGTGATGTCGGCCTCGGCCACACCGGAGGCGTCGACGCGCTGACGGATGATCGCCGCGGCCTGGTCGAGCTGCTCCTGCGTCGGTGCGGCGCCGTCCTCCGTCTCGGCGCTCAGGACGATCTGGGTGCCGCCCTGCAGATCGAGCGCCAGCTCGGGTGTCCACGAGCTCTGCTTGAAGACATACACACCCAGCGCGTTGATGCCGAAGAGCACGCCCGTCACCAGAAGCAGGCCGAGGAGGACCCGCCAGGCGTGACGGACAGGAGAGGATGAAGCCACGTGTGTTCAGCTTTCTGGAAGGACGGTGATCCGGGAGGCCGCGACGGCCCTCGTCTTACTTGTCGTCGGCGTCCCGCTCGAGGCGGGCGCGGGTCTCCTCCGGTGTCTCCAGCGCGGGAGCGGCGGTCTCGTCGACGACGTGGTCGTCCGCGGCGTCGGCGGGCGCGTCGACGATGGCGTCCTTGGGCTCCACGACCCGGAGGATCGCCTGGCTGTGCACCTCGATGACGGTGCCGGGAGCGATCTCCACCAGCGCCGGGGAGTCGAGGTCTTCGGCGTCGTACGCGACGATGGTGCCGTAGAGGCCGCCCTGCAGCAGGACCTTGGCGCCGGGAACCGTCTTGGTCGCCTTCTCCTCCTGCTCGGCCTTCATCTGCCTCGTGCGCTTGCGCGTGTTGAAGATCATGAAGATCAGCAGGACGGCGAGGAGTCCGAAGAGGACAAATTCCATGGGCATGGGGATGGCGCCTTTCTCAGGTGCACGCACCAGCCTTTGGGCGCACAGCGGTATCGGGGAAGTCTTCAGCGATTATAGGTCATCCAACTTCAGCATCCCGTCCGGGTGCGCCACGCCGAGGTGCGCGTAGGCCTCCGGCGTCGCGACCCGCCCCCGGGGCGTGCGACCGAGGAAGCCGATCCGGACGAGATAGGGCTCGACCACGCTCTCCACGGTCTCCGGTTCCTCCCCCACCGCGACCGCCAGTGTGCTGAGGCCGACGGGCCCGCCGCGGAACCGACGGACCAGGGCGTCCAGCACCGCGCGGTCCAGGCGGTCCAGGCCGATCGCATCAACGTCGTAGAGGTCGAGCGCCGCCCGCACACCCCCGAGGGTCGCCTCGCCTCCGCCGTGCACGAGCGCATAGTCGCGCACCCGTCGCAGCAGGCGGTTGGCGATGCGCGGAGTCCCGCGGGAGCGTCGTGCGATCTCGGAGAGCGAGTCGGTCGGCATGTCGACGCCGAGCACGGAGGCGGACCGCTCGATGACCTGCTCCAGCTCGCCCTCGTCATAGAACTCGAGGTGACCGGTGAAGCCGAAGCGGTCGCGGAGCGGGTTCGGCAGCAGTCCGGAGCGCGTCGTGGCGCCGACGAGCGTGAACGGGGACAGCTCCAACGGGATGCTGGTGGCCCCCGCACCCTTCCCGACCATGATGTCGATCCGGTAGTCCTCCATGGCGAGGTACAGCATCTCCTCCGCCGACCGGGCCATGCGATGGATCTCGTCGATGAAGAGCACCTCCCCGGGCACGAGGCTCGACAGCAGCGCCGCGAGGTCTCCGGCGTGCTGGATGGCGGGACCGCTGGACATGCGCAGCGGACGATCGCTCTCGTGGGCGACGATCATCGCCAGCGTGGTCTTGCCCAGTCCGGGAGGACCGGCGAGCAGGATGTGGTCTGCAGGGCGGGACTGGAGGCGGGCCGCCTCCAGGAGCAGCTGCAGCTGTCCGCGCACCTTCTGCTGTCCCACGAACTCGCCGAGGCTCGATGGGCGGAGCGCGCCCTCGATGGCGAGCTCGGACTCGTCGGTCGGCTCGGTCGGATCGAGGGCGTCAGCCACGGCCCTGGCCTGCCTGCGCCGGGCCGAGGAGCGCGAGCGTACGCCGCAGGAGAAGCGCCACGGAGGCCCGCTCGGCGTCCGCCGCCTCCGTTGCCGTCTGGGTGGCCGCCTCGGCCGCGACCTTCTCCGACCAGCCGAGACCCACCAGGGCGACCGAGACCTGGGCGACGACGTCGTTGCCACTCGCAGCGGCAGCGGCCGACGGGGCGGCCACTGCCTGGACCTTGCCGGCGAGCTGCACGACGATGAGCTTCGCCGTCTTGGGGCCGATGCCGGAGACGCGGCGGAACGGCGCGTCGTCCTCTGCCGTCACGGCCTCCGCGATCTGGTCGGCGGTGAGGTGCGACAGCACACCGAGCGCCGACTTCGGGCCGACCCCGGTGACGCTGAGCAGCAGGCCGAAGATCTCCAGCTCTCCGCGATCGGCGAAGCCGAACAGCGACAGCGAGTCCTCCCGCACGATGAGGCTCGTGTGCAGCAGGAGCTTCTCCCCCACCGTCGCGGTGTGGGCGACATCGGCAGGGACGGCGACCGCGAAGCCCACGCCCCCGACGTCGATGATGACCTGGTCCGGCGTCGTGTGCAGCACGGTGCCGTGCAGAGAGGAGATCATCCTCTCAGTCTAGGAGCCGGCTCGTAGATATGTTCGAGCGACACGCTCCGCGTCGGCCCAAGCACGCTGCGCCGGCGTGAGGCCGCCGCCGGACCGGCTCGTCGAGGGAGCGCCGCGACGCCAGGCGTGACACAGGGCGATCGCCAGGGCGTCCGCCGCATCCGCGGGCTGCGGAGGCGCGTCCAGCCGCAGGATCCGCGCGATCATCGCCTGGACCTGACGCTTGTCGGCGGAGCCGTACCCGGTCACCGCAGCCTTCACCTCGCTGGGCGTGTGGGTCGCCGCCGGCAGGCCGGCCTCGGCCGCGATCAGGAGGGCGACGCCGCTCGCCTGCGCCGTGCCCATCACGGTGTGCGTGTTCTGCTGCGCGAAGACCCGCTCCACGGCGACCGCGTCGGGCCGGTGCTCGGCGATCGCGGCGCGGATCCCCGCCGCGACGATCGCGAGACGGTCGCCGATCTCCGCATCCGGGGCGGAGCGGATGACCCCCACATGGACCAACGTGCCGCGGCGGGCGCGATCGACGTCGACGATGCCCACACCGCACCGGGTCAGTCCGGGGTCGATGCCGAGCACGCGCAACGAAGTGGTCACCCGATCAGGCTAGGCCGCGTGCCCCGTCGTCGGCGCGCGCCGCGCCTAGGCGTCGTCGTTCTCGAGCTCCGCCTGGACCTCGGCGGACAGGTCGAAGTTGCTGAAGACGTTCTGCACGTCCTCGCTGTCCTCGAGCGCATCGATGAGGCGGAACACCTTGCGGGCGGTCTCGGCGTCGATCTCGACCTTGAGGTTCGGCACGAACTCGACGTCGGCCGACTCGTACTCGATCCCGGCGTCCTGCAGCGCGGAGCGGACGGCCACGAGGTCGCTCGCCTCGGTGATGACCTCGAAGCCCTCGGCGTGCGGCTCGATCTCCTCGGCGCCGGCCTCCAGCGCGGCCATCATGACGTCGTCCTCGGTCGTGCCCTCGGAACCGACGACGATGACGCCCTTGCGGCTGAAGTTGTACGCCACGCTGCCCGGGTCGGCGAGGGTGCCGCCGTTGCGGCTGAGCGCGGTGCGCACCTCGGCCGCTGCACGGTTCTTGTTGTCGGTCAGACACTCGATCATGAGCGCGACGCCGTTGGGGCCGTAGCCCTCGTACATGATCGAGGTGTACTCGACGGCCTCGCCGCCGATGCCGGCGCCGCGCTTGATGGCGCGGTCGATGTTGTCCTTGGGGACCGAGGTCTTCTTCGCCTTGAGCACCGCGTCGAAGAGCGTGGGGTTGCCCTGCAGATCGGCGCCGCCCAGCTTGGCCGCGACCTCGATGTTCTTGATGAGCTTGGCCCAGGACTTCGCACGGCGCGCGTCGATGACGGCCTTCTTGTGCTTGGTCGTGGCCCACTTGGAATGCCCGGACATAAGTCTCCGCTCGTCGTCTGCGCCCCGGAACGCCGCCCAGGGCGTCGTCCAGTCTATCGAACCGTGCCGCGGTGCCGCTGTTGTCCCGCTCGCGCAGGCGTTCGCGCGAGTTCAGGCGCCTGCGCGCGGACGCGCCTGTTCTCGCGCCAGGGCCTGAACCCACGACACTGTCAGCGGCGAGATACCCGGTCGAGGAAGCGTCGGTGGAACCGCGTCTCGTTCGTGATCTCCGGGTGGAAGCTGAGCCCGAGCAGTCCGTCCTGCTCCACTCCGACCACGCGACCGTCGGGCAGGCTCGCGAGCACCGAGGCCCGCGGTCCGACCGCCTCCACGACGGGTCCGCGGATGAAGGCGGCCGTGACCGGCTCGTCGAACGCGGGCACCATCAGCTCGGCCTCGAACGATTCGGCCTGACGCCCGAACGCGTTGCGCCGCACGACCGCATCGAGTCCGCCGAAACTCTGCTGTCCGTCGATCGCGTCGACGACCTCATCGGCCAGCAGGATCAGCCCCGCACAGGTGCCGAGCACCGGCATCCCCTCCGCAATCGCGTCCCGGATCGGCTGCTGCAACCCGAACAACCGGGCGAGCTTGTCGATCACGGTCGATTCACCGCCCGGGATCACGAGTCCGTCGACCCGGGCGAGCTCCTCGGGCCGACGGACCAGCGCCACGTCGGCGCCGAGCGCCTCGAGGAGCGCGGCATGCTCTCGCACGTCCCCCTGAAGCGCGAGGACGCCGACGCGCGGGCTACCAGCCACGCTCGGCGAGGCGGTGCGGCGCAGGCAGGTCGCTGACGTTGATGCCGACCATCGCCTCGCCCAGGCCGCGCGAGACCTCGGCGATCACCTTCGGGTCGTCGAAGAACGTGGTGGCCTTGACGATGGCCTTCGCCCGCTCCGCGGGGTTGCCGGACTTGAAGATGCCGGAGCCGACGAAGACGCCGTCGGCGCCGAGCTGCATCATCATCGCCGCGTCGGCCGGGGTCGCGACCCCACCGGCGACGAAGAGCACCACGGGGAGCTTCCCGGTCTCGGCGATCTCCGCGACGAGCTCGTACGGTGCCTGCAGCTCCTTCGCGGCGACGAACAGCTCATCCTTCGGCAGCGCGGTCAGCGCGGCGATCTCTCCCCGGATCTTCCGGATGTGCTTCATCGCCTCGGAGACGTCACCCGTGCCGGCCTCACCCTTGGAGCGGATCATCGCGGCGCCCTCGTTGATACGACGCAGCGCCTCCCCGAGGTTCGTGGCGCCGCAGACGAACGGCACGGTGAAGCCGAACTTGTCGATGTGGTTCACATAGTCGGCGGGCGAGAGCACCTCGGACTCGTCGATGTAGTCGACGCCGAGCTCCTGCAGCACCTGGGCCTCGACGAAGTGCCCGATCCGCGCCTTCGCCATGACGGGGATGGACACTGCGTCGATGATGCTGTCGATCATGTCCGGGTCGCTCATCCGCGAGACCCCGCCCTGCGCACGGATGTCCGCGGGGACACGCTCCAGCGCCATCACGGCGACGGCCCCGGCGTCCTCGGCGATCTTCGCCTGCTCGGCGGTGACGACGTCCATGATGACGCCGCCCTTGAGCATCTCGGCGAGACCGCGCTTCACGCGTGCGGATCCGGTGGTGGGCTGCTCGGTCATGGGGGTCTCCTGTCGGATGATCCGAAATCGGTTTTGATCTAGATCAAAGGTAGCACTGTCCGATCCACCTAGAATCTCGGAGGAGGATCATGAGCGAGCAGATCAGGGGAACCACCGCGGCCGAGATCGCGGACAGCGTGCGCGCCCTCCGGGATCGCGGCACGCTCCGGCCCGGCGAGGTCCTCCCTCCCGTGCGCGAGCTCGCGGCGACCCTCGGGGTCAACCGCAACACCGCGGTCGCCGCCTACCGCCAGCTCGCGCAGGCGGGTCTCGTGCACTCGCGGGGGCGCGCCGGCACCGTCGTCGCCGGCGTCGATGCGGTGCCGCAGGAGGGCTACGCGCCCGACACCGTCCTCCGCGACATCGGCACGGGCAACCCCGACCCGGCCCGGATCCCCGATCCGTCCCCGGCGCTCCGTACGATCGGTCGCCGACCCGTGCTCTACGGGGAGCCGGTGATCGACCGGGGTCTCGAGGCGTGGGCACGGGAGTGGATGGGCGCCGACTTCACCGGTCACGACTTCCGGGTCACCGTGACCAGCGGTGCAGTGGACGCCGTCGAGCGCCTGCTCGCCCAGGCCCTGATGCGTGACGACGCCGTGGCGCTCGAGGACCCCTGCTTCCTCGCGAGCATCCATACCGTGCGGCTGGGCGGATACCGGGCCATCACGGTGCCGGTGGACGAGGAGGGGATGACGGTCGACGGTCTCCGCGCCGCTCTGGACGCGGGGGTCCGTGCCGTCATCTGCACCCCGCGCGCACAGAATCCGACGGGGGTGAGCCTCTCCCCCGCCCGCGCGAAGGCGCTGCGGGCCGTGCTCGCCGACCACCCGTATGTGCTCGTCATCGAGGACGACCACTTCTCTCTGCTCTCCCAGCGTCCGTACGAATCGCTGATCGGACCCGAGCATCGGCGATTCGCCCTGGTCCGCTCGGTGTCGAAGTTCCTCGGCCCTGACATGTGCCTGGCGCTCGCGGCGACCGACCCGGAGACGGCGGAGCGCCTGGCGATGCGGCTCAGCCCCGGCACCACCTGGGTCAGCCACCTGCTGCAGCGGCTCACGCTCGCCCAGCTCACCGACCCCGCCGTGCGCGAGGAGATCGCGGAGGCAGGCCGGCACTACGCCGCGCGGAACGCCGCTTTCGCGGGACGCCTGCGCGCGGAGGGGATCGACGCGCCCGACCCGGACGGCCTGAGCCTGTGGGTCGGCTTCGAGAAGCCCGCGCGCACCGTCGCCGACCACCTGATGCGGCGCGGCTGGCTCGCGCGCACCGGTGACGACTTCGCGCTCGACGAGCGCGCCGAGCCCTCGCATCACCTCCGACTCACCGTGCACGACCTCTCCGAGGACGACACGGAGACCCTCATCGCCGACCTCGTCGCCGCCGGACGATGACCACCCGACGCGGGCACCGCCCCGCCCAGAATGAAAGGGACCGGGTATGAAGATCCTGTCCATCCAGTCCGCCGTCGCGTACGGTCACGTCGGCAACTCCGCCGCCGTCTTCCCGCTGCAGCGCATCGGCGTCGAGGTGCTGCCGGTCTACACCGTGACGTTCTCGAACCACACCGGCTACGGCGCCTGGCGCGGCCCGCTGATCGACCCGACCGACGTCGGCGAGGTCATCACCGGCATCGAGGAACGCGGCGTGTTCGGTTCCATCGACGCCGTGCTCAGCGGCTACCAGGGCAGCGAGGGCATCGGCGACGTCATCATCGACGCGGTCTCCCGGGTGAAGGCTGCCAACCCCGAGGCGCTGTACGCGTGCGACCCGGTCATGGGCAACGCCAAGTCGGGCTGCTTCGTGGCTCCGGCCATCCCGATCCTGCTCCGCGAACGCGTGGTTCCGGTGGCCGACATCATCACGCCGAACCAGTTCGAGCTGGGCTTCCTCACCGAGACCGAGCCCGACACGCTCGAGTCGACCCTCGCCTCGGTCGACCTCGCGCGGGCGATGGGGCCGCGCACGGTGCTCGTCACGAGTGTCGAGCGGCCGGACCGCGAAGAGGGCACGATCGAGATGCTCGCCGTGGACGACGCGGGCGCCTGGCTCGTGCAGACCCCGCACCTGCCGATGAAGGCCAACGGGTCCGGAGACGTGACGGCGGCGCTGTTCACCGCGCACTACGTCGCCACCGGCAGCGCGCAGACCGCTCTGGAGCGCACCGCCTCCAGCGTCTACGACCTCTTGCAGGCCACGCTCGACTCGGGCGAGCGCGAGCTGCAGCTCGTCGAGGCGCAGGAGTTCTACGCGAACCCGCGGATGCAGTTCACCGCCCGCCAGGTGCGCTGACCCCTGCTCGGCCCTGGGTCTGGGACGCCGACGCGACGACTTAGCGTTCGGCGGCGGGCCAGGCCTCCGCGACGGCCTCCCGCACCTCTCCGAGGAGCTGCGGGAGCGCCTTCGTCTTGGCGATGATCGGAAAGAAGTTCGCGTCCGAGCGCCACCGCGGCACGACGTGCTGGTGCAGGTGCGCGTCCACGCCCGCTCCGGCCACCGCACCCTGGTTCATGCCGAGATTGAAGCCGTCGCAGCCGGAGACCTCGCGGAGCACGCGCATCGCCGTCTGCGTGAGGGCGCCGATCTCCGCGACCTCCTCGGGCGTCGCCTGGTCGTAGGTGGCGATGTGCCGGTACGGGCACACGAGCAGGTGCCCCGAGTTGTACGGGAAGAGGTTCAGCAGCACGTACGCGGTCTCCCCGCGCGCCACGATAAGCCGCTCCGCATCCGGGTACTTCGGCGCTTCGCAGAACGGGCATTCCTCGCGCAGCGGTTCCGGCCCGGCCTGGATGTACGCCATCCGGTGCGGGGTCCACAGGCGCTGGAACTCGTCGGGCACCCCGACGAGACGGGAGGCGTCCTCGAGGTCCGCCTCACCGCCCGTCATGCGAGATCTCCTGCCTTCAGCACCAGCGCGTGCGACGTGATGGCCGCGCCGATCCGGCGCACCGCGTCGGCGACCGGCACGCCGTTCTCCTGCGTGCCGTCGCGGAAGCGGAACGACACCGTGCCGGCGGCGCGATCCTGCTCCCCCACGATGAGGATGAGCGGGACCTTCGCCGTGGTGTGGGTGCGGATCTTCTTCTGCATGCGGTCGTCGGAGTGATCGACGTCGGCCCGCACGCCCGCCGCGCGCAGCTGCGCGATGACGTCGTCCAGGTAGTCGCCGTACTGCTCGGCCACGGGCACGCCCACGACCTGGCTCGGCGCGAGCCAGAGCGGGAAGTCGCCGGCATAGTGCTCGAGGAGGATCGCGAAGAAGCGCTCGACGGAGCCGAGGAGCGCCCGGTGGATCATCACGGGCCGGTGCTTCTGCCCGTCGGGACCGGTGTACTCCAGCTCGAAGCGGTCGGGCTGGTTGAAGTCGAGCTGGATGGTCGACATCTGCCAGGTGCGGCCGATGGCGTCGCGGGCCTGCACCGAGATCTTCGGTCCGTAGAAGGCGGCGCCCCCGGGGTCGGCCACGAGCTCGAGACCGGACTCGATCGCGACCTCGCGCAGCGTGTCGATCGCGGTCGACCACTGCTCGGGCTCGCCCAGGAACTTCGGGTTGCCCTCCTCGTTCGTCGAGAGCTCGAGGTAGAAGTCGTTGAGGCCGTAGTCGCGGAGCAGGTCGAGCACGAGGTTCAGGTTGGTGGTGAGCTCCTCCTTGACCTGGTCCTGGGCGACGTAGATGTGCGCGTCGTCCTGGGTCAGGCCGCGCACGCGGGTGAGTCCGGACAGCGTTCCGCTCTTCTCGTAGCGGTAGACCGTGCCAAACTCGGCCAGACGCAGCGGCAACTCTCGGTAGGAGCGCCCGCGCGAACGGAAGATGAGGTTGTGGAACGGGCAGTTCATCGGCTTGAGGTAGTAGTCCTGGCCCTGGCGGGTGACGTTGCCCTCATCGTCGACGACCTCGTCGAGGTGCATCGGGGGGAACATGCCGTCCGCGTAGGTCTGCAGGTGCCCGGACGTCATGAAGAGATCCTTCTTCGTGATGTGCGGACTGTTGACGAGGTCGTAGCCGTTGCGCAGCAGGTGTTTGCGCAGGTTCTCCTCGATCTCGTAGCGGATGATGCCGCCCTTGGGGTGGAACACCGCCAGTCCCGAGCCGATCTCGTCCGGGAAGGAGAACAGGTCCATCTCGGCGCCGAGCTTGCGGTGGTCACGGCGCTCGGCCTCGGCGATGCGCTCCTGGTAGGCGCGCAGCTCGTCCTTCGTCGGCCACGCGGTGCCGTAGATGCGCTGGAGCTGCGGGTTCTTCTCGCTTCCCCGCCAGTACGCGGCGGCGATGCGGGTGAGGTCCCAGCCGTTGCCGATCATGCGCGTGTTGGGCAGGTGCGGACCGCGGCAGAGGTCCTTCCAGACGACCTCGCCGTCGCGGGTGGTGTTGTCGTAGATCGTGAGCTCGCCCTCCCCCACCTCGACGGAGGCCCCCTCGGCGATCTCGCCCTCGGAGCCCGTCGAAGGGCCCTTGAGCCCGATGAGCTCGAGCTTGAACGGCTCGTCCGCGAGCTCCGCACGAGCCTCCTCGTCGGTCACGACGCGACGGACGAAGCGCTGGCCCTCGCGGACGATGCGCTGCATCTCCTTGGAGATCGCCTTGATGTCCTCCGGCGTGAACGGCGTGTCGACGCCGAAGTCGTAGTAGAAGCCGTCCGTGATGGGCGGACCGATGCCGAGGTTCGCCTGCGGGTTGATCCGCTGCACCGCCTGGGCGAGCACGTGCGCGGTCGAGTGACGCAGGATGTTCAGGCCGTCGGGGCTGTCGATCGTGACGGGCTCGACGTCGTCGGTCTCGGTGACCGTCGCAGCGAGGTCCTTCAGGACGCCGCCGACGCGCATGGCGACGACGTTTCGGTCAGAGAACAGGGCGAAGCCGTCGGTCGGCTGGGCGTTTTCAGGCACTGATCACTCCATCTGGGTCTGGATCTAGGCTACTCGTCCGCTCGCAGGTCGCCGACCGTCACGCGGCGGTCTCCGACAGCGGATCCGCGGCCGTCGGCGCGAAGATGATGATCGCCGCCCCGACCAGCGCCACCGCGGAGCCGATCACGTCCCACGAGGTGGGGCGGAATCCGTCGACGATGACGCCCCAGGCGAGGGATCCGGCGATGAAGATCCCGCCGTACGCAGCCAGGACGCGGCCGAAGTTCGCATCCGGCTGCAGGGCCGCGATGAAACCGTAGGCCCCGAGCGCCATGACCCCCAGGACCGCGAACAGCCAGCCCCTCTCCTCCTTCACCGCCTGCCAGACGAGCCAGGCGCCGCCGATCTCGGCGACGGCGGCGAGGAGGAAGAGGACGGTGATGCGCAGCACGGTCATCGCCTCAGTGTGACAGCCGCGGCGTCCGACGGGGACGGTAGCGTGGGCGCATGACACGGACGATCGCCCGCTGGCTCCTCGCTCTCGCCCTCGGGGCGATGGGCGTGCTGCACTTCACCCAGACACGTGGGTTCCGGGTCGTCGTGCCCGACTGGGCGACCCGCCTGACCCGGATGGACAAGGACACGATCGTCCTGGCGTCGGGTGCGGCCGAGGTCGCGCTCGCGGCGGGGCTGGTGGCCCTGCCCCGCGAGCGCCGACGGATGGGGTGGGCCACGGCGGGCTTCTTCGCCGCGGTCTTCCCCGGCAACTGGCATCAGTGGCGCACCGGGCGTTCGACGCCGGGGCTCGACACGGACCAGCGGCGGTTGGGCCGCCTGTTCCTGCAGCCTCTGCTGATCGCCTGGGCGCTGTGGGCGACCCGATGACGTCGCCCTCGATCGTCTGGTTCCGCGACGATCTCCGCCTGGCCGACAACCCCGCGCTGCGTGCCGCCGTCGAGCGCGACGAACCGATCATCGCGCTCTTCCTCCTCGACGAGGAGTCCCCCGGCATCCGTCCGCTGGGCGGCGCGGCGCGCTGGTGGCTGCACCATTCGCTGGCCTCGCTCGCCGGACGACTGCGTGAGAAGGGGGCGACGCTGGTGCTGCGGCGCGGGCCCGCCGACCGGGTCGTGCGAGAACTGGTCGCCGAGTCGGGTGCGGGAGCGGTCTTCTGGAGCCGCCGATACGGGGCGGCCGGGCGCGAGATCGATGCCGGGCTGAAGGCGACCCTGCGCGACGACGGTCTCCAGGTGGAATCCTTCGCCGGGTCGCTCCTCCACGAGCCGTGGACCGTCACCACCGGGAGCGGCACGCACTACTCCGTCTTCACACCGTTCTGGCGGGCCTGTCTGGCCCTTCCGGCCCCGCGCGCTCCGCTCCCCGAGCCCCGCGAGCTTCGCGGCGTCGGCACGCGGCTCTCCTCCGACGCGCTGGACGACTGGGGGCTGCTGCCCACCACCCCGGACTGGGCGGGCGGTCTGCGCGACACCTGGGAGCCCGGCGAGCCCGCCGCGCGCCGCCGGTTACAGCACTTCCTCGCCGAAGACCTCCGCACGTACGACCACGCTCGCGACGCGCCGGCTGCCGGTGCCACCTCCCGGCTGTCTCCGCGTCTGCGCTGGGGCGAGCTCAGCCCCTTCACCGTGTGGCACGAGGCGATCGAGGTCGACGGCGCCGGCGGATTCCTCTCGGAACTCGGCTGGCGCGAGTTCGCCTGGCACACGCTGTTCCACTTCCCCGATCTCGCGACGAAGAACCTGCGGCGCGAGTTCGACGCGTTCCCGTGGCCTCCGCTGGATCCCGCACGCCTGGAGCTCTGGCAGCACGGCGAGACCGGCGTCCCCCTCGTCGACGCGGGCATGCGGGAGCTCTGGCACACGGGGTACATGCACAACCGGGTGCGGATGGTCACGGCATCGTTCCTCGTCAAGAATCTTCTCATCGACTGGCGGCTCGGCGAGGAGTGGTTCTGGGACACGTTGGTCGACGCCGATGACGCGAGCAACCCGTTCAACTGGCAGTGGGTCGCGGGTTCCGGTGCCGACGCCGCCCCGTACTTCCGCGTGTTCAACCCGGAGCTGCAGGCCAAGAAGTTCGACGGCGAGGGGCAGTACATCGGGCGCTGGGCCGCAGACGCCCCCACTGAGCCGATCGTCGACCTCGGCGAGACCCGCAAGGCAGCGCTCGCGGCCTACGACGTCGTGAAGCGCTCGGGCGCACCGCGGAGCTGACGCCTGGCTCACGCCCGCGGCGACCACCGGCGCATGGCAGACTGGTGCCCGTGAGCCCGTCCCGCAAGCCCGCCGTCGTGCGGGGCTTCGCGACCTCGTCGCTCGCGATCTTCGTGGCCCTGGCGGGTCACGTGAGCGGCGGCGGGGAGATGCCGGGTCCTCTCGGCATCCTGGTGCCCTGGCTGTTCGCCTTCATGGTGTGCGTGCTCCTCGCCGGACGAAGGCTCTCCCTCACCCGGCTCACCCTCTCCGTGGCCGTGAGCCAGTTCCTCTTCCACGTGCTCTTCGTGCTCGGCACGGTCAGCGCGTCCGGCGTGGCTGTCCGTCACGTGCACGGCGCTCCGCTCGTCCTCCCTGCGGTCGAGGGCTCCGCGGTCGTCGCGACCATCGACGCCTCGATGTGGCTCGGGCACGCCCTCGCTTCCCTCCTCACTGTGGCGGCTCTCCACCGCGGGGAGCGGCTGCTCCTCACCCTGCGCGATCTCGCCGTCCGACTGGTCCGCTGGGTGCGTCGACGTGCGGACGTGACGCTCGCCCCGCGCTCCGCCGCTTCTCCGTTCCGCCTCGCCGGGCTCTTCCTCGTGCCGGCGGGCCGTGGTCTTCGCCTTCTCACTCCGCTTCTCGGGCGCGCCCCGCCCGCTCTCCCCGCGCTCTGATCCGCGCCCGCGGCCTCCCGCCGTGCGGTGCGTCCTCGCGCCGTCCCCGGTGACGCGCGTTCGAACGCAGGTACCCGCGTCGCTCGGCGACGTCTGAAGAGAGGCTCTTCCATGTCCCCTGTCCGCAGATTCGCGGCCGGGGCGGTGCTGGCGGCTGTCGCGATCCTCGCGACGGCAGCGCCGGCGACCGCCCATGACCAACTCATCGAGAGCAGCCCTGCCGACGGGGAACGGCTCGACACCGCGCCCGTCAGCGTCACGATGACGTTCTCGGGCGAGCTCCTCGTCCTCGACGAGTCGACCGCCGGGGCCGTCGTCCTCGTCGTCGACGCGGAGGGTGAGGACTGGGCGACGGGCGAAGTGGAGGTCCGCGGACGGAACGTCACCGCTGCCCTCCTGCCCGACATGCCGGACGGCGGGTACCAGGTGCGCTGGCAGGTCGTCTCCGAGGACGGGCACCCGATCGCGGGGATCATCCCCTTCGCGATCGGAGACGCCGTTCCGCTGGAGTCGACCGGGAACCCGGGGCCGACCGCGTCCGCCCCGAGCGGATCGTCGACCGCATCGGATCAGAACGCAGACGAGACGGGCGATCCGATCCGGGTCCTGCTCGTCGGCGGGTCAGGGGCGGCAGTCGCCGTCGCCGTCTTCGCCGTCCTCCTCCTCATCCTCCGCCGCCGTCGCGCGGCCGCCGTGGCGCCGGAATCCGGCGACGACACGGCAGAGAACTCCTGAAAGGCATCATCATGAACACTCGCACCTCCCTCCCCCGCCTCGGCGCGGCGATCGTCCTCTCGCTCCTCGCGCTCACCGGGTGCACCGCGCCCACCGCCGAAACGCCGACCAGCGCCCCCGCCGGCGAGGTCCTCCGGATCGACGACGCCTGGGTCAAGTCGGCCGATGAAGGCATGTCCGCGGCTTTCGGCGTGCTCGTCAACGAGGGCGAGGAGGACGTGACGGTGACATCGGTCGCCTCCGCCGCCTCGCCGATGATCGAGCTGCACGAGACCGTGGAGAACGAGGCCGGGGAGATGGTCATGCGGGAGATCGCCGGAGGTTTCGTCGTCCCCGCCGGCGGCCGCCTCGCCCTCGAGCCCGGGGGGAATCACATCATGATGATGGACCTCTCCGAGCCTCTGGAAGCCGGTGACGAGATCGCTTTCACCGTCACCCTGTCGGACGACTCCACGTTCGAGTTCGCCGCGCCGGTGAAGGACTACTCCGGCGCGAACGAGAACTACGACGGCGCGGACGACCACGAGGGCATGGACCACTGATGCCCGCGCGCGTCTCGGGCGCGCGCACCGGCCGCACCGGCTCGACCCGGCGGCAGTTCCTTCTCGGAGGGGCTGTCGCCGGTGTCGGGGCCGCCGTCGCGGTCGGGGCGGACCTCGCCCTCACGCGAGCGGACACGGAGGCTCCCGCGGCCCGTGCTCCGCTCAACGGCTCCCTCACCGTTCCGTTCCACGGCGTCCATCAGGCCGGGATCGACACCCCCGCCCAGGCGCACGGCTCGTTCGTGGCGCTCGATCTCCGGCCGGAAGTCGACCGCGACGGACTTCGCCGGCTCCTGCGTATCCTCACGGACGATGCGGCGCGGCTGACCCAGGGACGCGGGGCGCTGGCGGACTCCGAGCCGGAGCTCGCCGTCGCCCCCGCCCGGTTGACCGTCACGTTCGGCTTCGGCCCGGCTCTTGTGGCACGGGCCGGCGGCAGCAGTCCGTCCTGGCTCGCTCCCCTGCCCGCCTTCCGGGTGGATCGCCTGCAGCCGGGGTTCAGCGAGGGAGACCTGCTCCTCCAGCTCGCCGCCGACGATCCCCTGACGGTCGCGCACGCGCAGCGCATGCTCCTGAAGGACGCGCGCGGCTTCGCGACCGTCCGGTGGATCCAGCAGGGCTTCCGCCGCGCGCACGGCACCGAGCGACCGGGGACGACCATGCGCAACCTCTTCGGGCAGGTCGACGGGACGAGCAACCCGCAGCCGGGAACCGACGACTTCGACCGGGTGGTCTGGAGCGATGACGGCTGGCTGGCCGGCGGCACGGGCATGGTCCTCCGCCGCATCCGCATGGACCTCGACGCGTGGGACCGCCTGGATCGCGGAGGCCGTGAGGCCTCGGTGGGGCGGTTGCTCCGCGACGGTGCGCCGCTCACGGGGACGTCGGAGTTCGACGAGCCGGACTTCGACGCGACGACGGCCATCGGGTTCCCCGTCATCCCGGCGTTCGCGCACATCCGGCGCGCTCGCGGCGACGGCGCGGAACGCATCTTCCGCCGGGCGTACAACTACGACGAGCGCCCGGCCGGAGACGGCGTCTCCGAATCCGGACTGCTCTTCGCCGCGTTCCAGGCCGACGTCGCGCGGCAGTTCGTCCCCATGCAGCAACGGCTCGACGAACTCGACCTGCTCAACGAGTGGACCGTCCCGATCGGATCCGCCGTGTTCGCCGTGCCCCCGGGCTGTGCGGAGGGCGGCTACATCGGGGAGACACTGCTCGCCTGAGGTGCGAGGCAAGTGAGGTCCGCGTCGTCGCGCCGCAGCGACGGCGAGTCTGAGCCTCGCTGCACCACGTCGGGACGCCTCCACTTCGCCTCGCGGAGGGGGCGTCCCGACTCTCGCGGCCCGGTGGCCTACGACACGTCCAGATTCTTGGTGACGGCGCTGCCAGCCGGCTCCGGCACGAGATACAGGCCGCTCGGCGAGTTGGCGGTGTACGCCAGCGCGTCGACCCAGGCCCGATTGACCTCCGGCTGACGGCTCCCCCCGTACTTAAACACCATGGAGCTCCCGGCATGGATCCAGACGGTGATCCGTCCGCCCCCGATGCTGGCGTCCTCCTTCCAGGTGTACGGGAAGGGCTCGCCCCGCCGCAGCTTCGCCGTCATCACCAGCTGCAGATGTCGCAGCGCGCGGTCTTCGACCTCGACCTTGGTGCTTCCTTCGTAGATGAACCTGCCCATGTCCGCCCTCCTGAGGTGATCGCCACGAAATCTCGTCCCACGGAGGAGCGATCGTCGATCGCGGGTGGTGATGTCGGTCCACCCTGTCATCGGCACCACCCCGTGGGGCCGAAGACGCCGATGTGCGGACGGGAAACGAACAGATCGTGCGAGTGGTGTCCACTCTCGGAGTCACCCCTCCACCGGCTGGACAGCGTTCCCCCAGACCCAGCAGCGGTACGTGCGCTCGCCGGCACGGAACTCGATGCCCGCCGCGAGCGGAGTGGAGCGGACGACCTTGGCCTCCACGCGGATCGCCTCCGGGCCGAACCGCACCCACGCCCGCACCCGCCGCTGGAGCGCGTGCGGATAGACGGTGACGGCGGACTCACGCAGGGCGAGCTCGCGATCGGACAGGGACTGCAGGGGGCCGCGGCGTGCGGCGGCCTCGATGGCCTGATGCTGCGACCGCATGTCGTTGTACGCGGAGAGCGCGCGACCCGAGTTCCCCACACCGGCTCCTTCCTCCGGCCTCGTCCAGGATACCGATATTCGAACACATCTTCGAGCTCGATCCCGGCGGCACCGAAACGCAGATTCGCACCGAGGTCGCAGAGCTCTGCCGTGAGGCTGCGACCGCGCGCGGATCTGCGACCCCGCGCGAGGGAGGAGCGGGGGGAACGGCGTGCGTGCAAGAAAAAACCCCCGGTAGAACCGGGGGTTTCAGGTGGTGCGCGATACTGGGATCGAACCAGTGACCTCTTCCGTGTCAGGGAAGCGCGCTACCGCTGCGCCAATCGCGCCCGTTGGGGCTATTCAGTTTTCCCGTGAGGTGGCGACGGGATTCGAACCCGTGTAAACGGCTTTGCAGGCCGGTGCCTAGCCGCTCGGCCACGCCACCGTGTGGATTGACCCCACGTGCCGCCGATCTTCGAGAAGATCTACTGCACTCGAGCGGATGACGAGACTCGAACTCGCGACCCCAACCTTGGCAAGGTTGTGCGCTACCAACTGCGCTACATCCGCATTTCGTTCCCGGTTGTCCCGGGCACTTATGAAACATTAGCCGATGATCCGCGCTCCGCCAAACCCGTGGCGAATCTCGCGCGTGTCTCCCGGACTGGTCATCCGAGCGCTTTCCGGTCGGGTAGTATCGGTTGACGTACCCCACGGGTATGGGCGATTGGCGCAGTTGGTAGCGCGCTTCCTTCACACGGAAGAGGTCATCGGTTCGAGTCCGGTATCGCCCACAGAATCCCTCCGAAGGCCCCGATCATCCGGGGCCTTCGGTGTTTCCACCGGTCACAGGACCCTGCCGTCCCCCGGGCGCAAGACCCGCAGCCACCGATAGCCGTACGCGGGAAGCTCCAGCTCCACCCCGCCGTCGTCGTCGAGGGGCACGCGCCGCGCGTCGAGGAGGTCGACCAGGGTCGTACCCGCGGGCTCCTCCCCCAGCCGGAACCGCGTCGTCGCCGGCCGTTCGGCGAAGTTGTGGACGGCGATCGTGCGCCCGACATCGGCCTCCAGGGAGTTCACCAGCAGGGCGTCCTGCGGCTGATCGATGACGCGGAACATCCCCCACCCAAGCTCCGGAGACACCCGGTAGCGCGCGGTCAGATCGCGGATGAAGTGCAGCAACGACCCCCGGTCCTCGAGCTGCGCGACGGCGTTCACGTGCGCCGGGGCATAGCCGTCCGTCGGCACCGGCGCGACCAGGCGAGAGGGACGCGCATCGGAGAAGCCGCCATTGCGATCCGCCGACCACTGCATCGGCGTCCGAACGGCCTGCCGTCCCTCGATGGCGATGTTCTCGCCCATCCCGATCTCCTCGCCGTAGAACAGCACCGGCGTCCCGGGGAGGGTGAAGAGCAGACTGTAGGCCATCCGGATCCTCCGGGGATCGCCCTCCAGCATCGGCGGCAGCCGTCGGGTGATCCCGCGACCGAACACTCGCTGCCTCTCGTCCGGCGCGAAGGCCTCGAAGACCTCCTGGCGCTCGGCCTCGGTCAGCTTGTCGAGGGTGAGCTCGTCGTGGTTCCGGAGGAAGTTCGCCCACTGCACCTCCGGTCCGAGAACCGGGCGGGCCGTGAGCGCTTCGATGAGCGGCGCGGGGTCGCGGCGAGCGAGCGACAGATAGAGCGCCTGCATCGCCACGAAGTCGAACTGCATGGTCAGCTCATCGCCGTCCGCGCCCCCGAAGTACGCCCGCTGCTCCTCGTACGGCAGGTTGACCTCGCCGAGCAGGATCGCCTCGCTGGACCGACGCTGCAGGAAGCGTCGCATATCCCGCAGCAGCTCGTGCGGGTCGGGGATGTCGGCCGTCTTCGGGACCTCGAGGAGGAACGGCACGGCGTCCACCCGGAAACCCGAAACGCCGAGCTGCAGCCAGAATCCGATCACCTTCGCGATCTCGTCCCTGACCACGGGGTTGGCGATGTTGAGGTCGGGCTGGTGCTCGTAGAAGCTGTGCTGGTACCACTGCCCGGACTTGTCGTCCTTCGTCCAGATCCCGTCGGCCTGCCCGGGGAACACCGCGTTCTTCTGGCCCTTGGGCGGCGCATCGTCCCGCCACACGTAGTAGTCGCGATAGGGCGAGTCGACGCTCCGGAGCGCCGCGCGGAACCACGGGTGACGGTCGGAGGTGTGGTTGACGACGAGGTCGACGATCACGCGGATGCCGCGGTCGCGGGCGGTGCGGATCACCTCCACGAGGTCGCCGTGGGTGCCCAGACGAGGGTCCACGCCGTAGAAGTCGCTGACGTCGTAACCGTCGTCGAGGTCGGGAGAGGGGTAGAACGGCATGAGCCACAGGCACGTCACGCCCAGCTGTGCCAGATAGTCGATCCGCTGCGCGAGGCCGCGGAGGTCGCCGACGCCGTCGCCGTCCGCATCCAGGAACGTCTCCACGTCGAGGCAGTAGACGACGGCCGTCTTCCACCACAGGTCGCTCGTGTCGGTGATCTTCATGTGCGCTCCCTCAGGGCGGGCAGGATCTCGGACGCGGCCGCCTTCAGGAACCCGGTCTGCTCGCGGCCCACGTGGTGCAGGTAGATCCGGTCGAAGCCGACGCCGACGAGCTCCGCCAGTCGTCCCGCGAGGGAACGGGCGTCATGATCCACGAGGACCGCCGCGCGCAGCCCTGCCTCGTCGACCTCGCCCACCGCCGCGTCGAAGTCCTCCGGCTGCTCGATGTTCCACGCAAGCGGCGGGGTGACGACTCCCTGCCGCCACTGCTCCTTCGCGGTCGCGTACGCCTCGGCGTCGTCGGCGCCCCAGCTCACGTGCGTCTGCAGGATGCACGGCCCCTGTCCCCCGGCCGAGCGGTAGGCCTCGACCACCCTCCGGAGCGCGGACGGCTCCTGGGCGACGGTCGCGAGCCCGTCCGCCCACCCGGCCGCCCACTCCGCGGTCCCGGCGCTGACCGCGGTGGCGAAGAGGGGTGGCGGCTGCGCCGGCCGGGTCCAGATCCGCGCGCGGTGCACGCGCACGAGACCGTCATGGTCGACCTCCTCTCCGGCCAGCAGCCGGCGGATCACGTCCACGCTCTCGCGCAACCGCGCGTTCCGGACGTCCTTGGCGGGCCAGACGTCGCCGGTCACGTGCTCGTTCATGGCTTCCCCGCTGCCGAGTGCGGCCCAGAACCGTCCAGGGAACATCTCCTCCAGCGTCCCGAAGGCCTGTGCGACGATCGCCGGGTGGTATCGCTGTCCCGGCGCGTTGACCATGCCGATCGGGAAGCGGGTGCGGGCCAGCGCCGCGGCGATCCAGCTGAAGGCGAATCCCGACTCCCCCTGCTCGGGCAGCCACGGGGCCAGGTGATCGGAGCACATCGCCCCGTCGAAGCCGGCCCACTCCGCGCTGACGACCGCGTCGAGCAAGGCACTGGGCGGGATCTGCTCGTGGGAGGCGTGGAATCCGATGAAGACCATAGGCCGAGTCTGGCAAGGGACGACGCTCCGCGGCAGTGGTTGACAGGAGCGCCGGCTGCTGCCAGATGGCGGCGATGTCCGAGGGACGACGTACGCTGCTCCGGTGCCGAAACCCCGCCTTCTCCCCGGACCCTGCCCGCTGTGCGGCGGTCTCGCCGGGCTGCGGACGGACGACGCGTGGCACTGCGCGCTCTGCGACTGGCGCTACGGGGACTCCCCCGACCCCGACCTGCCGTTCCCGCGGATCGACGTCGTGTACTACCTCCGTTACGACCGCAGGGTGAAGATCGGCACGAGCAGGCAGCCGCGGCGCCGCCTGGCGAGCATCCGTCACGACGAGCTCCTCGCCTTCGAACAGGGCGACCGGGTGCGCGAACAGCAGCGTCACCGCGAGTTCGCCTCTGCGCGCGAAGGCGGCGAGTGGTTCACGCTGACGCCTGAGATCCGCGCGCACATCGCGGTCCTGCAACAGGGCGGCGACCCCTGGCACCAGTACGCCCGCTGGATCAGCGCCGCTCTCCGGGGCTGATCGCGCCTATCACTGCGCGTCCGATCGCACCAGGGGATCCCGTCCTCCGCCGAGGGCGGGCAGACTCGCCTGCGAACGGGCGCACCCGGCGCCCCGCGTGAGAGGACAGGACATGAACGGACGAGAGAACATCCCCGCCGACGACGTCAGCGCGCAGGATCCGCTCGCCGGCGACGGGAGCGGCGACCCGAACAGCGACCGCCAGTTCCTCCAGGACCTGCCTCCCGCCCAGGTCGACACCGAGCAGCAGCAGGAGCATCAGGCCGAGGCCGACAACGAGGAGTAGCCCTCATGACGAAGGGGCGGCCGGATCGGATCCGGTCGCCCCTTCGTCCTGTCCCGCGTCAGGCGGTCGCCGCCCGTCCGCGCGTGCTCTGCGGCTGCGGCTGGGAGAACAGCACGACGACGATGACGGCGGCACCGACGACGACGTGCGGGAGCCAGACGTTCAGCGCCTCGTCCGCGAAGCCGAACAGCCACGGCGACAGGGCGAGGAAGAGGCTCGCGACGATGTCGAAGACGAGGTGCACGGGCATGGGGATCAGACCGAACGGACCCCACTCGTACTTCGTGAAGAGGCTGTAGACGATGAGGCCGATGCCGAGCACGATCGGGATGACGACGGGAGCTCCACCCATGCCGGCGAAGCCGAAGAGCCAGGGCGCGGCGATCAGAGCGATCCCGACGACGTAGTCGAGAACTCCATGGACCTTGGTCGGGATGAAACGCATGATTCCTCCTTGGGTGCCGCCGGCGGCGACTCACAGGAAGGTTCGGAGCCCCGCGTCGATCGGATGGGAACCGGCGCCGGTCTCAGCTCTGCGCCCACCCGTATCGCCGCTGGAGCGCCGCCGCTACTCGTGCGTACCGGGTACGATCCAGGGCCGCCGCCTCCCGGCGGAGTCCACGCTCGTGGACGCTGTAGAGCTGTTCGATGTCGACCCACGACTCGCGGCCCTGCCCGTCCCACTCCCCGCTCCCGATCGAGAGGTAGTCTCGGTCGCCGTCATGCGGCCTGCTGGTCATCCGCACCGCGTACACCCGCTCGGACGACTGCCGTCCGATCACCAGCACCGGCCGGTCCTTGCCCCGGCCGTCGTTCTCCTCGTACGGCACCCAGGTCCAGACCACCTCGCCCGCATCCGGGGCGCCGTCCCGCTGCGGAGCGTAGGCCACGCGGACGGCCGGCATGCGCCCGGCATCGAGCCGCACGGTCTCGGTGCCGCGCGTTCTCCCCGGCTCCGCCCCGGAGTCCGCCACGGTACCGGACCGCCGCTCGCGTTCCTCGGCCGTCCGCAGACGCGCGTCCGGGCGCCGCGGACCGGGAGAGGTCCGCGACGCCCGGGAGGAGCCCACTGCTCGGCGCAGGAGGTCCGTGAGTGTCTTCAGGATGCCGTTGCTGGTCGTGCCCACACGGTCACCCTAACCGTCGTCACGCGTTCGCGAGAGCGTAGCCCTCCTCGCCGTGGACGACCTGGTCGACACCGGCGATCTCGTCCTCGTTCGTGATGCGGAATCCGATCGTCTTCTGGATCACGAAGCCGATCACCCAGGCGACCACGAAGGAGTAGATCAGCACGCCGGCCGCGGCGATCACCTGGACGGCGAGCTGGCGGGCGTCGCCGCCGACGAACAGGCCGGTGCCGGTGGCGAAGAAGCCGAGGTACACGGTGCCGATGAGGCCGCCGACGAGGTGGATGCCGACAACGTCGAGCGAGTCGTCGAACCCGAGGCGGAACTTCAGCTCCACGGCGAGGGCGCAGACGATGCCGGCGACCGCTCCGAGCAGGAGGGACCATCCCGGGGTGAGGTTGGCGCACGCCGGGGTGATCGCCACGAGACCCGCCACCGCGCCGGACGCGGCGCCGACCGAGGTGGGCTTGCCGTCCTTGATGCGCTCGATGAGGATCCAGCCGAGGATCGCGGCCGCGGTCGCGCCCAGGGTGTTCAGGCCGATGAGTCCGACGCCGCCCATGTCCTCGGCGAGCCACTCCGCACCGGCGTTGAAGCCGAACCAGCCGAACCACAGCAGGGCGGCGCCCAGCAGCGTCAGCGGTACGTTATGCGGCTTGAGGATGCCCTTCTGGAACCCGATGCGCTTGCCCAGCACCAGGGCGAGGGCCAGCGCCGCGGCGCCCGCGTTGATGTGCACCGCGGTACCGCCGGCGTAGTCGATCACGCCGATGCCGCTGTCCTCGCCGAACAGGGTCGTCCCGAGGTTCATGATCCAGCCACCGCCCCAGACCCAGGCGGCGACCGGGAAGTAGCCGACCGTGGCGAACACGCCCGCGAAGATCAGCCAGCTGCCGAACTTCGCCCGATCGGCGATCGCCCCGGAGATGAGGGCGACGGTGATGATCGCGAAGGTGGCGCCGTACGCGACGCTGAGGAGGGCGACGTTCGACCCCTCACCCGAGGCGAGGCTGGACAGGCCGATGTCCGCGAAGGGGTTGCCCGCGAAAGCCGTCGGGCTGTCGACGGCGCTCATCGAGAAGCCGAAGAGAATCCACAGCACGGCGACGAGTCCGATCGAGCCGAAGCTCATCATCATCATGCTGACGACGCTCTTCGCCTTGACGAGACCGCCGTAGAAGAACGCGACGCCGGGCGTCATGAGCAGCACCAGTGCCGTCGCGGTGATCGCCCACGAGATGTTGCCGGGAGCATCCATAGGAAAACCTCACATCCGAAGTAGTTGAGAGCTTCAGTGTGACCACGGGCGATTTCGCCCATGCGTGAGGTTTGTTTCCCCGCGGTTACAGCCCGGCTCCGCGTGTGAACATCGCGTTACGCGGGCCTGCGGGCTTACGCAGAATGCGTGAGCGCGTTGAGCCGGGAGATGGCGCGCAGGTACTTCTTGCGGTAGCCGCCGGCGAGCATCTCGTCGGAGAACACGGCGTCGAGCCCGAGGCCCGTCGCGAGGATCGGGATCTGGGCATCGTAGACGCGGTCGACGAAGGCGACGAACCGCAGGGCCTCGGACTGGTCGGTGAGCTGACGCACGCCCCGCAGCCCCACCCGGTGCAGGCCGTCGATGAGCCGGATGTAGCGCGAGGGGTGCACCTGCGCCAGGTGCCGGATGAGGTCGTCGAACGCGTCGTCCGACACGGCGCCGTCCGCCGTTGCCCTCTCCACTGCGGCGCCGTACGCCGCGTCGTCCAGCGCCACGGCGTGACCGTCGATCGCGCGCTGCCGGAAGTCGACGCCGTCGATGCGCAGGGTCTGGAAGCTGTCCGACATCGCGTGGATCTCGCGGAGGAAGTCCTGCGCGGCGAAACGCCCCTCGCCGAGCGCGTTCGGCGGCGTGTTGGAGGTCGCCGCGAGCCGGGTCCCGGTGGGCACGAGCTCACCGAGCAGACGCGTCATGACCATGGTGTCGCCCGGGTCGTCGAGCTCGAACTCGTCGATGCAGAGCAGATCGGCGCCCTTCAGGAGGTCGACGGTGTTCTTGTAGCCGAGGGCACCCACCAGGGCGGTGTACTCGATGAACGAGCCGAAGTACTTCCGGCGCGCGGGCATCGCGTGGTAGATCGACGCGAGCAGGTGGGTCTTGCCCACGCCGAAACCGCCGTCGAGGTAGACCCCGGGCTTCAGCTCGGGCTCCTTCTTCGCCCTGCTGAACAGGCCGCCCCGCTTGACGGGGGCGCCGCGTCCGGCGAACCGGAGCAGCGTCTGCTTGGCCTCCTCCTGCGACGGGTAGGCGGGGTCCGCACGGTAGCTGTCGAACGTGGCGTCGTCGAACTGCGGCGGCGGCACCAGGCTCGCGAGCATCTCGGGTCCGCTGACCGTCGGCGTGCGCTCGGTGAGGTGGACGGTTCCGGTGCGGGTGGTCGGGTCGGTCATCACGGTCCTGAATCAGGCAACGGCCTGTGTCGAAGTCTTACGGATCGGGTCCCGGGGGCGCGCGGAGGATCTATCGTCGAAGGGACGGATCCACACTACGCCGTCCGTACCGCCCGCTCGCCCGCTCACCGCTACGGAGACCCCATGGCCATCGAGTTCGACTCCTCCTCCCCCAAGTTCGCCGAGTACGCCGAACCCGGCCGCCTGGTGACGACCGAGTGGCTCGCCGCCCACCTGGGAGAGCCCGGCCTCGTCGTCGTCGAGTCGGACGAGGACGTCCTCCTCTACGAGACGGGCCATATCCCCGGAGCGGTGAAGGTGGACTGGCACACCGAGCTCAACGACCCGGTGGTGCGGGACTACGTCGACGGCGAGGGCTTCGCCGAGCTGCTGAGCCGCAAGGGCATCGCCCGCGACGACACGGTGGTCATCTACGGCGACAAGAACAACTGGTGGGCGGCGTACGCGCTGTGGGTGTTCTCGCTCTTCGGCCACGAGGACGTCCGTCTGCTCGACGGCGGTCGTGACCGCTGGATCGCGGAGGGCCGCGAGCTCACCCGCGAGGCGACGAACCGCCCCGCCACGGAGTACCCGGTGGTGGAGCGCGACGACACGGTCATCCGCGCATACAAGGAGGACGTGCTCGCCCACCTCGGCGCCCCGCTCATCGACGTGCGCTCGCCGGAGGAGTACAGCGGCGAGCGGACCACCGCTCCCGCTTACCCGGAGGAGGGGACGCTGCGGGCCGGCCACATCCCCACCGCGCAGAGCGTGCCGTGGGCGAAGGCCGTCGCCGAGGATGGCGGCTTCAAGAGTCGCGCAGAACTCGACGCCATCTACCGTGACGGCGCCGGGCTGCAGGACGGCGACGACGTCGTGGCCTACTGCCGCATCGGGGAGCGCTCGAGCCACACCTGGTTCGTGCTGAAGCACCTCCTCGGCTTCGAGAACGTCCGCAACTACGACGGCTCGTGGACGGAGTGGGGCAGTGCCGTGCGCGTCCCGATCGTCACGGGCACGGAGCCCGGCACTGTCTGAGGTGGGAGAATGGCGGGGATGAACGCCTCCACCCTGCCCGAGACCCTCGCCGAGATCCGCGACGGATTCCTGGAGACCCCGGAATCGGACCGTCTGCTGCTGCTCCTGGAGTACGCCGACGAGCTGCCTGCCGTCTCCGACGAGGTGGCGGCGCATCCGGAGATGTGCGAGCGCGTCGCGGAATGCCAATCGCCGGTCTACATCTTCGTCGAGGTCCACGACGACGTTGTGACCATGCACGCCACGGCTCCGGAAGAGGCGCCGACGACCCGGGGGTTCGCGAGCATCCTCGTGCAGGGCCTCACCGGACTGACGGCGGACGAGGTCCTGGCGATCCCCGAGGACTACCCGCAGTCGATCGGGCTCACCAAGGCCGTGTCACCGCTGCGGATCGGCGGCATGACCGGCATGCTGATGCGGGCCAAGAACCAGGTCAGGCAGAAGCGCTGAGCCCCTGTGCCGCGAGCCACTCCGTGATGGCCGTGGTCCAGCCCTTCTCGTCGTAGTTCCAGAGCTTGGTGTGCCGGGCGACGGTGAAGCGCGGCATGGTCACGAGGTCCGGCCGCGCCTCCTGCAGGGCGTGCGAGGCGTCCGCGGGGACGAAGCCGTCGTCGTCGCTGTGCAGGATGAGGATCGGCGCCTGCAGCTCGTCGGCCCGCGCGACCATGTCCAGCCGGTCGAACAGGATGGGCTCGTCCGCACCGCTGAGCTTCGCCGTGAGCGGCAGCTGCAGCGCCCCCATCGCGAGGGCGGGCAGAGGTTCGCGGACCCGGGCGACCCGGGCCTGGAAGCGCAGCACGGTGCGCCAGTCCACGACCGGCGACTCGAGGATGATGCCCGCGATGCGATCGCGGTGGCCAGAGTTGACCGCAGCCTGCAACGACACCGCCCCGCCCATGGACCAGCCCATCAGCACGACGCGCTCCGCGCCGTGACGCAACGCGTAGGCGATCCCGGCGTCCACGTCCCGCCACTCCGACGCGCCGAGGGCATAGGCGCCCGCTCGCGTGCGCGGCGCCTCGCCGTCGTTGCGGTAGGACACGACGAGCGTGGGCAGCCCGGCCGCGTGCAGCACCGGCACGGCACGGATGCATTCCGCCCGCGTGGTGCCGCGACCGTGCACCTGGATGACCCAGGTCGAGGATTCCCCGGGGAAGAACCACGCGGGGCACGGTCCGGCCGGAGAGCCGATGAGCACGTTCTCCCAGCGCAGGTGCAGCTCGCTCGGCGACGTGTAGTAGCTTCCGCTGAACGATGCTCCGCGGTCCACCCTGGCTCCGGGTTCGATCTTCGTGAGGAGCTTGCGCCGCACGGTCGTGCTGTCCGCGCTGAGCACCGCGCCGAGCTTGACGTAGCCGTAGGTGCCCGTCGTGAACAGGCCGTACCGCCCAGGCAACTCGGTGTCGAGCGTGCGGCGGAGCTCGATCGTCTGAGCGCCGGTGTCGATCGCGAGGATCTCCGTGTCCTGAATGCGACTGCGCAATGGGATGACGACCCGGCGCGCCACCGCGATCACGAGGACCCCGACGGCAGCGCCCACAGCGAGGAGCGCGGGGACAACGATCGCAACGGCGTGCCTGAGACTCTTCATCGCCTTCCGACTCTAGCCTGTTGCCGTGACCGCACACCCCGAGGCCGGGACGCCCTTCGACGCCGCCGTCGCCGAACTGCGCGCGACCGCGTTCCGCGACGACATCGCGGTCCGTGAGATCCCCACGCCGCAGAATCTGGCCCCCTTCGCGATCGCTCTGTCCGCCGACGTCCGCCCGGGCGAGGACGGCGACTCCGTGTACGGGACCGGACGGTTCATCCTGCTGCACGACCCGCACGAGCCGGATGCCTGGGGCGGCGCCTGGCGCATCGTGATCTTCGCCCAGGCGCCACTCGAGACCGAGATCGGCACCGACCCCCTGCTCGCCGACGTCACCTGGTCGTGGCTCGTGGACGCGCTGGATTCCCGGGACGCGATCTACCACTCCCCGTCGGGCACGTCGACGAAGACGCTGTCGAAGGGATTCGGCGGCCTCGCCGACGAGGGCGATGGCGCCCAGATAGAATTGCGGGCGTCCTGGACTCCGGAGGGCCCGTTCCGACCGCACGTCGAAGCATGGGCCGAGCTGGTCGGAATGCTGGCGGGGCTTCCGCCGGGTTCCGAGGGCATCGCCGTGATCGGCGCGCGAAAGGCTGTACGTGACTGAATACTCCGTGATCTCCGAAACCGAGGAGTTCCGCGCCGCCTGCGCTGCGCTCGCCGCAGGCACCGGCCCGGTCGCCGTCGATGTCGAGCGGGCGTCCGGCTTCCGCTACTCGCAGCGGGCCTATCTGGTGCAGGTGTTCCGGCGCGAGGCCGGGGTGTTCCTGTTCGACCCGCCCGCAATCGGTGACTTCGCTCCCCTGCAGGAGGCCATCGGCGACGTCGAGTGGGTGCTCCACGCCGCCAGCCAGGACCTCCCGTCGCTGCGCGAGCTGCACCTGGAGCCGACGGAGATCTTCGACACCGAGCTCGCGTCCCGCCTGCTCGGTCACGACCGGGTGGGTCTGGCCGCCGTCGTCGAGGACACGCTCGGCATCACCCTGAAGAAGGAGCACTCGGCGGCCGACTGGTCGACCCGGCCGCTGCCCGACTCCTGGTTGGACTATGCCGCGCTGGACGTGCTGCACCTCGTCGACGTCCGCGACGCCCTCGTCGCCGAGCTCGAGGAGCAGGGCAAGACCGTCTTCGCCGCCCAAGAGTTCGCCGCCACCCTGGCCCGAGCCCCGAAGGCCCCGCGCGAAGACCCCTGGCGGCGGCTGAGCGGTCTCCACCAGGTGCGCGGTGCCCGCAATCTCGCCGTCGCCCGCGCGCTGTGGGAGGCACGGGAGATGTACGCGCAGCAGCAGGACATCTCCCCCGGCCGTCTCGTTCCCGACCGCTCTCTCGTCGCTGCGGTCCTCGCCAACCCCGCCTCCAAGCAGGCTCTCGCCGGAGTCAAGGAGTTCCAGGGCCGCGCGAGCCGCACCCAGCTCGACCGCTGGTGGCAGGCGATCGTCGATGGCCGTGCCGCCGAGACGCTGCCGCGCGAGCGTGTGCCGAGCGACGCGCTCCCGCCGCCCCGCGCCTGGGGCGACCGCAACCCGGAGGCGGACGCCCGCCTGAAGGCCGCCCGTCCCGCGGTCGAGGCGGTCGCGGAGGAGCTGGGCATGCCCACCGAGAACCTCCTCACGCCCGAGTACCTGCGCCGGGTCGCGTGGGACGGCCCGGACGCCACGGCGGAAGGGGTCGGCGCCGCGCTCTCCGCGCTCGGAGCCCGCCCCTGGCAGGTTGAACAGACTGCACAGAAGATCGCCGACGCCTTTGTAGAGGCGACGCAATCGCCCGACACCACGTCCGCGACCGCTTCGTAGGTTCGATCCAACCGATTCCTCCCGGTTTCCGGCCGTTCATAGACTGAGGCCACCGCACTAACTTGGAGGCAGAGTGGCCGAGATCTCGGACGTCTTCTTCGTCGATGGAGTGCGCACCCCCTTCGGGCGCGCCGGCGAAAAGGGCATGTACTGGAACACCCGCGCGGATGACCTCGCCGTCAAGGCGACCATCGGCCTGATGGAGCGCAACGCGGCCGTGCCGGCGGACCGCATCGACGATGTCGCCATCGCCGCGACGAGCCAGACCGGCGACCAGGGGCTCACCCTCGGGCGGTCGGTGGCGATCCTCGCCGGACTCCCCCAGACCGTCCCCGGACTCGCGGTCGAGCGCATGTGCGCCGGCGCGATGACGAGCGTGACGACCATGGGCGCCTCGATCGGCGTGGGCATGTACGACCTCGCCCTCGCGGGCGGCGTCGAGCACATGGGGCACCACCCGATCGGCGCGAACGCCGACCCCAACCCGCGTTTCGTGGCGGAGAAGATGGTCGACCCCGGCGCCCTCAACATGGGCGTCACCGCGGAGCGCATCTTCGACCGCTTCCCGCACCTCACCAAGGAGCGCTCCGACCGCTACGGCATGCGCAGCCAGCAGAAGGTGCAGGCCGCCTATGACGCAGGCAAGATCCAGCCGGATCTCGTGCCGGTCGCGATCAAGGGCGCCGACGGCGCCTGGGGCCTGGCCACCGAGGACGAGGGCCGCCGTCCGCAGACCACGATGGAGGACCTCGCCGGTCTCAAGACGCCGTTCCGTCCGCACGGCCGCGTCACCGCCGGGACATCTTCGCCGCTCACCGATGGCGCGACCATGTCGCTGCTCGCCGGCGGCAGCGCCGTCAACGAGCTCGGCCTCGCGCCGAAGATGCGGATGGTCTCGTTCGCCTTCGCCGGCGTGCAGCCGGAGATCATGGGCATCGGCCCGATCCCGTCGACCGAGAAGGCGCTCAAGAAGGCCGGCCTCGACATCTCCGACATCGGGCTCTTCGAGCTCAACGAGGCATTCGCCATCCAGGTGATCTCCCTCCTCGACCACTTCGGCATCGACGACGACGACCCCCGGGTGAACCCGTGGGGCGGCGCGATCGCGGTCGGCCACCCGCTGGCCGCTTCCGGCGTCCGGCTCATGATCCAGCTCGCGGCGCAGTTCGCGGAGCGCCCCGACGTGCGCTACGGCCTGACGGCGATGTGCGTCGGTCTCGGCCAGGGCGGCTCGGTCATCTGGGAGAACCCGCACTACGACGGAAAGAAGAAGAAGTGAGCTACGACGACGTCGACTTCTCGCCCATCCAGGCGCTCACCGAGGGAGAGGTCGTCACGCACTCCCCCGTGCGCGACATCCGCCTCGCCTCGGGCAAGGTCCTCGCCCTGATCACGCTGGACAACGGTCGTGACCACACCCGCCCGAACACCCTGGGCCCGGCCACCCTCACCGAGCTCGGCGCGACGCTGGACGGCCTCAAGGCCCGCGCGGCGGCCGGCGAGATCCAGGCGGTCGGCATCACCGGCAAGCAGTACATCATGGCCGCCGGCGCCGACCTCTCGGACATCAGCAAGGTCGGATCGCGCGACAACGCGCGTCTGATCGCCCAGCTCGGCCACAAGGTGCTCGGGAAGCTGAGCGAGCTCGGCGTGCCGTCGTTCGCGTTCGTGAACGGCCTGGCGCTGGGCGGTGGGCTGGAGATCGCCCTGAACTCCACGTACCGCACGGTCGACGCCTCGGCCGCGGCCGTGGCGCTCCCCGAGGTCTTCCTCGGCATCATCCCCGGGTGGGGCGGCGCCTACCTGCTGCCGAACCTCATCGGCATCGAGAACGCCCTCGAGGTGGTCATCTCCAACCCGCTCAAGCAGAACCGCATGCTGAAACCCCAGCAGGCCTTCGACCTCGGCATCTTCGACGCCATCTTCCCTGCCGCGACCTACCTGGAGAACTCTCTCGCCTGGGCGGACGCGGTCCTCGGCGGCAAGAAGGTCGTGCGAAAGAACGAGCCCGGCAAGATCGAGCGCCTCACCAAGTGGCCGATCGCCATCAAGATGGCCCGCGGCATGCTGGAGTCGAAGATCGGCACCGTGCCGAAGTCGCCGTACGCCGCCCTCGAACTGCTCGACAAGGCGAAGAGCGGCACCAAGGCGGAGGGCTTCGCCCGCGAAGACGAGGCGCTGGCGGAACTCGTGACCGGCGATCAGTTCGCGGCCTCGATGTACGCGTTCGACCTCGTGCAGAAGCGCGCGAAGCGTCCGGTCGGCGCCCCCGACAAGGAGCTCGCGAAGAAGGTCACCAAGGTCGGCATCATCGGTGCGGGCCTCATGGCCAGCCAGTTCGCGCTGCTGTTCGTGCGCAAGCTCCAGGTGCCGGTGCTCATCACCGACCTCGACCAGGCGCGCGTCGACAAGGGTGTCGCCTACATCCACGAGGAGATCGGCAAGCTGGAGACCAAGGGCCGGGTGGACGCGGACACCGCGAACAAGCTGCGCGGCCTCGTCACCGGCACGACCGACAAGAGCCTCTACGCGGACTGCGACTTCGTCATCGAGGCGGTCTTCGAAGAGGTCGGCGTCAAGCAGCAGGTCTTCGGCGAGATCGAGAAGATCATCGCGGAGGACGCGGTGCTCGCCACCAACACCTCGTCGCTGTCGGTCGAGGAGATCGGCGCGAAGCTGGCCCACCCGGAGCGGCTCGTCGGCTTCCACTTCTTCAACCCGGTCGCGGTCATGCCGCTGATCGAGATCGTGAAGACGCCGGCGACGGCGGACACAGCACTGTCGACCGCGTTCGTCGTCGCCAAGAACCTCGGCAAGAACGCGGTGCTCACCGCCGACGCCCCGGGCTTCGTGGTGAACCGTCTGCTCGCGAAGGTTATGGGCGAGGCGGCGCGCGCCGTCTACGAGGGCACCCCGATCGCTGACGTCGAGAAGGCGTTCGCGCCGCTCGGCCTGCCGATGGGTCCCTTCCAGCTCATCGACCTCGTCGGCTGGAAGGTCGCCGCGCACGTGCAGGACACGATGGTGCGCGCGTTCCCCGACCGGTTCTACGCCAACGAGAACTTCCACGCCCTGGCCGAGCTCGACCAGGTCGTGGAGAAGGACAAGGGCGGCCGGGTGGTCGGCTGGACGAAGCAGGCCGAGAAGGTCCTCGCTCCGGCGGTCGGCAAGAGCCCGGCGTCCGCCGCCACGATCCTGCAGCGCGTACAGGACGGGCTCGCGACCGAGATCAAGCGGATGCTCGACGAGGGTGTGGTCCCGGAGGTCGAGGACATCGATCTGTGCCTCATCCTGGGCGCGGGCTGGCCGTTCATCGATGGTGGGGCGTCGCCGTACCTCGACCGCGAGGGGGCGTCCGAGCGCGCGTTCGGCGGCTCGTTCCACACGCCGCAGATCCGCGGTATCGAGAGCCGCTGATCACATCTCCGCAGGGGGTCGCGCCGAAGGCGTGGCCCCCTGTGTCGTCCCCGGCGTCGGCCGGGGATCCGGCTCCCCGCGTCGTGGCCAGTGCGACAGGGCGTGCTCCGCGAGGGCGGTGATGGTCAGGGACGGGTTCACCCCCGGATTGGCGGGCACGGCGGCTCCGTCGACGACATGCAGTCCGGGGTGTCCCCAGACGCGCTGATACTCGTCCACGACGCCGTGCTCCGGCGAAGCGGAGATGACCGCCCCGCCGAGGAAGTGCGCGGTGAGCGGGATCCCGAAGACCTCCGGCCAGGATCCGCGCGCCTCGGTGGGCACTCCGCCCTCGCGCTGCAGGCGGGCGGCGATGGCACGGGCGGCACGATGCGCCTCGGGGAGGTGGCTGGGGTTCGGTGCGCCGTGCCCCTGGGCGCTCGTGAGCTGCACGCGCCCGAAGCGCCGCCGCAGCGACAGCGTGAGCGAGTTGTCGGCGGTCTGCATGACGAGCGCGATGATCCCCCGCTCGCTCCAGCGTCGGAGAGAGGCAAGGCGCAGGGCCCGCGCGGGACGGCGCAGCACCTGCCCCGCGAGTGCGACCAGGCGACCCGGCAGGGCGCGGTCACCGGGGACCAGCACGGTGGCGAGAGCGCCCATCAGGTTCGATCCCGGACCGTAGCGGACGTTCTCGACGTGGGTGCGCTCGTCCACGTGGAACGAGGTCGTGATCGCCACGCCGCGCGCCAGTTCCACCCCGTCGGGCACTCGGACGGCGACGGCCCCGTCCAGGGCCTCCGAGTTGGTCCGCGTGAGCCGGCCCACGGCGTCGGAGATCCGTGGCAGCGCTCCGGCGTCCTTCATCCGGTGCAGGAGCTGTTGCGTGCCCCAGGTCCCCGCGGCCAGCACGACCTCTCGTGCGGTGACGGTCTGCTCCCGCCGGCGGAACCAGGCCCCGCTGCGCCGCGTCGTGACGGAGAAGCCGCCGTCCGACAGCTCCCGCACCTCGGTGACGGTGCGCAGCGGCTCGATGACCGCTCCGCGGCGCTCGGCGAGGGCGAGGTAGTTCTTCACCAGGGTGTTCTTGGCACCGACGCGGCAGCCGACCATGCAGTTACCGCAGAGCGTGCATCCCGTGCGATCCGGACCCTCGCCCCCGAAGAACGGATCGGCGACCCGCTTCCCGGGTTCACCGAACCATACGCCGACCGGAGCTCGGCGAAAAGTCGCGCCCACCCCGAGGTCCTCCGCGGCTCCGGCCATGATCCGCTCCACCGGACCCTCGTGCGGGTAGCGCTCCACCACACCGAGCATGCGCCTGGCCGTGGCATAGTGCGGTGCCAGCGCCGCGCGCCAGTCTCGGATCGACGCCCATTGGGGGTCGGCGAAGAACGCCGCGCCCGGTTCGTACAGCGTGTTCGCGTAGTTGAGCGACCCCCCGCCCACGCCTGCACCGGCGAGGATCATGACGTGCGGCAGCCGATGGACGCGCTGCACCCCGAAGCACCCGAGCGCCGGGGCCCAGAGGTAGCGACGCACGTCCCAGCTGGTCTTCGCGAAGTCCTCGTCGGCGAAGCGCCGCCCGGCCTCGAACACGCGGACGCGGTAGCCCTTCTCCGTGAGTCGGAGCGCCGCGACGGAGCCGCCGAAGCCCGACCCGACGATGACGACGTCCTCATCGAACATGCGCGTCCTTCCGCTCCGCCCGAGTCATGACGGTCAGTGCCCCCGCGCGGATCGAGATCGTGCAGGAATCCTCCCCCACGCGCTCGCCGTCTGCGTAGGCCACGAGGCCCGGAGCGGAGACCGTGACGGTGCCGGCGCGCAGGTGCTGCACTTCGGGCCGTGCGAGGTGTGTCCCGCGCAAGAGGAGCGGGAACAGGCGCACCAGCCGGAGGCGGCCCAGGGGCCCCACGGCGACGACGTCGAGGGCGCCGTCGTCCGGGGCCGCCCCCACGCAGACCGGCATCCCCCCGCCGTAGCTGGCCGTGTTCCCGACCGCCACGAGGATGCCGCGGGCCGGGGTCACCGGGCCGTCATCGGCACGGATCGTGAAATCGAGGGGACGCAGCCGGATGAGCTCGATCAGCAGCGCGAGGTAGTACCGCAGCGCGCCGGAGGGCCAGCGGAGGCGGTTGGTGCGATCGCTCACCCGGGCGTCGAACCCCAGAGCCGCCACGGTGAGGAAGAGGGAAGTGCCCGTCGACGTCCGCACCTCGCCGATGTCGATGGCGCGGGGCACGCCGGTCAGCGCGAGCTCGACCGCCTTCGCCACGTCCGCGCGCGGCAGCCCGAGGGCGCGCGCCAGGTCGTTCCCGGTGCCGGCGGGGACGACCGTGACCGGGATGCCCGCGGCGCACACGAGTTCGAGGATGCCCGAGAGGGTGCCGTCGCCGCCGACCACGACGAGTCCGTCCGGTGCCGCGTCCAGGGCCACTGCGGCCAGCCGCCTCGTGTCGGCAGCAGAACGCCCGGCGTACACGCGCACGTCCGCGCCGCACCGTCGGAGGTGAGCGAGCGCGTCGTCCGCGACCCGCTGCCCGCGGCCCTTGCCGGACAGCGGGTTCGACAGCACCGCGATGTGCCCCATCTCAGACGGTCGTCCCGATCGGGACATCGGCGAGGACTGCGCCCGGGTTCATGATGCCGCGAGGATCGAGCTCCCGCTTCACGGCCGTGAGGATCCGCACTCCGGTGTCCCCGATCTCCTGCGCGAGCCAGGGGGCGTGATCGCGACCCACGGCGTGATGGTGGCTGATCGTCCCGCCGTTCGCGAGGATCGCGTCGTTCACCCTGCCCTTCACGACGGTCCAGGCGCCGAGCGGATCCTGTCGCAGCCCGGCGAGCACCGTGAAGTAGAGGGACGCGCCGGTCGGGTACACGTGGGAGACGTGACACATGACGTACGAGCGGGCGTCCGCCGCGTCGAAGCCGTCCCGCAGCGCCCCCTCGACCGCTTCCTTCAGAGTGCGCAGGTTCGACCAGGTGGTCGCGGTCTCCAGCGTCTCGCAGAACACCCCGGCGTCGAGCAGAGCATCGCGCAGATACGGACCGTCGAAGCGTCCCGCCGCCCATTCCTCCGCGTCGCCGGTGCCCGCGGACCGGCCGCCGACCTCGGCGAGGATCTCCGCGGTCCGGTCCCGGCGCGCTGCGGCGTCGTCGCCTTCGAACACCGTCACGACGCTCGCCCCCTTCGCGAGAGCCTTCCCGATCCGGCCGACCTGGGCGAGGCTCACAGCGGTCTCGGCTTCATCCGAGAGCCGGATGACCGTGGGGCCGGCCCCCTGCTGGACGACCCGGCGGAGCGCATCGGCCCCGCGATCGAAATCGGGAAAGGTCCACGACTCGAAGATCCGCACGGTCGGTACCGGGTGCACTCGGACGCGGACCTCCGTGATCACGCCGAAGATCCCCTCGGACCCCAGGAAGAGGCGGAGGAGATCGGGCCCCGCCGCCGATCCCGGCGCGCGGCCGAGGTCGAGGTCTCCCGTCGGCGTCGCGACGCGGATCCCCGTCACCATCGCGTCGAAACGCCCGTTGCCCGCGGAGTTCTGCCCGGAGGATCGGGCGGCGGCGAAGCCGCCGATGGTCGCGTACCGGAAGCTCTGCGGGAAGTGCCCCAGCTCGAACCCGTGCGCCGACAGCAGCGCTTCGGCTTCGGGTCCGGTGGTACCTGCCGCGAGGGTCGCCTCGCCGCTCACTTCGTCGAGCCGGAGCAGCCCGGAGAGCCGGCGCAGATCCAGGCTGAGCACCGCGCGATGCGGGCCGGTCTCCGGGTCCAGCGCCCCGACCACGCTCGTTCCTCCACCGAAGGGGATCACGGCGATCCCGCGCTCTCCCGCCAGCGCGAGGCAGGCGCACACGGCGTCATGGTCCGCGGGGAACACGACGGCGTCGGGCGCATCCTGCTCGACAGCCCGCCGCCGCAGGAGATCGGGGGTGGAGCGCCCCCCGGCATGCCGGAGGCGCGCCGACGACGTGGCGTCGACAGCGTCGGGACCGACCGCCGCCACCAGCGCGTCGAGATCAGCGGCCGTCAGCCGGGAGGGCCGCACACGCACGTCATCCAGAGCGGGCGGACGCGGCCGGCGGGGAACACGGCCGAGCAGCAGGGGCAGCAGGCCGCGGACCGCGAGAGGGAGGTCCTTCGCCCGTTCCGGGTCGCCCCAGCCGTTCCAGCGCATCTCGGGCCTGTCGGCTCCTCTGCCGTTCCGCTGCTCCATGGGTTACAGTGTGACACATCATGGAAGAACGTCAACCTTCGGATGTTCCCTCGGAAGCCTTCCCTCCCGCCTGGGATGCCACGCAACGCCGAGTCCTCGACGCGGCGGACGACCTGCTCGTCCGCAGCGGTGTCCACGGCGTGACCATCGCCGCACTCGCCCGGCGCTCCGGCCTCAGCCGCCCGACCATCTACCGGACCTGGCGTGATGCCGACGACGTCGTCCGTTCCGCGCTCCTCCGGCGCGTCGCCACCCTCCTCCAGGAGTTCCCCAAGAAGGTCGACTCCCGGGATGCGCTCGTCGCCGACGTGCTCCGGTTCACCTCCCTCTTCCGCGCCGATCCGGTATACGGGCATCTCCTCGACGAGGAGCCCGAGGCGTTCACCCGCTATACGCTGCACCGGGTGGGCTCCAGCCAGCGACTCATCCTCCGGTGGCTGGCCGACGCGATCGCAGCGGCACAGGCCCAGGGCTCGGTGCGCGCGGGCGAACCCGGCGAGATCGCCGTCATGCTGCTCCTGATCGCCCAGTCCGCCGTCCTCTCGCACGGCACGGTGGCCGACCTCATCGACGAGCAGGCGTGGGAACGCGAGCTCCGCGCCGCGCTGGACGGACACCTGCGGCCATGACCGCCGCCTCGACCGCCCTCCACGCGGCGCGCCGCGGAAGCGACCTCGCGGCCGCGGCCGCCGACACGTGCGACCTCCTCGTGGTCGGCGGCGGGATCACCGGGACGGGCGTGGCCCTGGACGCCGCATCACGCGGGCTTCGCGTGACCCTCATCGAGGCGGAGGACCTCGCCTTCGGGACGAGCCGGTTCAGTTCGAAGCTCGTCCACGGCGGCCTGCGGTACCTCGCGACGGGCGACGTGGCGACGGCACGCGAGAGTGCACGGGAGCGGCATCTGCTGATGTCGGTGATCGCGCCGCACCTCATCCGTCCGCTCGGACAGCTTCTCCCGTTCGCCCCGGGCGTCAGCGGCCGCCAGCGCGGGGCCGGCGCGGCGGGGATGGCCATGGGCGACCTCCTCCGCCTGCAGGCGCGCACGAGCGGGAAGGTCCTGCCTGGCCCTCACCCCGTCGGGACGGCGAGAGCGCTGCGCCTCTTCCCCGCTCTGAATCCCCGCGGCCTGCGGGGTGGCATGGTCACGTACGACGGCCAGCTGTCCGATGACGCGGCCCTCGTCGTGGCTGTCGCACGCACGGCTGCCGGTCTCGGCGCGCGGATCCTCACGCGAATCCGCGCCGAGCGGCTGCACGCCGACGGAGCCACGGCGACGGACATGCTCACCGGCGAACGCATCGAGATCCGGGCACGGGCCGTCGTCAACGCCACCGGAGTCTGGGCGGCGACCCTGGACGACGGCCTCACGCTGCGCCCGAGCCGCGGCACCCACATCGTCCTCGACGCCGCCGACCTCGGCCGCCCGACCGCCGCGCTCACCATCCCTCTCGAAGGCTCCATCAGCCGCTACGTGTTCGCCCTGCCGCAGCGCGGCGGGCGTGTCATCGTCGGGCTCACGGATGTCGACGCACCGGGGCCCATCCCCTCCGTCGCCGAACCCACCGAGGCGGAGATCGCCTTCCTCCTGGAGACCCTGAACCGCCTGCTCGCGGTGCCGCTGGCGCGGGACCGCGTCCGCGGGGCGTTCGCCGGCCTCCGCCCGCTCGTCGACACCGGAGCGGCTGAGACCGCGGACGTCTCCCGTCGGCATCTCGTGCGCACCTCCACGTCGGGCGTCGTCTCCGTTCTCGGCGGCAAGCTGACGACCTACCGTCGGATGGCCGAGGACGCCGTCGACCTGGCGGTGCGGCAACGCGGTCTCCGCGCCGGCCCCAGCAGCACCGCGTCCCTGCGCCTGATCGACGATCCCGCACCGATCGGCCCGCAGGACGCCGTCGTCGAGGGAGCCCCTCTCTCCCGCGCCGCCATCGAGCACGCCGTCCGGTTCCAGGGCGCCCTCACCGCAGCCGATGTGCTGGACCGCCGCACGCGGGTCGGTCTCGTCCCCGACGAGCGCGCCCGCGCCTTCACCGCAGTGGAACAGATCGTCGGCGAGACGGTGGCCGACCTCCGCTGACGACGGGAGTCCTGCTCGGGACCGCGTCAGTGGCGCTCGTGCAGCGGGAGCTCGATCGCGCCGGTCTCGCCGGCGTGGCGGGCCTTCGGGATCCGGGTGCCCAGCACCTGCGCCACGACGTCCTGGGCGATCTTCGAGGCGGTGAGCCCCGCGTCGGCGAGGATCTGATCGCGCGACGCGTGGTCGATGAACTCGTCGGGAAGGCCCAGCTCGTCGACGGCCGTGTCGATGCCCGCCTCGCGGAGCACCTGCCGGACGCGCGTGCCGATGCCGCCCACGCGAATGCCGTCCTCCAGGGTGATCACCAGGCGGTGCCGCGCCGCGAGCTCGACGACCGAGGGCTGCACGGGGATCGCCCACCGCGGGTCGATCACGGTGGCACCGATGCCCTGGGCGCGCAGCCGGTCGGCCACGTCCAGAGCCAGGGCGGCGAACGGACCGATGGCGACGATGAGGACGTCTTCGCCCTCGCCGCGGGCCAGCACGTCCACGCCGTCCGAGAGGCGCTCGAGCGCCGGCAGATCGGCGGAGACATCGCCCTTCGGGAAGCGGATGACGGTCGGAGCGTCCTCGACGGCGACGGCTTCGTCGAGCGCCTCCGTCAGTCGTGCACCGTCACGGGGTGCGGCGATGCGGATGTGCGGCACGATCTGCAGCATGGCGAGATCCCACATGCCGTGGTGGCTGGGGCCGTCGGGACCCGTGACGCCGGCCCGATCGAGCACGAAGGTCACACCGGCGCGGTGCAGCGCGACGTCCATCAGCACCTGGTCGAATGCCCGTCCCATGAACGTGGCGTAGACGGCGACGACCGGATGCAGGCCGCCGTACGCGAGTCCGGCGGCCGAGGCCACCGCGTGCTGCTCGGCGATGCCGACATCGTAGACACGGTCCGGGAAGCGCTCCGCGAAGGGGGCGAGGCCGGTGGGCCGGAGCATGGCCGCGGTGATCGCGATCACGTCCGAGCGCCGCTCCCCGACCTTCACGAGGGCATCGGAGAACACGTCGGTCCATCCGCGGCCGCCCGAGGACAGGGTCTCCCCCGTCGTGGGATCGATCTTGCCGACCGCATGGAACTGGTCGGCCTCGTCGTCGCGGGCCGGCTGGTAGCCGCGGCCCTTCTCGGTGATCGCGTGCACGATGACCGGTGCGCCGTACGACTTCGCCAGCTCCAGGGTCTCCAGCAACGCCGGAAGGTCATGCCCGTCGACCGGACCGAGGTACTTGATGTCGAGGTTGGAGTACAGGGCTTCGTTGTTGGTGAACCGGGAGAGGAAGCCGTGGGTGCCGCCGCGCACGCCGCGGAACACGGCGCGGCCCACCGGCCCGAACGCGCGGAAGAGGCGATCGGACTTGTGGTGGAGGTCTTTGTAGGCCGCCGCGGTGCGGACCCGGTTGAGGAACCGCGACATGCCGCCGATGGTCGGCGCATACGAGCGGCCGTTGTCGTTGACGACGATGACGAGGTTGCGGTCGTTGTCGTCGGAGATGTTGTTCAGCGCCTCCCACGTCATCCCGCCGGTCAGCGCTCCGTCGCCGACCACCGCGACGACGTGTCGGTCCGCGCGCCCCGTCGCGGTGAGCGCCCGGGACACACCATCGGCCCAGCTCAGCGAGCTGGAGGCGTGGGAGGACTCGACGACGTCGTGGGGGCTCTCCGCCCGCTGCGGGTAGCCCGCGAGGCCGTCCCGGACGCGCAGCTTAGAGAAGTCCTGACGACCGGTGAGGATCTTGTGGACGTAGGACTGGTGGCCGGTGTCGAAGATGAAGGGATCGTCCGGAGACGAGAACACGCGGTGCAGGGCGATCGTCAGCTCCACGACGCCGAGGTTCGGACCGAGGTGACCGCCCGTCTGCGAGACGTTCTCGACGAGGAAAGCCCGTATCTCCGCAGCGAGTTCTTCCAGTTGCTCCGGCGAGAGCCGATCAAGATCGCGCGGTCCAGAGATGCTCGGAAGAATGGGCATCTGCGCCTCCTCACAGGCCTCGGCGGTGCGCCCGAACGGGTGCGGACACGCTCTCGATCCTACCGCTCGGAGCCGGGAATCCCCCGAGGGCGGCAGACCCTTGACATGCCGAAGGGGCCCGTGTCCGTGGACACGGGCCCCTTCGTCGTCGTGGCTCAGACGAGCGAGCGCAGCACGTACTGCAGGATGCCGCCGTTGCGGTAGTAGTTCGCCTCACCGGGGGTGTCGATGCGGACGACCGCGTCGAACTCGACGGTCTGCTTGCCCTCCGGCGAGTGCTCGCTCGGGGTGGCGGTGACCTTGACCGTCTTCGGGGTGACGCCGTTGTTGAGCTCTTCGAGCCCCGTGATCGAGACGATCTCGGTGCCGTCGAGGCCCAGCGACTCCCAGCTCTCGCCGGCGGGGAACTGCAGCGGGACGACGCCCATGCCGATGAGGTTGGAGCGGTGGATGCGCTCGAAGCTCTCCGTGATCACGGCCTTGACGCCCAGGAGGCTCGTGCCCTTGGCGGCCCAGTCGCGCGACGAGCCGGAGCCGTACTCCTTGCCGCCGAAGACGACCAGCGGGGTGCCCTGCTCGGCATAGTTCATGCACGCGTCGTAGATGTACGACTGCGGGCCGTCCGGCTGCGTGAAGTCGCGGGTGTAGCCGCCCTCGACGACCTGTCCGTCGTTCACGGCCGAGACCATGAGGTTCTTCAGACGGATGTTCGCGAAGGTGCCGCGGATCATGACCTCGTGGTTGCCGCGACGCGAGCCGAAGGAGTTGAAGTCCTTGCGGTCGACGCCGTGCTCCGTGAGGTACTGGGCCGCGGGGGTGCCCGGCTTGATGTTCCCGGCGGGCGAGATGTGGTCGGTGGTGACCGAGTCGCCGAGCGTCGCCATGACGCGCGCGCCCTCGATGTCCTTCACCGGGGTGAGCTCCATCTTCATGCCGTCGAAGTACGGGGCCTTGCGCACGTAGGTCGAGTTCTCGTCCCACTGGAACGTGTCGTCGTCCGGCGTGGGCAGGTTGCGCCAGCGCTCGTCACCGTCGAACACGGTGGCGTACTGCTTGATGAACTGGTCGCGCGAGATCGACGAGTCGACGATCTCCTGCACCTCGTCCGGCGAGGGCCAGATGTCCTTGAGGAACACGTCGTTGCCGTCCGGGTCCTTGCCGAGCGCGTCGGTCTCGAAGTCGAAGTGCATCGAACCGGCGAGGGCGTACGCGATGACCAGCGGCGGGCTGGCCAGGTAGTTCATCTTCACATCCGGGCTGATGCGACCCTCGAAGTTGCGGTTGCCCGAGAGGACGGCCGTGACCGCGAGGTCGTGCGAGTTGATCGCCTCGGAGACCTCTTCGATCAGCGGGCCGGAGTTTCCGATGCAGATGGTGCAGCCGTAGCCGACCGTGTAGAAGCCGAGACCCTCGAGGTCCTTGTCCAGACCCGACTTCTCGTAGTAGTCGGTGACGACCTTCGAGCCGGGGCCGAGCGTGGTCTTGACCCACGGCTTCTGCTTGAGGCCCTTCTCCCGCGCCTTGCGGGCGAGGAGACCGGCGGCGATCATGACCGACGGGTTGGACGTGTTGGTGCACGACGTGATGGCGGCCAGGGTGACGGCGCCGTTGTCGAGCGTGTACTTCTCGCCCTCCGGAGTCGTGACCGGGACGGGGTTCGACACGTTGGCCGGCGCACCGCTGCTGATGTGCACGGGGCGCGTGGTCGGCTCCTCCTCGCCGGGGACCTGACCGGGGTCGGACGCCGGGAAGGAGTGCTTGGACTCGAGATCGACGATGTCGTCGCTGGTCGAGGCCGTGGCGTAGTTCAGGATGTCCTGCTCGAACTGCGTCTTCGCCTCGGAGAGGAGGATGCGGTCCTGCGGGCGCTTCGGGCCGGCGATCGACGGGACGACCGTGCTCAGGTCGAGCTCCATGTACTCGCTGAAGACCGGCTCGTGGGAGGCGTCGTGCCAGAGCTTCTGCTCCTTGGCGTAGGCCTCCACCAGCGCGACGGCCTCGTCGCTGCGGCCGGTGAGGCGCAGGTAGTCGAGGGTGACGTCGTCGATCGGGAAGATCGCGGCGGTCGAGCCGAACTCGGGCGACATGTTGCCGATCGTCGCGCGGTTCGCGAGCGGGACCGAGGCCACGCCCTCGCCGTAGAACTCGACGAACTTGCCGACGACGCCGTGCTTGCGCAGCATGTCGGTGATGGTCAGCACCACGTCGGTCGCGGTCACGCCGGCGGGGATCTCACCCGAGAGCTTGAAGCCGACGACGCGCGGGATGAGCATCGACACGGGCTGGCCGAGCATCGCGGCCTCGGCCTCGATGCCGCCGACGCCCCAGCCGAGCACGCCCAGTCCGTTGACCATCGTCGTGTGCGAGTCGGTGCCGACACAGGTGTCGGGGTAGGCCTGGAGGACGCCCCCGTTGGTGCGGTCGTAGATGACCTTCGCCAGGTGCTCGATGTTCACCTGGTGGACGATGCCGGTGCCGGGGGGCACGACCTTGAAGTCCTGGAACGCGGTCTGGCCCCAGCGGAGGA